>CAZXXC010000055.1:0-25666 GCA_964644665.1 uncultured Methylococcaceae bacterium
AGCCATGGCCGGAGGGACCAGGACGAATAGTTCTTGTTGCCGATGATCAAAGTCAGACTCATGGGACGCTTCCTTCTTAGGGATGCTTGTCGATGCGGGTTCAAGCGGACGCCGGGTTGCGCCTCGGGGGGCACGCCTCGCCCAGGATTTCCGCGAGCAAGGCGACCCCCTGTTCGATCTTCTCCGGCGACGCGTGGCTGAAGTTCAGTCGGACGGCCGGGTAGCGCACGGTCGCGGCGGGAAAGAACGGTTCTCCCGGCATGAATGCCACATCGCGCGTCAGGGCCACCCGGAGCGCGGCCAGGGTATCGCACTCCGCACTCAGATGCAGCCAGAAGAACAGCCCTCCGGCGGGTGCCCGCCATCGGGCGAGTTCCGCGAAATGGCGTTGCAGCGCGGCTTGCATCGCATCGCGCCGCTCCCGGTAGACACCGATCGTGCGTGCCAGGTGGGCGTCGAAACCCGCCGAGTTCAGGAACCGCGCAAGCCAGACCTGGCCGAGCCGATTGGTGTGCAGGTCGCTGCACTGCTTCAGCCGAACCAGTCCTGGAAACAGAGACGGCGATGCGGCGAGATACCCGACCCGAAGGCCCGGAGCGGTGATCTTGGAGAAGCTTCCCAAGTAGACCCAGTGTGCCCGCTGCAGACTGGCGCAGATCGGAGTCCGGTCGGCCGGCTGGTAGGCCAGATCGCGGTACGGATCGTCCTCGATCAGCGGCACGCCGGTTTCGTCGAGGACCTCGGCCACGGCGCGCCGGACTTCGTCCGTGTAGCAGCAGCCGGACGGGTTCTGGAAGGTCGGTATCAGATAGACGAACGCCGGCCGGCGGCGAGCGATGGCCCCACGCAAGGCATCCGGATCGATGCCGTCGGCCGCAACGGGGAGCCCCTGGATCTCCGCGCCGTACACCCCCAACGCCTGAATCGTGGCCAGGTAGGTGGGGGTTTCCAGCAACACCGGGGAGCCCTCGTCGATGAACAGCTTCCCCACCAGATCGATACCCTGCTGCGAACCGGATGTCACCAGCACGTGGTCGGCACTGCACGCCATACCGAGTGAGCAAAGGTTCTGCGCGATCAGGGCGCGCAGCGCGGGTTTTCCTTCGCTGGGGCCGTATTGCCGGCAGTCTGCGGTGAGGCCGCTGAAATCCAGGTCCGGCATCAGTTCCTCGGCGGGCAATCCGCCGGCGAAGGAAATCATGCCCGGCCGCTGCGTCGCTTGCAGGATGTCGCGAACCAGGGAACTGGTGAGCCGTGCGGTGCGGCGGGACAGTCGCGGGGTCATGGTCATAGTCCGGGCATACCGACGTAACCGGGCAAGGACTGCACGCGGGCGATCCACTGCCTGACGCAGGGGAACCCGTCCAGCGCCACGCCGCTTTCGGGCGCGAGCGCCACATAGGGATAGCAGGCGATGTCGGCGACGGTGGGGTGGTCGAGCGCCAGCCAGCGACGGTGCTGCAGTTGTCCTTCCAGGACCCCCAGGCCGCTGCGCCCCAATTCCTGGCAGGCCGACAAATCCCAGGGACGGCCGAACCGGATCACCGCCCGCGCGCGGGCCAGCCCGTAAAGGATTTCGTTTTCCGACAGCGCCAACCATTGTATGACCTCGGCAAGGGGCTGGGCCTGCATCGGAAGCCAGCGGTCGTCTCCGCATTTTCTGGCCAGGTACACCAGAATGGCCGAGGAATCCCAAATGAGGATGCCGTCATCGTCCAGCACCGGCACTTGACCGCGCGGATTCAAGGCCAGGAAGTCCGCCTTCTTGTGTTCGCCGGTCGAAAGGTCCACCGGAACGGCTTCATAACTCAGCCCGAGCAATGCGCAGAACAGCCTGATTTTGTAGCAGTTGCCGGAAAGGTACATATCGTAGAGTTTCATGATCGCTCCTGGTTGACAGTGTGTTGATCCACCCATTGTCCGTACAATAGGGGCCAGGAAGCGGACAATACAGATACAGTTGATTTTTTGTCCGGCCGGCCTGTACCGGTCACCGAAGCAATACAGTCATGGATTCGCTCGACATCGATCCCCACGACAGCCGTCCCTTGATCGAACAGATCGTGGCCGGCATCAAGCAACGCGTGGACGAACGCGCACTGCGGCCCGGTACCCGCCTGCCTTCGATTCGGCATTTCGCGGACGATCACCGGGTCAGCAAATTCACCGTGGTCCAGGCCTTCGATCGGCTGGTGGCGATGGGCTATCTGAAGTCCCGCCAGGGATCCGGCTTTTACGTCGCGCAACGGGCGGAAAGCGGGGAGACGGCGAACCGCTCCTGTCAGTTGGAGCGCGCCATGGATGTGCTCTGGCTGTTGCGCAACGCGCTGCAGGAGCAACCGCATATCGCGATGCCGGGCGCCGGCTGGCTGCCCGCCGAGTGGATGGACGGGGCCGGCATCCAGCGCAGTCTCCGCGCGCTCGCTCGCAAGAGCGGCACCCACCTGACCGGCTACGGTCTGCCGGCCGGCTATGAGCCCTTGCGGTCGCTGTTGGCCCGGCGGCTCGAAGACCAGGGTATCGGCTGCACGTCCCGGCAGATCGTCATTACCCGGGGCGCCACCCACGCCCTGGATTTGATCTCCCGGTTGTTCGTCAAGCCGGGCGACGCCGTGCTGGTGGACGATCCGGGTTACTACACCCTGTTCGGCTACCTCAAGCTTTCCGGGGCGAGGCTGTTGGGCGTGCCCTGGACCACGTCAGGGCCGGACACCGGTACGCTGGAACACCTGATCCAGCAGCACCGGCCGAAGATTTTTTTCACCAATACCCTGCTGCACAATCCGACCGGGGTCAGCATCACCCAGCCGGTCGCCCACCGGGTGCTGCAGTTGGCCGAGCGCCACGACCTGTTGATCGTGGAGGATGACATCTACGGCGACCTGCTGACAGGGCAAGCCACGCGCTTGGCCACACTCGACCAGCTGGAGCGGGTGCTGTTCGTCAGCAGCTTTTCGAAAACCGTTTCCGCCAGCCTGCGGGTCGGTTTCCTGGCGTGCAAATACGAAATCGCCGAGGACCTGACCGACCTCAAGCTGCTGACCAGCCTGACGACCTCGGAAATTGACGAACGGCTGGTCTATGAACTCCTCACCGACGGCTACTACCGCAAGCATCTGGAAAAGCTGCGCTCGCGGCTGCGCAAGGCGCGGGGCGAAGCCGTCAGAAACCTGGAGCGGAGCGGGCTGGAGATCTATCAGGACACGGAGGATGGGTTGTTCATCTGGGCGCGTCGACTGGCATCCGAGAACGCCACGTCGCTGGCCGCTGAGGCGGCCAAACGGGGCATCATGCTGGCGCCGGGGGCGCTGTTCCGGCCGCAGCAGGAAGCCTCTCCGTGGCTGCGTTTCAATGCCGCGGGCTGTGGGAACCCGGCCATCTTCGAGTTGCTGGAGAGCGAGCAGTCCGCCAAGGATCAGTGAACCCTCCCGCCCATGCCTTTCCACCGCGTTCTCCGAGCGGGAACCATGCGCGTCGATCGGAACGACCTCGCGTGGCTCGTCGACGCGGCGGACACCGGCGGCGGGTCAGTCCTGCCGGTTCCCGGCGTCGCCGAACAGATCCTGCACCCAGGCGCTGCGCCGCTCGCGCTCGAGCAACTCGCTGCGGGCCCGCATCAGGACCAGCGTGAAATAGTAGCACTGGAACGCCAGCGCCATGACCAGCAGCGGCAGCAGCATGCTGAAATGGATCGACGGCTTGTCGAGTTTGGTCACGGTGGGTCCCTGGTGCAAGGTGTTCCACCATTCCACCGAGTAGTGGATGATCGGGATGTTCACGACGCCGACCAGGATCAATACGCCCCCGGCCCTTCCGGCCGCCCGTTTGTCCTCGATCGCGGACACCAGCGCGATATAGCCGAGGTACAGAAATAGCAGGATCAGTTCGGAGGTGAGTCGCGCGTCCCAGACCCACCAGGCGCCCCACATCGGTTTGCCCCACAGCGAGCCGGTGGCCAGCGCCAGGAACGTGAACGACGCCCCCAGCGTCGCGGAGCTGGCCGCCATGACGTCCGCCAGCTTGATGTTCCAGATCAGGTGGATTCCCGACAGCACGGCCATGAACACATAGACGAACATGGACATCCAGGCGCTCGGGACATGGATGAACATGATCCGGTAGCTTTCGCCCTGCTGGTAGTCCGGCGGCGCGGCGATCAGTCCCAGATAGAGTCCGGCGACGAACAGCAGCAGGGTCAGGCTGCCGAGCCACGGAATGAAACTGCCGGCAATCCGGTAGAAATGCTTCGGCGAGGCCAGGCGATGAAAGAACAGCCACATGGTGTCAACTCAAGCTGATGCGCAAGGCGGCGGCGATCGCGAACGGCGCCAACATCAACGCGAGCACCAACAATGCGCCGAGAAAGTAGACCTGGCCGGCGACCGGTACCCCCGCTGCGGCGGCGCCGACGGCGCTGGTGGCGAAGATCAGCACCGGAATATAAAGCGGCAGAATCAACAAGGTCAACAGCAGCCCGCCGCGCCGAAGACCCACGGTCAGCGCCACGCCGACCGCGCCGATCAGGCTGAGCAGCGGCGTGCCGATCGCCAGCGTGACCAGCAGCACCCCGATCGCCGGCGCCGGCATCGCCAGCAACAAGGCCAGCAGCGGCGCGAGCAGCAGCATCGGCAAACCGCTGACCAGCCAGTGAGCCGATACCTTCGCCAGCACCAGCAGCGCCAGCGGCTGCGGACTCAGCAGCAGTTGCTCCAGTGAACCGTCGTCGAAGTCGGAACGGAACAGATTCTCCAGCGAAAACAGCGCCGAGAGCAGTGCCGCGATCCAGATCACGCCCGGCGCGATCTTGCGCAGCAGGCCGACTTCCGGGCTGACGCCGAGTGGAAACAGCGTGACGATCATCAGGAAGAAGATCAGCGGGTTGGCCAGCTCACCGCGGTGACGGAAAGCCAGCAGCAGATCGCGGCGCAGCAGCGCGACAAAAGCGGCTCCCATGTCAGTGCAGTACCAGCGTGCGCAGGTTGCCGGACAGCGCAACCGACTGATGCGAGGTCAGCACGACCATGCCGCCGTTTACCGCGTGGCTTTCCAGCAGCGCACGCACCCGGCTGATCCCGGCGCTGTCCAACGCGGTGAACGGCTCGTCCATGATCCACAAACGCGCCGGATGCAGCAGCAGGCGTGCCAGTGCGGTGCGCTGGCGCTGTCCGGCCGACAGCGCGCGGGTCGGAGCGTCTTCGTAGCCGGCCAGCCCGACCGCGGCCAGCGCCGGATCGATCCGCGGCACGCCGTCGGACCGGCCGGCGAGCGTCAGCCAAAGACGAAGGTTCTCCCGAACCGACAACTCGGCTTTCAAACCCGCCGCATGGCCCAGGTAGATCAGCTCCGAATGGTACTCCGATCGGCGGTGGTGGATGCCGTGCCCGCACCACAGGACGGCACCGTCGCTCGGCGGGCTGAGACCCGCCAGGATGCGCAGCAGGCTGGTCTTGCCGGCACCGTTGGCGCCTTCGATGAACAGGATTTGCCCGGAGTGCAGCTCGAATTCCAGCGAGCTGAAAAGCAGGCGGTCGCCGCGGATGCATTCCAGGTTGACGGCCCGCAGGGTCCTGGGCTCAGCACAGAATTCGTCGTTCAAGAGAGGCTGTTCGGCGCGGCTGGAAATCGACGGTCGGGTCGGTGGCCGCTATGCCGCAACCCGGTGTGAGGCACGTATGGTAATCGCTCGGCGCGGTGAATCAAAGGCCGGGGCGTGGCCCGATCTCATCCATGCCGGGCGGATGCCGGTGAATCCGCGGCCAGATCGCTCAGAAACTCATCGAGCACCTCTTGCGTGGCATGCGGCATCACCACGACATGGGCGTAGGCGTCGATCTTGCCCTGCTGCGTCGCTCGAACCGTTGCCAATGTGTATTTGCGAACCACCCGATGGCTCGGCTTTCTGAAATAGACGGTATTGGAACGGTCGCTGGCGCGGGTCGGTTCCAGATGTGGAAACTGCGTCCGCAGTTGCTGGTGCAGGTATGCGGCGTTCCGGAGCATCGCAGCGGCCGCTTCGGTCATGCCGGTTCTGGCCGAGGGCGTCGAGAAGAAAAAGAATTCGGCGGGTTTCACCGCATCCCGCGAGCAGGTGATGGTTCCCGGCACGTGATGGATGTAGTCGGGGTTATGCACCTTGCCGAACAGCCGGTGGAACTCGTCGAAATCGGTCCGGGTCGTGATGAATAAACCCGCCGGCGCCGGGAATCCGAAAAACTTGTGGCAGGAAACCGCGAGGGAATCGTAACGCGGCGCTCCGAGGCCGGCATTCGGCCGCTGCAGCAATTCCTCGGCGTAGGCGGTGTAGGGGAGGTAGCCGCCGAACAATGCCGCGTCGACGTGCAGATAGCTCGGATGTCCCTGCAGCACTCGGCGGATGCCGTCGACCGGGTCGATCGCTCCCTTGAAGGTCGTTCCGACCGTGGCGATCACCAGTGCCGGATGGTCGGCATGTTCGGCGAGCTTCGCACGGAGGTCGTCCGGGTCCATGCTACCGTCGGGCTTGGTCTCGACCTCAACCCGCTCCAGGCCGAGCAGATCTTGCAGAATCTGGATCGAGTAATGAGCCTCGCGGGTGAAATACGCCTTGGGGAGCCGTCCTGCTCGGCTCTTCAATAGGGTTCTGCCCATGTACATGCCGTGCATGTTGCTGTCGGTGCCGCTGTGTGACAGAAAGCCCCAGAGGTCTTCCTGCGAAAAGCCGAACAGCGCCCCGAAACGGCGGATCAATTCGCGCTCGAAATCATGGGTATTGTAGGGAAGGCAGCTTTCACGGAACGGATCGCCGACATTGTTGTAGGCGAACTGTCCGATTCCGACATGGCGAAGTTGCTCGCGCCAGGAAAAAAAACCCTCCGGTGGCGCGATGAGGTTGATCGGATAGCCCAGCACCCGCTTCTTGTCGGGAATACGCCGCGACTTGTCGGCCAGCGATCGATCCGCACCGGGGACGGCTTCGGGCGTCTCGAGCAGTGAGGGGATGTGTCGCGGCTGGCAGCCGGCCGTGGCTGCCAGCATTCCCAATCCGGTCTGAGTCAAGAATCGTCGGCGTGTCAACATGGCGGAGAGCGATGGTTACGGAGCGCCCGGGGCGTTCTGAACGATTGGATCGGGCGTCATGTTCGCGCCGAACGCTCGCTAAATCTACCCCCCGAGCGTTTCCGCCGCCGGAACACGGCCGGATCGGGAGCGGCATCGCTGTCCGCACTTCAACCCGGTCCGCCAACGGCGGTATCATGCAGCCCCCATTGACCTTGTTGTGTAGTCAGGAATCCCCGAATCGTCATGTGTCAGATCGATGCGGCCGGAGATGCCGTATCGTCGCGCGTACCGATCCGCCACGATGTGTAGTTTCAGAGCGAAATATCCGCAGACGTCTTCCCGTCCTGCCGTGGGAGCGTCGCCCAGCGGCAGCCCGGCCGGGACGCGGCGACGTGCCGGACGACCGGCACCGGTCGGGGGTCGACGGCGTTGAACGACCGGACCTTCGGATACCGGATTCGGCGAGTGGTCGCGCAAAGCGGCGGGTGGGAACTCGTTTCGGTGCAGGAAGCCGGTGAAGGCGATGGACGCTTTCTGTTGAAGCGGCTGAAGGGCCACGCATCGGCCGCGGAAGCGGTAGGGCTGCGCAACGAATGGGAGATCGTATCGCGCTGTCGCTTGGGATGCATGCTGAATCCGGTCCGCTTCCTGGGCAGCGGTCTCGATTCGGCGATCCTCTTCGGACCGGTAGAGGGTGTGGTGAGCGCTCCCGGTACCGACATCGACCGTGTGCTGGCGGCTGCCGATGCGGTCGTAGAAGCCCTCGGGGAAGTCCATGCGGCCGGGATCATCCATGGCGACTTGCAGCCGGCCAATCTGCTGTTCACGTCGGAAAAGGTCTATCTGGTCGATTTCTCCGGGGCGCGGGCGACACCCCGCGAACAGAAGGACATCGAGAGTGTCTGGACGCTGCGCCGGAATCTGAACTACATCGCGCCGGAGCAGACCGGGCGGCTGAACCGCACCGCCGACTACCGCGCGGATTACTACAGCTTCGGTGTGATGCTGTATCGCTGGCTGACCGGCCGATTGCCGTTCGCCGCAGACCATCCGCTCGAACTGGTTTACGCCCATCTGACGCTGGAGCCGGTGCGCCCGGACCGAATCCGGCGGGAGTTGCCGCCGTTCCTGGCGGACATCACGATGAAACTGCTGGCGAAGGACCCGGATCACCGCTATCAGAGTGGCGAGGGACTGCGTGCGGACATCGAAATCGCCCGCGGGCGCGGGCTACGGGCCGGCGTCGAGCTGCCGCAGGCAGGGACCTACGACGTCCCGTACCAGTTTGCGGTGACGCATAAGCTCTACGGCCGGGAAGCGGAACGCGAAACGCTGCTGCACAGCTACCAGCGAGCCTGCCGGGGCGAGCGGGAAATGATCCTGATCGCCGGATACTCCGGCATCGGCAAGACCTCGCTGATCCGCGAGACGTACATTCCGGTCACTCGCCAGAAGGCCTACTTCGTCGCCGGAAAATTCGACCAGCTTCAACGTACCCGGCCCTACAGTGCCTGGATCGAAGCCCTGCGCAAGCTGATGGTGCAAGTGCTGGCCGAGCCGGACCAGCAGCTGCTCGCCTGGCGGCAGCGGATCGGCGCGGCGATCGGCGCCCAGGCCGGCGTGCTGGCGCCGATGGTGCCGGAGCTCACCACTCTGCTCGGCCCGCTGGAACCGCCGCCAGATCTGCCGCCGACCGAAGCGTTGCACCGGTTCAACGACACCTTTCGCCGGTTTCTCGGGTGCTTCTGCCAGCCGGAACAGCCGCTGGCGATCTTCCTCGACGACCTGCAATGGATCGACGGGGCGTCGCTGAACCTGCTCGAGCTGCTGCTGCGGGATCCCGACCTGCGGTACCTGTTCCCGATCGGTGCGTATCGCGACAACGAGATCTATCCGGGGCATCCGCTGCCGTCGGCGCTGGACCGGCTGAAGCGTGAAGGGGTGTTCACGCTGACCGAACTCACGCTGCAACCGCTGGACGACGAGGCCGTCGCACTACTGGTCGCCGACACGTTTGCTCTGCCGCCGGCGGAAGTCGGCCCCCTCGCCGCCGGCCTGCTGCGAAAGACCGCAGGCAATCCCTTCTTCCTGTGGCAGACGTTGCAGGCGCTGCGCAGCCGGGGCGATGTGCGCTTCGACCGCTCGGTGCTGCGATGGACGTGGCATCCGGATGCCATCGAGCGGCTGGCCTACGCCGACAATGTGCTGGATCTGATGCAGGCCCGCTTTCAGGAACTGCCGGAGGATACGCGCGCGGCGCTGGCGCTGGCCGCCTGTCTGGGCGCCCGGTTCGAACTGGAGACGCTGGGGATGCTGCGCGGAGAGCCGCCGCATGTGATCTTCCTCCGGTTGCAGGCGGCCCGCGATGCCGAATTCATCGTGCCCGAGTCGACGCTGGAGATTCGGGCGTCGCATCTGCTGATCCGCCGCTTCCGCTTCCTGCATGATCGTTTGCAGGAAGCGGCCTACCGATCCATTCCGCCCGAACAGGTCGCTGCGACGCATCATCGGATCGCCCGGCTGTTGCTGGCCGACAGCGGCGCCGAGGCGGGCGAGGAACGCGTGTTCGAGATCGCCGACCATCTGAACCGGGCGGTTTCTCTGGTCGTCACGCGGGCCGACGGGCTCGAACTGGCGCGAGTGAATCTGGCGGCGGCCTGCAAGGCGCGCGCCGCGGCCGCGTTCGATGCCGCACTGCGGTATGCGGAGTTCGGCATGGCGCGGCTGCCCGAAGACCTGTGGGAAACGGAGCGCGAGCTGGCGCGTTCATTGTTCCGCTGCCGGGGTGATCTGGAATATCTGAACGGCCGCTTCGAGCCGGCAGAGCAGTTCGTGCGGACCGCGATCGCCAACGAACCGGATCCGCTGCACCGGGCCGACTTCCTGCACATGCTGGTGGTGCAGTACACCTTGCGGGCGCTGTATCCGGAGGCGATCGAAACCGCGCGCGAAGGACTTCGGCTACTGGGCGTGGAATTACCGGACGGCGACTACGAGCGAACCCTGGACCAGGAACTCGAACGAGTGTATGCACTGCTCGGTGAGCGTCCGCTGTCCGTGCTGGCGGAACTGCCGGCGATGGCGGATCCGGAACAGATGATGGTCATGACGCTGCTGACCGCGCTCGGGCCGCCTTGCTACCGTTCCCACCCGCGGCTCTGGAGCGTCATCGTCGCGCAGGAAGTTCGCCGGTGCCTGGAGTTCGGCAACGTCGCGAGCGCATGCTACAGCTATCCGGCCTTCGGTGGCCTGCTGGTCCATGTCGGCCGCGGGACCGGCAGCGACTGCGCGGTGCTGCACCGGGTCACGATTCGACTGATGGCGCGCTTCGACCAGCCGGCCGACGCCAGCGTGGGGTACTTGATGATGGGGAGTTCCCTGGCCCACTGGTTCGCGCCGCTGTCGGAGTCGAACGCGGACTATCTGAATGCGTACCGGATCGGCCTGGACTCCGGAAATCTGCAGTATGCGGCGTATGCGTTCGGTCACAGCACCTATTGCCGGTTCTATCAGGGAGTTCCGCTGGTCGAGCTGATCGAGGAGGCGCGCGGTCATCTCGAGTTCTGTCGAACACGCGGCAATCAGTGGGGCATCGACCTGATCGAAGGAGCACTGCGGGTTTTCGCGACGCTGCTGGGCGCCGACGGCTGCGGCGAGTTCTGCTGGGACGGCGACCCGGAATCGGCGTATCTGGCCCGCTGCGACAGCCACCGGAATCTCCAGGTCTGGTGTATCTATCACCTGCTGAAGACCGAGGCGCTGTGGCATCTCGGGAGGCCGGCGGAAGCGGCGAGGAGCCTGGCGGAGGCCGGGCGACGGGTGGCGACGGTTGCCGTGCAGGGCCTGTTGCCGGCATCCCAGTTTCACCTGTTCAGGGCGCTGCTGCTGGCCCACGCGCCGGATCTCCTGGGTGTCTCCGAACACGAGGCGCGCAGCGAGATCACGGCGATCCGCCGGCGTTTCGATCGATGGGCCGGTGACTGCCCGGCCAACTTCCTGTACCTGTGCCGGCTGCTTGGTGCCGAGGAAGCCCGCCTGCGCGGCGACGTCGCAGCCGCGCTGCAGGCCTACGACGACGCGCTGCAGGCCGCACGCGAGCAAGGTTTCCACCAGCGGGCCGGGTTGATCGCGGTGCGCGCGGCATTGTTCTGGGACGGTTACGGCAAGCGGCAATTCGCGGAGGTCTACCGCCGCCAGGCGGAGTTCGACTACCAGGCATGGCAGGCCGGCGCGCTGCTGCGGAACGGCGGCAGCGGCGCCTGGTCGGCGCTTCCCGGGTCGGCCGGACAAGGAACGGCCTGGGTGGCCAGCCCGCGCGAACTGGATCAGCAGGCGCTGCTGGCGGCGGCGCAGGCCTTGTCGAAGCCGATCTCGCTGGACGAACTGATGCAGTCGATCCTGCAAACGACTGCGCGGATGTCGGGGGCGCAGCGGACGGTGCTGATGTTGCAGTCCGCGTCCGGCTGGACGGTCGCCGCCGACACGGCAGCCGCGTCCTCGTCCGGCGCCGCCCTCGATCAACTGGACAATCTGCCCCGCTCGGTGCTCCACTACGTGGCGCGCAGCCATTCGCTGTGGCGGTTGACCCAAGCGGTGGCCGGCAGCGACACGCTGTATCGGCAGGACAATTATTTCCGCCTGCACCGCCCGCTGTCGGCGCTGTGCCTGCCGCTGCTGTACCTGGGGGAGCTCGGAGGGTTGCTCTATCTGGAGCAATTCGAACTCGGCGACGCCTTCGATGTCCGGCACACCCAGGCGCTCGAATTCATCGCCGGCCAGGCCGCCATCGCGATCCGCAATGCCCGGCTGTTCGCCGCGCTGCAGGACGAAATCGTCGCGCGCCAGCGGGTCGAGGAAGCGCTGCAACGGGCACAGGAAGTAGCGCATCTGGGAAGCTGGACGCTGGAGCCCGGCACGCAGCGGATGCAGGCCACGCTGGAACTGCTGCGTCTGCTCGGGCTGCCGGCCGGGTCGGGGCTGAGCCTGCAGCGCTACCGCGCGTTCGTGCATCCGGAAGACCGGCCGCTGGTCCAGGCGGCCTGGGACCGGGCGATCACGGACCGCGCCGGCCTGGAGCTGGAGTACCGGATCATCGTCGGCAGCGACGTGCGCTGGGTGCAGGAAAAGGTACGGCTGTCGTTCGATGCCGGCGGAGCGCCCGCCGGTGGGCTCGGCACGGTGCTCGATGTGACGCAACGGAAGCAGCGCGAGGCCGAGTATCGCGCGGTGATCGAAACCACCTCCGACGGTTTCCTGCGGCTCGATGCCGCCGGCTGCATCCTCGAGGTCAACGATGCCTACCTGAGTCTGTCGGGCTACACGCGCGACGAACTGCTGCAGATGCGTGTCGCGGACCTGGAAGCGGTGGAATCCCCCGACGAGGTGTCCGGCCGTCTGGCCGCCGCCGCCCGGGAGGGGCATGACCGCTTCGAAACGCGGCACCGCAGGAAGGACGGACCGGTTTGGCCGGTGGAGGTCAATCTGGGCCATTATCCGGTAGGCGGCGAGGCGGGGCGGGAAGGCCGCTACTTCTGTTTCGCGCGCGACATCACCGAGCGCAAGCGCGCGGAAGTGGCGGTGTCGGAGTCGCGGAATCTGCTGCGTACGGTGATCGATACCGCACCGGTGCGGGTGTTCTGGAAGGATCGCGACCTGCGTTATCTGGGCTGCAATCCGGTGTTTGCGCGGGATGCCGGCAAGCTGCATCCGGATGAATTGCTGGGCCAGGACGACTATCGGCAGCCGTGGGCCGACCAGGCCGAGATCTATCGGGCGGACGACCGCGCGGTGATCGAATCGGGGATCGCCAGACTCTCGTACGAGGAGCCGCAGACCGCGCCGGACGGGCGGCAGTTGTGGCTTCGCGCTTCGAAAGTTCCGCTGCGTGCGCCGGACGGCGAGACCATCGGGGTGCTGGGGGTCTATGAAGACATCACCGAGCAGAAGGAGGCGGAGGCGGCGCTGCGGAAAAGCGAGGCCTTCGTCCGCGACATCCTGGATTCGGTGAACAACACGATCGCGGTGATCGACGGCGACGGTGCGATTCTGGCGGTCAACGAGTGCTGGCGGCAGTTCGCTCTCGAGAACGGCGCGATGGCCGGACAGCCGGTGCCGGCCACCGACCTGGGAAGCAACTATCTGGCGGTCTGCCGGGCCGCGGCCGGGAACGGCGCCGACGGTGCGACGCAGGCCCTCGCAGGCATCTGCGGCGTCCTGGACGGCACGCTGCCGTCGTTCAGCATGGAGTACGCGTGCCCGTCACCGACCCAGATGCGCTGGTTCAGCATGCGCGTCACGCCGCTGGGCCAGGCGGGACGGGGGGCGGTGATTGCGCACATCGAGATCACCGCGCTGAAGCTGGTCGAGGAGCAGCTCCGCGAGGCCAAGCGGATGGCCGAGGCCGCCAGCCAGGCCAAGAGCCGATTTCTGGCGATGATGAGCCACGAGATCCGGACGCCGATGACCGCCGTGCTGGGACTCAGCCAACTGGCGCTGCAAACCGAGCTGACCGATCAGCAGCGGGACTATCTCCGGAAGATCGATCTCTCCGCGCGTGGTCTGCTCGGCATCATCAATGACATCCTGGATGTGTCGAAGATCGAGTCGGGACAACTGGTGCTGGAGAGCCGCCCATTCCGGCTGGCGGAACTCGTCGCCGAAGTGGAAAGCCAGATGCGGGTGGAATCCCAGGCCAAGGGCCTGGAGTTCCGGGTAACGCTGGAGGAGGGTCTGTCTCGGCCGCTGATGGGCGACGCGATGCGCCTCCGCCAGGTACTGACCAACCTGCTCAGCAACGCGATCAAGTTCACGCCGCAGGGACAGGTGGCACTGCGCGTCTCCGCGGTCGACCGGAGGGTCGGGCGCCAGCGGCTGCGCTTCGAGGTCTGCGATACCGGCATCGGGATTCCGCGACACGAGCTGGCCAATCTGTTCGAGGCCTTTCGGCAGGTCGACAGTTCGATCACGCGCCGCTACGGCGGGACCGGCCTGGGGCTGACCATCTGCAAGCAACTGGTGACGCTGATGGACGGCAAGATCGCGGTCCGCAGCCGACTGGGGCGGGGCAGCACGTTCAGCGTCGAGCTATGCTTCGAATTGGCCGACGACCTGCCGTCGGGCGTCGAAACCGACGCCGGTACCGAGGCCGCCGCGACCGACGTGCTGGCGGGCCGCCGGGTGTTGCTGGCGGAGGACAGTGAGTTGAACGGTCAGGTGGCCGCCGAGCTGTTGCAGCGTCTCGGTATCCGGGTCGAGCGCGCCCGCGATGGGCGAGAGGCGGTGCAGAAGGTCGCGAGCAGCGACTTCGATGCGGTGCTGATGGACGTTCACATGCCGGAACTCGACGGGTTTGCGGCCACCCGCGAAATCCGAGCAATGCCGGGACGAACCGACCTGCCGATCATTGCGCTCACCGCCGATGCGTTCAGCGATGACCGCCGGCGCTGCCTGCAATACGGCATGAACGATCATGTCGCCAAGCCGTTCGAGATCGGCCATCTGGCGGCGGTGCTGGCACGCTGGGTCAGACCGGAGCGGTGCCCGGCAGAGGCTGCCCGGTCGCCGTCGGAAGTCGAATCCGCACCGTGTCCGGCCGATTTGCCGGCACCGGCCGCGGATGCCAACCCGGCCGGATGGCCGGTGACCGGCCCGGAATCGGGCACATTCGGCGGTGGTCGCCCGTCCATCGACGTCGACGGGGCGGTCCGCCGTCTGGGCGGTGATCGTGCTTTGTACCAGCGCTGTGTGCGAAATTTTCTGGATCAGCACGACGGGTCGTCGGACCGGTTGCGCCGGTTGTCTGCCGCCGGACGCATCGATGAATTGCGGCACCTGGCGCATCGGCTGAAGGGCGAAGCGGGTACCGCCGGTGCGGCCGCGGTCGTCGAGGCGGCGGCGGTGCTCGATCGCGCGATCCGCGATCGCCGCCTGGGTGGGTTGAGCGATCTGGTCGGTCGGCTGGCGGCAGCCCTCGAGGCGGATTCGGTGCTTCTTCGGGTCCAGCTCGGTGAGACCCCGCTCGCGCCACGCGACGGTGCGGCCGGGATGCCGGACCTCGCGGGGGCATGGCGCGCGCTGAGTCAGCATCTGGCAGACAACAATCTCGAGGCCCGCCGGGATTTCGAACGCCTGGCGGCGCTGCTGACGGCGCCGGATCTTCAGCCGTGGCTGCGACACCTCGGAACCCTGATCGCCGGGCTGAAGTTCGCCGAGGCCTTGGAAGTGCTCGAGCGGGAAACTCCACGGCCCGGCTGGCAATGGCAACGAGAACAAGAATGAACGAAGCACTACCTCGACTGCTGATCGTCGATGACGCTCCGGCCAACATCGCGCTGCTGGCGGACGGCCTGGCTTCCGAATACGACATTCGGTTCGCGACCTCCGGAGCCGAAGCGCTCCGGCTGGTCGAAATGCAACGTCCGGACATGATCCTGCTGGACGTGATGATGCCGGGCATGGACGGCTATGCGGTCTGTGCCGAACTCAAGGCCCGCCCGGATACCGCCGAGATTCCGGTGATCTTCGTGACCGCCGCGGGCGATACCGACGACGTGGTGCGAGGTCTGGAACTGGGCGCCGACGATTATCTGACCAAGCCGATCGATCTCTCGATCGCCCGGGCCAGGCTGCGCAATCTGCTGCAGCGTCGCAGCGCCGAGGAGCGGCTGCGGGACAGCGAAACCCGGCTGCGCGCGATTACCGAATCGGCCCAGGACGCGATCCTGATGATGGACCCGGACGAAGCCGTTTCGTTCTGGAACCCCGCCGCGGAGACGATCTTCGGCTACCGGAGCGAGGAGGCACTGGGCCGGAACCTGCATCGGCTGCTGGCGCCGCCGGAATGTCTCGACGCCTATCGGCAGGGCTTCGATGCATTCATTCAATCCGGCTGCGGCAGGGTGATCGGCACCACACGGGAACTGACCGCGCGGCGCAAGGACGGCCGGACGATCACGATCAGCCTGTCGCTGTCGGCGATCTCGCTCGATGGGCGCTGGCATGCGGTGGGCATCGTGCGCGACGTCACCCGCCAGAAACAGGCCGAGGAGGCGCTCCGTCGCAGCGAGGAAAAGTTCTCCAGGGCATTTGCGGCCAGTCCGGACGGCCTGGTGATCAGCCGCCGCCGTGACGGCAAGATCATCGAGGTCAACGATAGCTGGGTCCGTCAGTTCGGTTTTACGAAACAGGAGGCGGTCGGTCGGCCGATCGGCGACCTGGGCTTCTACCGCGATCCCGCCGACCGCGAGCGCCTGCTGCAGCAACTGGCGCGGGATGGCGTGGTTTCGAACCGGGAGATCGCGTTTCGCCGCAAGTCCGGCGAAGTGCGCCACGTCCTGTTGTCGAGCCAGCAGATCGAGATCGACGGGGAGCCGTGCCTGCTGTCCATCCTTCACGACGTCACCGAGCAGAAGGCGGCGGAAGAACAGATCCGCAGGCTGTCGGTCGCGGTGGAGCAAAGCCCCGAAAGCATCGTGATCACCGACCTCGATGCCCGGATCGAGTATGTCAACGAAGCGTTCGTCCGTTGTACCGGCTACACGCGCGAACAGGCGCTGGGGAAGAACCCGCGGATTCTGCATTCCGGCAAGACCCCGAAGTCCACCTACGAAGAACTTTGGAGCACGCTGACCCGGGGCGAGACGTGGCGCGGCGAGTTCTACAACTGCAGGAAGGACGGCAGCGAGTATGTCGAGGCCGCGATCGTCGCACCGATCCGCCAGCCGGACGGTTCGATCCGGCACTATCTGGCGATCAAGGAAGACATCACCGAGCGGAAGCGTATGGAACAGGAACTGGAGCGCCACCGCCATCATCTGGAGGAGTTGGTGGCGGAACGGACGGTGGAACTCGAAGTCGCCAAGGAGGCGGCGGAGGCGGCCAACCGGGCGAAGAGCAGCTTCCTGGCCAACATGAGCCACGAGATCCGGACGCCGATGAACGCCATTCTGGGTCTCGGCTATCTGCTGAAGCGCAGCGGGCTGGAGCCGGAGCAAGGCGAACGGCTGGACCGGCTCGAGGGAGCGGCCCGGCACCTGCTGACGATTATCGACGACATTCTCGACATCTCCCGGATCGAGGCGGGCAAATGGAGTCTGCAGGAGGTCGACTTTCGCCCGGAGGACCTGTTCGGCGAGTTGCGCGCGATGGTCGGCGACAAGGCTGCTGCCAAAGGGCTCGGACTCCACTTCACGGCCGAAGGCCTGCCGCCGGTGTTGCGGGGCGATGCGACGCGCTTGCGTCAGGCACTGCTGAATTACCTCGGCAACGCCATCAAGTTCAGCGAGCACGGCGACGTGACTCTGCGCGCCGAGGTGGCCGATGCGTCCGGTCAGGAACTACTGGTCCGCTACACGGTCGCCGATGCCGGTATCGGTATCCCGGCCGAGCAGCTTGCTCGGCTGTTCGTCCCGTTCGAGCAGGGCGATCCGTCGACCACGCGGAAGTACGGCGGCACCGGACTCGGTCTTGCGATCACCCGCGGACTGGCGGAGATGATGGGCGGGTCGGCGGGAGTCGAAAGCGTTCCGGGACGGGGCAGTACGTTCTGGCTGACGGTCCGGTTGAAAACGGGGCGGGAGCCGATCGCAGCGGCCAACGCACCGGCCGAGGCGGCGCCGATCGGGACCGCCGATCGCTGGTTCGATCGGCAGGTGTTGCTGGCCGAGGACAACCCGATCAACCGGGCCGTGACGCTGGAGCTGCTGCGCGATTACGGCGTGTCGGTGGATGTGGCCGAAGACGGCCGGATCGCCGTGCAAAAGGCGCGCGACTGCGTCTACCATCTGATCCTGATGGATGTGCAGATGCCGGAGATGAGCGGGCTCGACGCGACCCGTGCGATCCGCTCGCTGCCCGGCCGCGAAGCGGTGCCGATCGTTGCGATGACCGCCAATGCATTCGACGAGGATCGAAGGCTGTGCCTGGACGCCGGCATGAACGACTTCGTCGCCAAACCCATCCAGCCGGAGGTGTTGCACGCGGTGCTGAGCCGCTGGTTGTCGGCCGCCGTCCCGCCAGAAGGGGCCGACTTCCGCCGCCGGCTGGAGGCCGTGCCGGGACTGGATGTCGGCAGCGGCTTGCGGGTCGTCCAAGGGAAATTGGGGACCTATCGGCGCCTGCTGGACATGTTCGTGCAGCATCATGCCGATGACGGCTTGCGGCTGCGCGGCTGCCTGGATGCGGATGATCTGGTCCAGGCCCAGCAGTTGGCGCATGCGCTGAAGGGCGTCGCCGGGAATCTCGGGGCGATGGCGGTGTACCGGGCCGCCGAGGCGCTGTGTACCGCGATTCGGCAGCGGGAAGATCGTGCCGTGATCGACGGCCACTGCGATGCGCTGGTTGCGGCATTGCAGCCGCTGCTGGAGGCCCTCCGCGCGATTCCGGCCGATCGTTAGCCGCCATTCCGGACGCGGGGCGTGCCGCGCCCGGTTTGCCGCCGGCGCTGGCGGCATGTTACCTTTGCCCGGCGCTCCAGCGCGTTCCGGTCTGCCCGCTGCGCGGCACTTTTCACGACGATTCCTTCTGACCATGTCCGCGATCGAAATCATTCAGGGCGACATCACGCAACTGGCGGTCGATGCCATCGTCAACGCCGCGAACAGCAGCCTGCTGGGCGGCGGCGGTGTCGACGGGGCGATCCATCGCGCCGCGGGTCCCGAACTGTTGCAGGAGTGCCGGACGCTCGGCGGTTGCGCGACCGGCCAGGCGAAGCTCACACGGGGCTACCGCCTGCCGGCACGGTACGTGATCCACACGGTCGGTCCGGTCTGGCGCGGCGGCGGGCACCGCGAGCGGGAACTTCTGGCCGCGTGCTACCGGGAGTCGCTGCGCCTGGCCGAGCAGCACGGTCTCACCTCCGTCGCGTTCCCGGCGATCTCCTGCGGCGCCTACGGTTTTCCGCTCCAGGAGGCGGCGCGTATCGCGGTGGCGACGATTCGCGGCCGGCTGGCTGCGAGAGGAACGGTGGAGCGGATTTGTCTGGTCTGTTTCGGCGACGAGGTCGCGGCCGCCTATCGCGCGGCGCTGGCCGGGAGTGCGGATGAAGATCACGTCTGAGCAGCGTCGCGCGGCCCGCGACCTGCTGGATTTCATCGACGCCGGCCCGTCACCCTGGCATGCGGTTGCCGAGATGTCCCGGCGTCTCGATGCCGCCGGATTCGTCCGGCTGCGGGAGGCGGAGGCCTGGCGGCTGCAGGCGGCAGGCCGCCACTATGTGATCCGCGGTGATTCGTCGCTGGTGGCCTGGGTGTCGGGCCGTCGCCCGCCGCCGGAATCCGGCTTTCGCATCGTCGGCGCCCACACCGACTCGCCCGGTCTGCGGGTCAAGCCGCGCGCCGCCCACATCGCCGAAGGCATGATCCGGCTCGGCGTCGAAGTGTACGGCAGCCCGATCCTGGCGACTTTCGCCGACCGCGACCTGAGCCTCGCGGGCCGGGTCGTGTGCCGCTCGGCGGATGAACTGCAGAGCCGGCTGGTGCGTTTCGGTCAGCCGCTGCTCCGCTTGCCGAATCTGGCGATCCACATGAATCGGGGAGTCAATGAAGACGGCCTGAAGTTCAACAAGCAGACCGAACTGCCGCCGCTGCTGGGTGCCGAAGCCGAGGATCTGCCGCCGGCGGACGTGCTGCAGGCGCTGCTGGCCGAGCAGGCGGGCTGCGATCCCGAGGCGATCCTCGGCTTCGAGCTGGCGGTCTACGATACCCAGCCCGGCGCGTTCTGGGGCATCGATCAGGAATTCGTCGCCGGCAGCCGGCTCGACAACCTGGCGTCGTGCCATTCCGGACTGACGGCGCTGTGCGCGGCCGAGGCACCCGAGGCGACGGCCGTCGCGGCCTTTTTCGATCACGAGGAAATCGGCAGCGAAAGCGCCAAGGGTGCCGACGGCAGCCTGTTGAGCGACGTGCTGGAACGGATCGCGCTGGGCGCCGGTTTCGCCCGTGAGGACTACAAGCGGGCGCTGGCCCGGAGTTTCCTGGTCAGTGCCGACATGGCCCACGCCCACCAGCCGAACTTTCCGTCGGCCTATGAGCCGCAGCACCTGGTCAGGGTGAACGCCGGACCGGTGATCAAGATCAACGTCAATCAGCGCTACGCGACCGATGCGACCGGTGAAGCCCGCTTCGCGCGGTGGTGTGAACGCGCCGGGGTGCCGTACCAGAAGTATGCCCATCGGACCGACCTGGGATGCGGCAGCACGATCGGGCCGATGACGGCCGCGCGGCTCGGCGTCTCCGCGGTCGATGTCGGCAACCCGATGTGGGCGATGCACAGCATCCGCGAAAGTGCCGGCGTGCTCGATCATGCCGGCATGATCCGGGTGCTGCAGGCATTCCTGCGTTGATCTCCGCCGTGGCGCGGCATGTCCGGTCGGAACCCGCGACGATGCCGGCGGCCGCGGGCCGTTCCGTGGACGCCGAACCGGCGCTGGCCGGCGGCGTCGTGTTGTTCATTCCGACCTACAGCGACGGCGGGGTCGAGCGGAATTTCGTCTATCTGGCCAACGGCCTGGTCGAGGCCGGCTGTCCCGTTGCACTGATCACCTGCTGCGACGACGGCGTGTTCTTCGACCGGCTGCATCCGGCGGTGCAGCGGGTGGTGTTTCCCGCGGGAACCGACCGGCAACTGACCGACGCGTTGACCGCTTTCCTGCGGCGGCAGCGACCGGCCGTGGTGATGACCGGCCAGCAGCGCGACGATGCGATCGCGCTGGACGCCAGGCGGCGGCTGGGTCCCGGACCAACCCGCTTCTTCCTGAACGTGGGGACACCGTTGTCGGCGCAGTCGCGCGACGCCCATCGGTTCTGGTTCAAGCGCTGGCTGCACCGGCGGAGACTCCGCGGCTTCTTCGCGCACTGTGACGGCATCATCGCCAACTCCGACGGTGTCGCGCGGGATCTGACCCTGTTTCTGGGCATTCCGCCGGAACGCATCAGGGTGGCGCCGAATCCGGCGGTGGCGCCGGATCTCGACCGGCTGGCCGCAACCCCGCCGGACCACCCCTGGCTGCGGGATTGCGGTGTGCCGGTGATCATGGCGGCCGGCCGGCTCGGCCGGGTCAAGGACTATCCGACGCTGGTCCGTGCGTTCGCACGAGTCCGGGCGCAGCGGCCCTGCCGTCTGATGATCCTGGGAAGAGGGCGGCAGAAGACCAGACTCGAGGCGCTGGCACGGCAGCTCGGCGTCGCGGACGACGTGGCGCTGGCCGGTTTCGTCCCCAACATCTACCCGTATCTGGCGCGTGCCGCGGTGTTCGTGGTGTCTTCGTTGCGTGAAGGCGGGCCGAACGTGCTGATGGAAGCGCTGGCGCTCGGCATCCCGTCGGTCGCCACCGACTGTCCGCATGGGCCCAGGGAAATCCTGGAGGACGGCCGCTACGGCACGCTGGTGCCGGTCGGTGATGCCGCGCGTCTGGCCGAAGCCATGCTGCAGGCGCTCGATCATCCGTTGCCGCCCGAACGCTTGCGCGAAGCGGCCGGCCGTTTCACGATCGAGAACAGCGCCCGCAGTTACCTGCAGGCGTTCGGCCTCGCGGGCGGGGCCGCATGAGCGCGGCCGATGCGTCGCGCCGGCTTGATTCGATCCCGCGGGACCGTTATCGTCCCGCCAGGGCCGTCGCGGCCGGCATCGCCCGGCGATGCGCCCGCTTGGCCCGTTCGCCGACCGCACCGACCCGATGAGCGCCTCCGTCACCCCGTCCAAACGCATCCTGATCATCCGGCTGAGCGCGATCGGCGATGTGATCATGGCGTCCGGCGTGATCCCGTGCCTGCGTGCGGCGTTCCCGGATGCCAGCCTGGTCTGGCTGACTGAGGAGGGGAACGAGGACCTGCTTCGGCACAACCCGCGGCTGGACCGCGTGCTGGTGCTGCCGCGGCGCCGGTGGCGGACGCTGTTCCGGCAGAAGCACTGGCTGACGCTGTGGCGGGAGTTCCGGCGGTTCCGGCAGGACCTGCGCCGGCAACGCTTCGATTGGGTGCTGGATCTGCAGGGCCTCTTGAAGAGCGCGTTGTGGGCCTGGCTGACCGGCGCGGAGCGCCGCATCGGGTTCGAATCCAAGGAGGGGACCCGCTGGCTGATGACCGAGATCGTCGACCGCAATTCGCGCAGCGATCTGCTCGGCAAGGAATACCGCCGGATGATGCAGGTGCTGCAGGCGGCGCCGTCCCGCTTCGCGATGGATGTCGCGGTGTCCCTGGACGCCGAGGAACGGGCGAAGGAACTGCTGCGTCAGGAAGGCGTCGGCGGCGGCTATCTGGTGTGCTGTCCGTTCACCACGCGGCCGCAGAAGCATTGGTTCGACGAGCGGTGGGCCAAGCTGTGCCGGGTGCTGGGCGATGCCACCGGTTCGATGCCGGTGCTGCTGGGAGGCCCGGCCGACCGCTTCCGGGCCGAAGGGCTGGCGGCCGCTTCCGGCGCGCCGGTCGCCAATCTGTGCGGCAAGACCCGGCTGGACGAATGCGCGGCGGTGATCCGCGGTGCGCGGCTGCTGATCGGCGTCGATACCGGCCTGACCCATCTCGGCATCGCGATGCAGCGGCCGACCCTGGCGTTGTTCGGATCGACCGTCCCGTATCTGGAGACCGGTTCGGACCGTGCCCGTGTGCTCTACCACAAGCTGGCCTGCTCGCCGTGTCATCGGCGGCCGACCTGCGACGGTGCGTTCACCTGCATGGACCGCCACACGGTCGACGAGGTGCTGGCCGCGGCGCTGGAGCTGCTGAACGGCGGCCGGGACCGGCCGGCGCCGCCGGCCGAATAGGCGGGCTCCCGCCGCGGAGATTTCCGGTGACGCATCGCCACCCGCCGGCACCCTACGCGATGCCCATCCCTGTGCTGTAAACGGAGCAAACCGATCAAGATTCTCCATGTGGAAGGCGGGCGCAACCTGTACGGCGGCAGTCTGCAGGTGCTGTACCTGATCGAGGGCTTGCAGCGGCGCGGCATCGCCAACCTGCTGGCGTGCCGGCCGGGCAGCGAGCTGAGCCGGGCGGCCGAGCCCTATGCCGAAGTGTGTCCGCTGACGATGCGGGGCGATCTGGACCTGCCGCTGATCGTCCGGATGTACCGGCTGATCCGCGACACCCGGCCGGATCTGGTGCATCTGCACAGCCGGATCGGCGCCGATGTGATGGGCGCCCTGGGTGCGCGCTGGGCCGGCGTGCCGATCGTGCATTCCCGCCGCCAGGACAACCCGGAGCCGCGCTGGATGGTGGCCGCCAAGTACCGGCTGCACGACCGGGTGATCGCGATTTCGGAAGGCATCGTCGAGGTGCTGCTGGCGGAGGGGCTGCCGGCCGCCAAGCTGCGCTGCGTGCGCGATGCGGTGGATCCCCGGCCGTATCGCCAGTCCTGCGACCGGGCCGGGTTCCGGGCCGAGTTCGGTCTGCCGGAACCGTGCCGGGTCATCGGCATCGTGGCCCAACTGATCGCGCGGAAGGGCCATGCGACGCTGCTGGAAGCGCTGCCGGGTCTGGTTTCCGAGTTTCCGGACCTGAACGTGATCTTCTTCGGCAAGGGGCCGCTGGAAGGCGAGCTGCGCACCGCGGCCTCGCTGCTGGGAGTTGCCGGGCGGGTCCGGTTCGCCGGGTTTCGCACCGATCTGCCGCGGATCCTGGGCTGCCTGGATCTGGTGGTGCACCCGGCGTTCCGCGAAGGCCTGGGGGTGTCGCTGCTGCAGGCATCCAGCGCCGGCGTCCCGATCGTCGCCTGCCGGGCCGGAGGCATCCCGGAGGCGGTGCGAGACGGCGTCAACGGGCTGCTGGTGGCGCCCGGTGATGCGGTCGCCCTGGGCGCGGCGGTCGCGCGGCTGCTGCGCGATCCGGTGCTGGCCCGGCGGATGGGGCAGGCGGGCCGGCAACTG
The DNA here is from genome assembly GCA_964644665.1 of uncultured Methylococcaceae bacterium. Lineage (GTDB taxonomy): Bacteria > Pseudomonadota > Gammaproteobacteria > Methylococcales > Methylococcaceae > Methylotetracoccus. The sequence continues at coordinate 23,897 of CAZXXC010000055.1, forward strand.
GTCGAGACCGAGTTCTCGGTCGACCGGATGGTCGACGGGAACCTGGCGGTCTACCGCGAACTGCTGGACGTTTCGGAGACGGTGAATTTCAGCTAGCGCACGCCCCGGGGCCGCTGCCCCCGGCCGGCCGGCGAATTCCTGATCCAGAATTGCTGCAGGGGTCGGCGGCGCGGTCATCGCCGCCGACCACGCCCTCGCTCTGGGAAATTTGCAAGTATAGTCAGCCGGTTGCGGAACTTCAGCCGAAATTTCGGCAATTTCCGGCAGATTCGAAAACGCCGTCTATACTTGAGAACAAGGTCATGAATTTCCCGCATCGCGGCCGCAGGAAGCGGCAAAGGGGCTGAAGGACACGACGCGCACCGGCCGGCGGCCGGCATTTTCGCGGACTCACCCGGCTCGGGGATCACGGCCGACTTTACAGTCTTCGGTGCTGAGTGGGTGACAGTCATGTGTAACTACCTCTATTTTAAATTCCTCCAATTGATGGGCTTCCTGTCCGACCTGGTGCGCCGCGAGGAAGGCGCCAGCGCGCTGGAATATGCGTTGATGGCGGCGATGGTGGCGATTGTCCTGGTACCGTTCGTACCCACTATTGGCACGGCGGTCAACGAGATCTTCACCTCAATTAAGGGTGCTTTGGAGAATGCAACGCCCTGAGCCGCGATGAATACTTCGACCCTCAATCAGTTGCTCGTTCTGCCGGCGGTCTGGGCCGGGCTGCTGGCCTGGTACGACCTCCGGCAGCGCCGGCTGCCCAACGGGCTGACGCTGGGCGCCGCGGCGTTCGCGATCGTCTTTCTGCTGGTCTCGGGCCGGAGTCCGCTCGGGGCCGGCCCGGTCTCGGCCTGGACCGCCGGCATCGGCGCGTTCGTCCTGTTGTCGCCGCTGTGCCGGGCGGGATGGCTCGGCGCCGGCGACGTCAAGCTGATGGCCGCGATCGGCCTGCTCGGCGGCCTGAACGTGCTGCTGCTCACGTTCGTGTTCAGCAGCCTGCTGACGCTGCCCGCCGCATTGTGGGCATCCTGCCGTGACCGATATCGCGGCGGGCCGGCGTCCGCTTCCGGGCGTCTGCCGCAGGGCGTGTTCATCGGCCTCGGGCTGATGCTCGCGCTGCTCGGCGGCGCACCGGTCTGAATCCCGGGAGCGGTCCGATGCCGCGCGCCCGTTCCGCATCGTTCGACCCGGCCGGGCGCCAGCGCGGCGCGGCCGGCCTCGAATTCGCACTGGCCTTTCCGCTGGTTGTCGTGCTGTTCTATGCGATCGTCGGCTACGGCCTGGTGATGACGCTGCAGCAGTCGCTGCACGAATCGGCCAAGGAAGGCGCCCGCGCCGCGGTCGCGGTGGAGCCGAAGGCCTTCCCCGCCGGGGTCGACGATCCCGGCTATCAGGCCAAGGTGGCCGAGCGCGCGCGCGCCGCCGCGTCGCAGGCGCTGAGCTGGCTGCCGGACGGCTGGCGGAGCGCGGTGCTCGGCTCGGCCGGCGAAAAGATCGGGGTCGCCGTCGCCGGCACCACGATCACCGTGACGCTGACCTATCCCTACACCGCGACGCCCTTGCTGCCCACACTGAACCTGCCGGTGTTCGGCAAGGTCCCGCGGGTGCCCGACCAGCTCGTGGTCAGGGCGGTCGCGGAACTCTGACGCGATCCCCGCGCTCCTCATTCATCAGGCCCGTCAACAACTTGTCTGGTCTTTCCGGTCGCCGCCGCGCAGCGGGACGGACCCGCCGGTCAGCATGCCGCGCCCCGGCGCGGGCGGCTCTGGTATA
>CAZXXC010000056.1:0-8249 GCA_964644665.1 uncultured Methylococcaceae bacterium
AATACGGCGATCTGACCCGGGGTCCGCGCATCATCACCGAGCAGACCAAGCAGGAGATGAAGCGGATCCTGGGCGAAATCCAGCGCGGCGAATTCGCCCGCGAGTTCATCCTCGAGAATCAGGCCGGCGGCGCGACGCTGAAGGCGAAGCGGCGCCTCGGGCGCGAGCATCCGATCGAGGAAGTCGGTGCCCGCCTGCGCGACATGATGCCGTGGATCAAGGCCAACAAGATAGTGGACAAGGCCAAGAACTGATAGGCTGCGCGCACCTTCGATTTCCGGGTTGATGCGCAGATGGACGAACCCTCCACTTCTCCCAAGCGCAGGCGCGGCATCTATCTGCTGCCGAACCTGTTCACCACGGCGGCTTTGTTCGCCGGGTTTTACGCGATCACGGCGGCGATCGCGCACCGTTACGAGTTCGCAGCGGTGGCGATCTTCATCGCGATGGTACTGGACGGTATGGACGGCCGCGTGGCACGGCTCACCAACACGCAGAGCGCCTTCGGCGCCGAATACGACAGCATGGCGGACTTGACGTCCTTCGGCATCGCGCCCGCCATCGTACTTTACATCTGGTCGCTGTCGTCACTGGGCAAGCTGGGCTGGGTAGCGGCCTTCGTTCACGCCGCCGGTGCCGCATTGCGGCTGGCCCGGTTCAATACCCAGGTCACCACCGCGGACAAACGCTACTTTCAGGGACTGCCGAGCCCCTCGGCGGCGGCGATTCTGGCGGGGTTTCTTTGGTTCGGCCTGGAACACGGCTTCAGCGGCGAGGGCATGCGCCATATCGCGCTGGCTCTGGCGTTGATGACCGGATTGCTGATGGTCAGCAATTTCCGCTATTACAGCTTCAAGGACGTGGACCTGCGCGGCCGGATCCCGTTCGTCCGGGTGATCGTGATGATGCTGGCCTTTGCGGTCATCTTTACCAATCCGCCGCTGATGTTGTTTGCGCTGTTCACCGCCTACGCGATCTCCGGCCCGGTGGTCACGCTGCTGATGCGGAAGCGCCGTCGCGAGCGGCGGACGTGAGCAACATCGATACCCGTCGGCGAACCGGATTCGTGTGTCCGGGCGTATCACGCTCGCTGCACGATGCAGACGCGGCGGTCGATTCGACCGCATGGCCACCGCTGCTTTACCCACCTCAATCCACGGAGAGACATCAAGCCCTATGAGATACAAAAATATCATTGCCGCCGCGCTGCTCGCCTCGGTTGGACCTGGCACCGCGCAAGCCGCCGAATTGAAGGACGACAGAGACCGGGAGAGCTACAGCGCCGGATTCCAGATCGGCAGCAACCTCAAGCAACAGGGGGTCGACGTCAAGCCGGAAACCTTCGCCTCCGGAATTCAGGATGCGCTGTCGGGCAAGGATGCCGCGATGCCCAAGGAGGAGATGGAAAAGTCGCTGACCGCCTTGCAGCAGCGCGTGGGCACCGCGCAGAAACAGCAGCAGAAGGAAGCGGGGGAGAAGAACCTGGCTGCCGGAAAGGCCTTCCTGGAAGAAAACGGCAAGAAGCCCGGCATCGTCACTACACCCAGTGGGCTGCAGTACAAGATCACTCAGGAAGGCAGCGGCGCAAACCCGAAACCTACGGATACCGTGACGGTGCACTATCGCGGAACCCTGCTGGACGGAAAGGAGTTCGACAGCTCCTATGCCCGCAAGCAGCCGGCGAGATTTCGGCTGGATCAGGTGATCAAAGGCTGGACCGAGGGGCTGCAGGTGATGAAGCCCGGCTCGAAGGCCCAACTGTTCATTCCGGCGGCATTGGCTTACGGCGAGCGCGGAACCGGGCCGATCGGACCCAACAGTACGCTGATATTCGATGTGGAACTGATCGGCATCGATCAGCCGGAGAAGTCGGCTGAATCACCAAAGAAGGGCGAACCCGAGAAGAAAGCCGGAGCGAAGAAGAAGTAGACGGGCACCGATATCACCGCTGCAATCGATCGGGAATCCTCGCCGCGATCCACAGACGGTAATTCTTCCCATTGGCGCGCGTTCGATGGCATTCGGCTGGCCGATGAAGTCCAGTGCGACATGGCCCTGATGTGATGGCCCTTTTCAGCCGGTTCGGCAATGTCTGAGGAATGTCCTTCGGGCGCGCACATCGGCCCGCGCCGGGACCGTTCGTGCCGACCCGGGTCGAAGCGCAAACGGCCGCTTACCACTCTTCCGGAAAGTGAAGTCACCCTTGTATCGTGAAAACCAGGTTGAAGGTCAGGGGTCAAAGGCGGGTAGAGAGTTAGGCGACGCTGTCAGGGTTCCCGTTGCGGCGACTCGCTAAACGGAAACGCAGTTCCGGCGGCTCCCGTGCCGGAATTCCCGACTGAATTGCTTGTAAGTAATTCTCCCCATTGACGAATTACGCGATGTAGCACAACCTGCTTCCACCATCGAGAAAGCCAAACCCGGGGCGACCCGGGGACGGAAAGCCACGGGTCTTGGACCCCAAGACAGCCGGACTGCCGCGAGTGACCGCGTCACGGTCATGTCATGGGGTCCGGCTATGTGCTGCGCGCCGCTCACACCGGGATAGTCCGTAACCCCCAGAAGTGCGGTGGATGCCGGCCCCGGACGGCCGCCGCCGGGAGGCAGATATGAGCGCCCTGTTCGCAGCGCGAGTTTCACGGCCAGCGGGCCGCCGATCCCCCCACTCCGCGGTTTCGATTCCGACCCTGACGATGTGGTTGAGCCTGACCTGCGCGCCGGCGTCAGAAGCCGGGGTGATTACTGTGGACCAGCAGAACTGCAATCTGGTCGATGCGATCATCGCGGCCAATACCGATGCCCCCGCGGGTGGGTGCCCGGCCGGCAGCGGGCCCGACTGGGTGGAACTGACCCAGCCGATCTATACGCTCTCTCAACCGGTGGTTCTCGACCCCTTCAGGGTCAGCGGCTTGCCGGAAATCAACTCGGACATCAAACTGGTGACCACGCGCGGGGGCAACGAGCCGAATGTCGTGATTCAGGGGCCGGCCCCGGACGGCACGTCCTTTCCGCTGGTCCGGGTCCGCGAAGGCGCCAGTCTTCGAGTGAGCCGAGTCACGTTTCGCTACGGCTACGGCGGTTCGCGGTCGGACCCGGGAGTGGCCGGCGGCATCACCAACCGAGGCGTGCTGGAATTGAACGACAGCACGGTTTCCGACTGCCAGGCGGCGTTTCTTTACGGCGAGGCAGGCGGCATCTACAACGGCGGCACGGCAAATCTGAACCGCAGTAAGGTGACCGGCAATTCCAAAAGCGGGATCACGAATGTAGGGACCCTCACCCTCCAGGACAGCCTGGTATCCGGCAACGGCGCAACCGAAAGCGGGGACTGCGGCATCTGCAATGACGGCAGGCTGTTTGCCTTCAACACGACGGTAACGGGCAACCGGACGGGCATCCGTAACAGTCTGCTCGCGGATCTCACCAACAGCACGATTTCCGGGAACGGTGCCGGCGGGCTCCTGAACGCAGGCGTCGCACGCCTGAATTACGTCACGGTCGCCTGGAACCAGGGAGGGCCGGGCGGACAAGGGGCACTCGACTCCTCCGGCAAACTGACCCTGCAGAACAGCATCGTGGCCAACAGTATCGGTGCCGACTGCCGGGGATCGGTCGATTTTTCGGGTGTGAATCTGATCGGTGACGGTTCTTGCGCGGCGAGTGCCGCCGGTGCACTAACCGGCGATCCGAGGCTGGGATTGCTGACCGACAATGGCGGCGTCACGCCGACGCATGCGCTGCTGGCCGGCAGTCCGGCGGTCGATGCGAGCCAAGATGTGCCTCCCTACAGCCCGTCCCAGGATCAGCGCTATGTGCAACGTCCACAGGGAGAAAAGCCGGATCTCGGCGCGTTCGAAGGGACGGTGATCCAGGCCATCGGGACCTGGCAACTGGCCCCCGGAGAACGGTCCTACGCCGGGAACCTGGACCGCGATCGAAGGATCGAGCTGTTCGTGCAGAACGGGCGCCATGCCGCGGTGCTGGAACGGGCACGCGGCGGCTGGGTCAGCCGGGTCGTGGCCGGCGGCTGGATCGGCAGGTGGCGGCTCGGCAGCGGAGACCGCTCCTATATCGGCGACTTCGACGGCGACGGCAAAGCCGAGATCTTCACGCGCAACGTGGATTCCGCAGCCCTGATCCGGCTGCGCGGAAACTCGCTGCGGAGTAGCGCGCGGATGCGCGGCAACATCGGCGAGTGGCCCCTGAATGCCGATGACGAAGCCTGCATCGGCGATTTGGACGGCGACGGCCGGGATGAAATTTTCATCTACCGGGAGGCTACAGCGGCCGTGCTGAGCGATCGAAACGGCCGCTTCGGCTCCTCGACCGTCACCGTCAGCCCGATCGGTTCCTGGCCACTCGCCGCAGGGGATCTTTGCTACAGCGGCGACTTCGACGGCGACGGGCGGGCCGAAATCTTCATGCGCAATGCCCACCAGGCGGGACTGCTGAGCTACACCGGCGCTGCACTGAACAGCAAGACGGTAGCCACCCGGAGTGTCGGTGCCTGGCAGCTCAATCCCGGCGACCGATCCACGGTCGGCGACTTCGACGGCGACCGGAAGGCCGAGATCGTTGTCTACAACCACACGTTTCCGCCGGGCTATCTCGGCGTACTCGGGTATGACGGGTCACAACTGGTCAGCGAGTCGGTGATGCAGGGACCGCTTTATCGCTGGCAACTCACGGATGCGGACAAGTTCTACGCGGGAGACTTCAAGGGTATGGGGTTCGACGGCCTGTTCGTGCGCCGCCCGCGTGCGGCGGGAGTGCTGTCCTACGACGGCATCGGGTTCTGGCAAGCCTCGACCGCGGCCTATGGCCGCATCGGCAAGTGGCCGTTGCAGGCTGGCGACGTCTCCACGGTCGGCGACTTCGATGGCGACGGTGCCGCGGAGATCTACGTCCGTAATGGGGACCGCGCGGCGGAGGTGCGCTACCGCGGCGGCAGGCTGCGCAGTTCGGTCTTGACCGGCGGACATTGACGACGGGGATGATGCGGTCATGGACACCGTGTCGGGAGCCGGGAATCGCGCCACCGAGGGGAGTGGCGCTGACGCGCAATGTCACGCCGCCAAATCCGCTAGCAACCACCTCATTCTCCATGTCGACATGCTGGCCGATATAAGGTGTGCGCATGATCGGCCGGTTCGCCTTGACCAGCACACTTGCCTTGGTGTGCCACCCTGCCGGGCCTCTCTACATGAAGTCTGCGTTGTCGGGCGCCATTCGCCGGGCAGCGCGGCTCATCCGCAAGTCGCGGCGAGCAACCCTTTCGACTGCCCGACCAGGCTTTGGAGCCACTTCCAGGCCACCGTGCCGCCCTTGGACCCGTAGCTCGCGTTGCGGCACGAGAACTTTCCGAGTCCCGACCGTCACCGCCCAAGATACGCCATGAACAAGGAGATTCGGGGTAGCGACCAGCCATCCCTATATGAAGCTCAAAATAATCGACCGACTTCTCTCATCCAGCCAGCGATTACGCTGTTATACAAAGAGGTTTCGGCCGGCGTTAGCGGCTTCCTGGCACTTGCAGCAGGTCTCATTTATGCGTTGAGCATATTTGACTGGGACTTTATCTCCGGCACCGGACCCTCTTGGGATTTTCTCCAGGGATGGGAATCGGATCGCGCCCAAGCATTGATCGCTTGGCGCTATTTTTACCAGGATGAATGGCGCTTTCCGCTGTTCAATGTCCCTTCTCTAGGCTATCCGGAGGGCATCAATATCGTTTTCACCGACAGCATCCCCCTTGTTGCTGCCATTTTCAAAATGGTCTACAAGGTTACCCGCTGGCCATTCAACTATTTCGGTCTCTGGATCTTCTTTTGCTACGTTCTTCAGGCGGTCGGCGCATCTTTCTTACTCCATACCCTGGGCGTTCGTGCTTGGTTGGTTAATCTCTCCGGGACTCTCATCGCGCTATGTGCATGGATATTACTCGGACGTTTCGGGCACGGCGCCCTGTGTGGCCATTTCATTATACTGCTGTCTCTTGGATGCTATTTCAGCCTGACAAGAAATCCCGACCAATATTCGACCTGGATGGCTCTGATCGCGGCGAGCACGTTATCCGTGCTGGTCTCCGCCTACTTTACGCCGATGATCGCCACCATCCTTGTAGCTACCGTGGTCGAGCTCTTCAGAAAGGGACAACTGCCACTCGGCAAGGGGACCGCAATACTTGCCGGTAGCCTAGTCCTTTTGTTGGCATTTATGGCGCTTGGCGGAATGATTGGCTCCGAAGCTCCATCACCGGAATCGAGTGGCTTTGGAATGTATTCGATGAATCTTCTGGCCCCCTTTTTCGGCGACGATACTAGTTTCATGCAACGCTGGATCGGCTGGGTATCATGGGATGCCACGGGCGGACAGTATGAGGGCGCCAACTACCTTGGCGTGGGAACGCTGGGACTTGCTGCGCTGTTTATCGTTAAGGGCCGGGGGCACTTCCATCGCTCTGTTCTCAAGCATCCCGCTCTCGCGTTGGCCATGATCTTATTGGTCACTTATTCGCTGAGCAACAGGATTTTCTTTGGACATTTTATTGTTCTCGAATATACATTGCCAGATTTCGCAATGAAGGCTGGCAATACATTTCGGGCCAGCGGACGCATGTTCTGGCCTGTTTACTACGTCGTGACTCTTGGGCTCGTTGCCTGGACCTATCGGAAGTTCGGGCAGCGCGCTGGATTGATCATCGTCATCGTTGCAGCGGCCGCTCAATACCATGAATCCGGACCGCTCAGAAATTCGGTGGCCGGCAGGGCACGGCGTGTTGATCAGCCACCCCTGATGGATGCGGACACCACGGGTCTTGTAACCCAGGCCGGGACGCTGTTCTTCTTTCCTTCCTTCCTGTGCACCGATGATGATCCCGGGTGGCCATCGCGCAAGAGCTGGCGAGCGATTACGCTGGAGACGATGCTGGTCGCATCGAGGTCAGCCATACCATCCAACTCCATGTACTCCAACCGCGGACAGAAGGACTGCGCGCTCGAGCACCGGACGGTGCTCTCGAAAGCGCTGGAGCCCGGTACGCTGTACGTCCTCCGCCCGTCGTCGGCGCTGTATCGGCTGGCGACAACCAGAGATCACGAGCACTGCCGGATCAAGGATTCGGCCGTCCTATGCGGGGATCTTGTAACCGGTCACCCGGATGGACTGCAGATCGACAAGTTTCTGGCCGCTTATCGAATCGGGGAGTGGATTCTGTTGAGCGAGAACCCGAAAGCGGCACCAGTCCTCTTCGGGCCAGGCTGGAGTGTCCCCGACCAGCAAGGACCGCAGGCGGCGACGGATGGGTCTGAAGTAGGCCTTGTGTTGCGACTGGATCGGGTTCCCACCGAAGATCTCGTGCTTCGGATCAGCGCCTTCGCATTTCCGCTTCTGTTTGAGAAGTCCGGGGAATTCGGCGCTGCCATCCTTGCCAATGACCGGATGGTCGGCCGGCTGACATTGCGACGCGGCGAACCCGCGACGGAGTCCCGAATCGACATCCCGCGTGACATCATCCGGAACGGAAGGCCAACCAAGGCAGGAATAATGCTCCATCTCGTCATCAGGCCTGACCGTCCATTGTCACCACAGGACCTTGGATTGTCGCAAGCCCTCCGCAATCTTGGGTTTGCCGTTGACTCTCTGTGTCTGGCGCCCCGTCAGCAGCCGTGCATGGAGGCGCCCGCCGCCTGGCCGCGGTTCGGCGATATCGTTCGCTTTGATCGCGGTGGCAACTCGGCGGCGTTCAGAGGTCGGGGCTGGTCTGAGCCAGAAGCCTGGGGTATCTGGACCGAAGGCGCGGAGGCACAATTGGAATTTCGCCTGAATCAGGAGATTGCATCCGATCTGAGGTTGATCGCAGACGCCTACGGATTCGTACATCCGGCACATCCACAGCAGACCATTGATATCGTCGTCAATGGAACGAGGGTTGCCAAATGGGTCTTCCGTTTGAGCGAAACCAGTGGCGCCCGCGAGGCAGGAATTCCTCGATCGCTCATTGGCGCTGACCGGATGGTGCGGATCTCCTTCGTCGTGGCCAGCCCCAAATCGCCTCAATCCGTCGGATTGTCCAACGACAAACGCATGTTGGGCATGGCCATCAGCAACATGAAACTGGAAGCGTCGGACGGACCTTGACCGCTGGCCAGCAAGGCCGACCGGCGGCACCGTGCGATGCACCCGGCAGGGGCCTTCGAGTGGTGATGATTCGGTGATTGTCAGCGACTCTCAGTCGCCCGGCCGCATCA
>CAZXXC010000056.1:8349-17718 GCA_964644665.1 uncultured Methylococcaceae bacterium
CGGAAGTTCCCGCAGTTCCTGTGTGGCGGTGGACACCACCAGCACCGTTTGCGTCCCGGTCGCCAGTGCGATGCGATCCCCGGTGGCGCTGAAATCCAGATCGACCAGCCGCCGTCGATTCGGGCTGTCGACGCCCGGCAGCGGCTCACCGGACGGCACGCTCCAGAATTTCAGCACACCGTCCTCGCCCGCCGAAGCCAGCCGCTTCCCGTCGGGACTGAATCCGACCGCCGACACCTGACCGTCATGCCGCCCCGCGAATACCGCGGTGCCGGCTTCGGCATTCCATAACACAGCCAAATGATTGGCTCCCGCGGTCGCGACCCAACGGCCGTCCGGACTGAAGGCGACGTCGTAGAATTTGTCGGAGCCCGTCTGCCGATCCGAATAGGTGCGGACCACCGGCTCGCGCCCGCCGCTCAGATCCCAGATCCGCAACGTTTGATCGTAGCCAGCCGATGCCAGAAAGCGGCCGTCCGGGCTGAACGCCACCGCTCGAACTTTCTCGGCGTGCTCGAGTCCGTACAGCAAGCGATGGTTGAGGCTACGGCGCAACACGTTTTCCGACCGCTCGATCGCTTTCCGATCATCGCTCCGTTGGGCCAACGAGACTGCTTGCAACGCAAGCAACGTGCTCAGCTCGCGCTTTCCGCTAAGTAGCTGGTAACTGGCCCCGACCTCTGCGAAGGCCACGGCTCGACGCGCGGATACGAACCCCGAAAACGCCCGCCCTATACCAGATATTCCTCGACGTACGCGCTGACCTCCGGCGGGCCGCGCACGTCGTCCTCCGCGAGCGCTTCGCGGTACAACGAATCGAGGATGTCCTGTCCCGATGCGCTGACCAAGGCTTGATCGATCCTGGCCGCGCCGCGGCGCAGGTTGAGCTGGTAGCAGATGAGGCTCAGCAGGGATCCGATTATCCACAAGGTCCGTCAGGTCATCCAGAACTTACCGGAGACGACCACCGTCGTTACGGGAAAACAGTTCCTCGAACTGGTCGAACACCAGCACCGGCGTCAACAGGAAATTGTCGCGGCTCCAGATCTCGAGATCGCTCCGGTGGAGGTACTCCCAAAGTCGCTCGTCATGGCCCGGCTGCGGGCACTCCGCCTGCGAAAACTCGGCATCCTCCAGCAGTCGCTGCGCGACCTGCTCCATCGGCGGGCTCTTGCACGGGTCGGAGAAATCGAGCCGCAGGCAGACCGGTAGGAAATGGCTCCGGCGCAGCAACGGAAACAGCCCGGCCTGCAGCAGAGAACTCTTGCCGAGACCCGATTTGCCATACAACACCGTCAGCGGGGCTAGCTGGATCAGCCGCAACAGTTCCGCGGCCTCGGCACGACGCCCATGGAAAAACTCGGTGGGTGCTTTGTCGTAGGCCGCCAGACCGGGCCGGTCGGCTTTACACCCTGACTGACGAGTGCCAGGATGCGGCCGGTGACACGGCTTCGTGCCGTGCGGCGGTGACCGTACCAAGCAACCCATCACGCATGACGCCGCCCGTCGGTCGGCGCGCAGCGTCTAGCGGGGCACCGCGACCGATCCGGATTCCCCTGCTCGCGTCGGCTTGACTTTCATCCGGCCTGGATGACTCCCGGCCGCAACGCGAGCAGGCCGCGGGTCTGCTCCCGGATGCTCAGTACGCGTTCGGGATCGAGCCGGTCGAGCCAGCGTTCCGGTATCGCTCCGAGACCGTAAAACGCCCCGGCCAGCATGCCGGCCAGGGCGCCGGTGGTATCCGCATCTTCCCCCCGATTGACGGTTTCGATCACGCACGCTTCGAACGAGTCCGTCGAGAAAAAATGATGCAGGACCGTCTGCACCGTGTCCACGATGAATCCTCCGGCACGACCCGGGTAGGGTGTGAAGCGAAATACCGGAAATTCGCCGATCAAGGCTTTCGCCTGCTGCAGGCATTGCTCGCGTGAGCCGCCCTGCACCAGACGGCTGACCATGCGCCCGAGCGCCAGCGTCGCCGCATCGGAAAGCGGATGGTGATGGGTGAGGTGGCATTGTTCCAGGGACCAGCGCCGGAAATCGACATCACGACCCAGAGTCGCCAACACCACCGGGAGGTTGCGCATACAGGCGCCGTTGCCGGCATCCTGCTCGGCGGGCAGCGAACTCAGCGTGCCGTGCTGGATGTACCGCCGGATGCCGCGCCGGCAGGTGTTTCCGACATCCGCAGGCCCGGACCGCAGCCAGTCGGCGAAGGACTCTGCCACCGCCTGCAGATCCCATCCACCGTTCTCGACGATCGCCTGGCCGAGGGCCAGAGACATTTCGGTATCGTCGGTGATCTGTCCGGGACGAAGCTTGAGCCACCCACCCCCGATGATGTCGCGGTGTACTCCGTAACGGGCAGCGATCTGTTCCGCTGTCATGAACTCCACCGTGGCACCCAGGGCATCGCCACAGGCGAAGCCAAGGTAAGCAGCCAGACTGCGGTCGGCAACGGTGCTCATGTGGCGATCGTGACCCGGTAATCACCGCCGATGGCGAGGTATTCCGCTTCCCCGCGCAACGGATGATGGATCAACAGGTCGTTGAAGAACAGCAGCTTCACGACCGGCACCCGGGTTTCGAGGATGTACTTGCCGAACTGACCGGCGGTTTCCCGACGGTCGGTGAAGGAGACGATATTGTTCAGCCGGATGATCCCTTCCTTGCAGGTATTGCCGGAAGCCAGCCGAAGCTCATCCAGCCGGTTGGCCCCGCGATACAACACCAGATGCCGAGTACCGGGATTCCCGAAGCGCACGACGGCCCATTGGCAGAATTCGTAAAGGAGGTCCAGTTGCAGGAAGATGCAGTTGCTGTGATAGCGGCTGTTCATTTTCTCTTCCACATAGGCCATCCACGCGGCCGTAGAGAAGCCGTGCAGAGGCGCCTTGTGAAACGTCGGAAACAGCCCGAAACGGCTCTCCACCCACCCTTTCAGAACGGCGCCCTGGGGATTGTTGGAATCGAAACCCCAATCCTGCAGCAGACGCAGATAACTGCTGCGAAAACGGCGCCGGCCTTGGGCATCGGTTCCGCGCTGCTGCTCTTCCTCGAAGCCGAACACCAGGCTCATGTAGTCCTGAAAAGTGCTTCCTGCCTGGGCCAGGTGTTCGGTGGCCCCGAGCATGCCGAACAGACCGCTGTTTGCCTCGCGCGTGCCATGAATGTGCAGCGGCGAAGGGTGTTCATTGAACTCGGCATGGGCCAGAAGACTGGTGGGAATTCCCACCATGTTGCAACTGTGCCCGAGCAGTGCGATGCGTCGATCCTGTTTCACCGTTCGCCGGGACGGAATCCTTCTCGAAGCCCGATGCGGCCGCTCGCGTGGACCACGTTGAGAGGCGAAGCGCGGCGGCAATCCGTGGTTCCTGTCAACGATTTCGATCGCCCATGGCGTTTGGCCGGAAATGGCGACGGCATCCGAACCTCCGCCCGGTGGTGAGTTCGCTGACGCGGTGTCCGCACAACCGGCGCACAGTGTCAACCGCTCAGGATTTTCGACCGCCGGTTCCCTTGCAAAGCCCGAAGTAGGTATCCGCGCCGTCGTCGCTGGCCGCCGGGATCGCTTCGACCAGGCTGAAGTCGTAGGAACTAAAGGTGTCGGTGCCGGCCCGGCTTTGCCACCACGAATGGAACGCGGACGGGCGTCTACCGTCAATGGTACAGCGGAGTAGGCGATTCATCGTGATGGCCCCGGCGCGGGTTGAAAACCGATCGAGAACCGGCTTTTGAAGCTCACGTGCAAAGGAGGCCGGCATCTCGTTCGAATTCCGAACCGACGTTACGCCCGGCGCGAACCACTGTCAACGAACTCATCCGATGAACCCTTGGCGAGTCAACAGGCGTACGCCGCCGCTTTCCGCCGAATGGCCGGTACCGGAGCGCCCCCTACGTGCGCCGAGGCCGCCCGCGATGCCGTCGGGAACCTGCCGCCGCCCGTTGCCGCGTCAGGGAGCCACGGACGGGGTGACGTTGCCGCCGACGGTCCCGTAGGTGACCTTTGACAGCACGAAAGTGCCGTTGCCGGCCGACGCCTCGTCGGCGCGCAGGTCGACATCGCCGTTGGTCAGCGCGATCGAATTGCTGACCGTCGCGGTCAGGTTGCCGGCCCCGTTTTCATCGAAGTCGATTCCGCGCGCGGCATTCGCCCGGCTCACCGCCTTGTCGATGGACGAAACCAGATTGCCGACGTCATCCTCGCGCACGCTGATGCCGCCGATCCGGTTATCCGAGGTCTTCACCCGGTCCAGCGTGGCATCGAGATCGCCCGCTCCCTTTTCACGGATCTTCAACCCTGCATCGCCGTCGTCGCTGACGCCGTTCCCATTCGCCGTGATGCCGATCATCGTGGTCACGAGGTCACCGCCACCTGCAAAGTCATCGTCTTCCTCGTAATCGATACCTTCCTCGCCGTTGCCGTTCGCCTCGACGTTCTCCATGTCGACCCGCAGATCGCCGGCATTGTTCTCGTTGAAATCGAAGCCTTCTTCGTAGTTGTCGTTCGCCGAACTGCCGAAGATGGTGCCGATGATGCTGCCGTCATCGTACTCGTCGATGTCGAAGCCATCGTCCAGATCGGCAGGATCGAACCTGCCGTTGCCCTTGACGTCGGAGCCGAACACCTCGACCCGAACGTCGCCTTCGCCGCGCTCATCGAGCTCGATGCCGTCAGCGGCGTTGTCCAGGGCCAGCGCATGCTTGATAGAGAACACGAGATCGCCGGCGCCCCCTTCGTTGACGCGCAGACCGTCGCGGTCGGACACGCTGTAGCCGTTGCGGATGAACCGGCAGTTGACGACCGAGACGTCGACCGAAGCGTCCGACCCTCCCGCGTCGGGCTGGACGCCCTCCGTGGTGCTCGGGTCGACCTGATCGTTGACCAGGACACCGTGCCCGCGGTTGTCGACGATGTCGACCTTGAACAGCGACACATGCACGATACCGGTCGCATCACCCGGCACGTCGACTGCGATCCCCTCGCCGGATGCGTTGCGCACCGTGAGGTTGGAGACCGCGAGATCGCCGCCGCCGGAGGCGCGAAACGCCGTGCCGCCGGCATCCGCGGCGTCCAGCGTCGCCCCGTTGCCGTCCACGATCAGGTCCTGCGTGCCGGTGAACGACACCGTCTGCTGCAGCGCAATCGTCGATACACCGCCCAGGAACTGGATGCGCGTGATGGCCGGGTCGCCGTTGGCCTGCCCGACCGCCTCGCGGAAAGAACCGGCGCCGCTGTCGCCCGAATGGGTGACGAACACCTTGCTGTTCGGCGCCGCAGTAACGGGGCCGATCGCAGGCGCCAGAGTGGCAGTCAGGCCGAGCGCAGCGGCCATAGTCAGTCTTGCTGGTTTCATGCGTCTCTCGATTCCGGACAGTGGAAAAACTCCATCGCATCAATGTGCGACTACACCGATCGCGGGTCGCGATGATGGGGGACGAATGTGACGCCGTCATGACGCATCGGCCCGGCGCGAAGCGCTGCGAGGAAGCCACGGGGTCCGGCCAGGGAACGCGAAGGGCGATCGGTCGGCTCAGGTAGCACCCGAGGGGTCCGGATGCCGATTCGGGCCGGTACCCGAGTTTCCGTCGGAAGGGCAGACCGGCCACCGTTCTTCCGGAACCGGGCAGCAGGGTCGGTCGGCTTGGATGCCGGACATCATCGCCAGCGTTCGGTGATTGCAGCGGGGGCCCGCAAGCGGCCGCACAAGGGCCGAAATTCGTTCCCGGTTCGCTCGGAACGTTGCGGTCCGGTACTCCGCCGACCATCGAAGAGGTTTGATCGTTCATTGGCTTTCCCTTGATTGCACCAACGCACGCACGACTTCCGAACCGGGGTGTGGCGCCGCACAGCACGGGCAAGATCAGCGCATGAAGATGGCGGAGTCTCCCGCGAAACTTGAGGAGGGGCGAAGCGAGCGACGCGCCGGTGTTGGCCTGCGCTGGTGGACAGGCACCCTTGGGACCGGTTGCAATCCACCAGGCGCGGGGCTGGCGGGGTTCAGCCCGGCAGTGCCGTAGACCAATCTGTCCGACCGGTGAGGCCAGAAGGGGCGGCGTGACATCGCCCGAGGCGAAAGTGCGCCTGCTCATCCTCTCACCTCTCGTGAGTGATTGATCAGGCCCGTAACTACCCTCGCGGTACTTCCGGTCGCTGCCAGGGCCGGTGCGCGGCTGACCGCCGCGCCGCAGCATCCCTGCCCCGGATGAACCCGGCCGATCGACGGGCCGGGTTAACAGCAATAGAGCTTGGTAACCTAAACGTAGCCACGGTTCTCGCCAGTTCAGAGCCGTGTTCCGCCCCGACAAGGACGCCGCCGTGTACCATATTTCGGTGCCGTACCGGAATGTTCATTCCCAGACCTCGCCGAACAGCCGCCAAACGATGGCGCGATCATGACCATGCACGCATTGCCGTTCTCCCAACTCGGTCAGATCTTTTCCCGCGGAGTGAAGGTCCTTTCACTATTGGCGATGGGCGTTCTGATCACCAGCGGGATGGCGGTCGTAGCCTACGGTACGGGCTCAGTTGTCCGACGGCAAGCCGCTCCGGTTGCTCGTAGCCATGACGTGATCGCCAGCCTCGATTCGGTGCTCGCCATCTTGACGGACATGCAAGCCTCCGTTCGCGGTTATGTCATCAGCGGCGAGAAAGAGTTTCTTCGATCGTATGAAAGCGCCACCGAGAGCATCCATGGCACCATGCGCCACACCGCGACACTGGTGCGAGACCAGCCAGATCAGTCGCGACGCATCGAACACCTCGCGCGATTGGTTCGGCAAAGGGTCCAATCCGCTGATGCCGTCATGAAGCTGCGTCGGGCGGCCGATCTTGACTGGTCTAACGCAGGAATTGGCCGTGGCGGGGATGGCAGAACCCAGGAAGCCATCGTTCAGATGGTAAGCGAGATGACCGCGGCCGAGAGTGAATCGCTCAAGCAACAGCGGGTTGACGAAGCGAACAACTGGCAACAGACAATGGCCGCGCTCGCGGCAGGAAGCCTCCTATCGGCGGTGCTGACTGCCGTCGCCCTAGTTCTGCTGCAGCGCGATTTCTATGGCCGCCGAAAGGCCATCGCCGCGCGGCGTGATGCCGACTCGCAGCTTCAAGCAGTGCTGAACGCCATGCCCGTCGCCGTGCTCGCGGTCGACAAGGCAAGCGGTCGCCTCGTGCTTGCGAATGACTTCGCCTGCCGGATGTTCGGCTACCGCCATGACGAGATGATGCGGATGGCCGCAACCGACTTGATACCGGCCGCTGAATACGAGCGGGTAACGCCGAAGCTCGCCCGGGCGATGAATGGAGAAGCCCCGCTCGATGAGGCCATTCCTCTGGCCCGCAGCGACGGGAGCGTCATTCTGGCCGATATCTGCAACTGCCTCATCCACATTGCGGAACGTCCCTGTTTGTTGAGTCTGTTCACCGATACGACGGAGCGCCGACGCGTCGAGGACGCGTTGCAGAAGAGCGAGGAGCGGCTGCGCCTGGCACAGGCTGGAGCAAAGTTTGGCGTCTGGGATTGGGATCTGGAGAGCGGCAAGCTCGATTGGACCCAGGAACTCGAACACATTTACGGATTTGTCAAAGGTGATTTTTCCGGCACATATCAGGACTTCAGCAACCGGGTCCATCGCGACGATCTGGCCGAGGTCGAACGGGAGCGCGACGAAGCGGTCAGGACTCATCAGTCGTTCGATGTCGATTTCAGGGTCATCACCCTCTCGGGTGAAACCCTCTGGCTCAACAGCAAGGGTTCCGCAGTCTACGACGAAACAGGACGCCCCGTCCGCATTGTCGGTGTCAACATCGATATCACGGAAGGTCGACGAGCCCAACGCTTGTTGAAAAGACTTCAGGAGGAACAGCAGCTCATTCTTGACTCGGTGCCGGCTATGATCTGGTACAAAGACACCCGGAATCGTATCCTGCGAGTCAATGCCGTGACCGCCCGATCCCTCGGGCTATCCAGGGAACAGATCGAAGGAAAACCCACCGCAGAGTTTTATCCGGAAGAAGCGGACCGCTACTTCCGCGACGACCTGATGGTCGTTCAAACCGGGCTCCCCCGCCTCGGCATCGAGGAACCTTACCGTCTCCCCTCAGGAGAGGTCCGCTGGATTCAAACAGACAAGGTTCCGCTGAAGGACGACTCCGGCCGCGTCACTCGGTTGCTCGTAATGGCATTGGACATCACGGACCGCAAACGTCTGGAAGAAGAGGCGGAACTGCATATCGAGCAACTGCGGGAAGCCGACCGCCGCAAGGACGAATTCCTCGCCATGCTCGGGCACGAACTTCGCAATCCGCTCACGCCCCTCCGCCATGCTGCGGAAATCCTGCAATCCAGGGGCCAGGACCCGGCTACGGTCCGCTGGTGCCGCGACATGATCGACCGCCAAGTCACGCACCTGACGCGACTGGTGGACGACCTGCTCGACGTCGCCCGGATCAACCGAGGCCAGATCAAGCTGCAGAAGCAACCGCTGGAGCTGGCCGAGGTGATGGAGGCGGCGGTCGAAGCGAGCAAGCCGCTGATGGCGTCCCGCCGGCACGAACTCTCGATACAGCTTCCCAAAGAATCGCTGAGAGTCGAAGCCGACCCTGTCCGGCTGACCCAGATCGTCGCAAACCTGTTGACCAATGCCGCGAATTACACCGCCGAAGCCGGGTGCATCGCGGTGATCGTCGAACCTTGGAACGAAGTTGCCGTCATCCGTGTTCGCGACAACGGGCGTGGTATCGATCCCGAGGAGTTGAACAGTGTGTTCGACATGTTCTATCAAGCCAAAACCACGTTCGACCGCACGCCGAGCGGATTGGGCATCGGCCTTTCCCTGGTTCGCAGCCTGGTGTCGATGCATGGCGGCGATGCGCAGGCTTTCAGCGAAGGTCCAGGTCGTGGTAGCGAGTTTGTGGTGAGCCTTCCACGCCTGCTGGACCAGCAGGCAAGCTTGTCTCCCGATGCGTCGAAAACGGCATTGCCCCGTGGCGGACGGCGCATCCTCGTGGTGGATGACAACTACGATGCGGCAAAAAGCCTTGCGCTGCTGCTCCGCAATCTGGGACACCAGGTACTCATCGCCTACGATGGTGCGACGGCGTTGGAGACCGCACGGACGGAACAACCGGAGTTCATCGTACTCGACATCAATCTACCGGGGATTGATGGCTACGCCGTCGCGCGATCGTTACGACAGTACCCGGAGTTCGCGAGCACGCGAATCGTCGCCCTGACGGGCTACGGGCAGAAATCCGACCGAGAAAAGGCTATCGATGCCGGGTTCGACCGCTTTTTGACGAAGCCCGTCAAACTTCACGACCTTCTGGAGTCGCTGAACCTGGGGCCGAATTGAAGGGCCATGGCCGAC
>CAZXXC010000056.1:17818-25485 GCA_964644665.1 uncultured Methylococcaceae bacterium
CCGCCGAGCGCCTTGTACAGCGCGATCAGGTTGGCGGCAGTCTGCGCCCGGGATTGTGCCAGCGCCAGTTCTTCCGCGTAGACCGCACGCTGGGCATCGAGCACCTCGAGGAATGTCGCGAGGCCTGCACGATAGCGCAGTTCCGCTTGGTCCAGGGCTTTCTGCAGATGAGCCAGCGAGCGGGCCAGGTTTTCCCGCCGCTGCTCCTCGGTCAGGAGCCGCTTCATCGCCGTTTCGGTCTCGTGCAGGGCTTCCAGCACGACCTTCTGATAACGGAGGTAGGCCGCCTGCTGACGGGCATCGGCCAGATCGATCCCGGCCCGGATGCGCCCGAAATTGAACAGCGGCTGGGTGATCGAGCTGCCGCTGGCCCAGGCGAACGACGAAGAGCGGAACAGGTTTTCCAGGTCCGAGTTCTGCAAGCCCAGGAACGCGGCGACCGAAATCTTCGGGAACAACTCGGCGAATGCCGCGCCCTGCGTGGCGGTCGCCGCGGCCAGGCTCCGTTCGGCGCTGCGGATGTCCGGACGGTAGCGCAAAGTGTCGGCCGGTTTCGTCAGCAGCCGGCGCGCATCGGTGCTCGGTACCGCGCCGGGTTCCGCCAGTCGGGCAGCGAGTGCACCGGGCTTTGCTCCGATCAGGATTTCGAGCCGGTGCTGGGCGGAGGCCAGTTGACCTTCCAGTGACGGCAAGCGGGAGGCCGTGTCCTCGACCTGGGCCTCTGCCCGCTCGGCATCGTAATGGGCGGCCAGGCCTTCCCGGTAGAGCTGCTCGGTCAGCTCCAGGGTTTGGCGCTGTGTCGCGAGATTCGCCCGGGTGATGCGTTGCTGATTCTGCAGGTTCCGATATTCGGCATAGTCGCGGGCCAGTTCCGAGGACAACACGACCCAGGCTTCCCGGTAATCCTCGGCGGCGGCATCGGTCTGCGCAGCCGCGGCTTCGAGCTTGCGGCGGAGCCGGCCGAACACATCGATTTCCCAAATGGCGTCGAATCCGCTCAAGAAGAAGTTGAACGGCCGCGCCCCCTGACCCGCGAACGGCAGCAGGTTGTCCACCCGTGCAGCGACCGCATTCGCCGAGATGCGCGGGAAAAGATCGGCCCGGTTTGCGCGTTGCTCCGCTCTGGCCTGCTCGATCCTGCTGTAGGCGATCTTCAGGTCCAGGTTGCCGGTACGCGCCGCCGCCATCAGTCGGTCGAGCTTCGGATCGTCGAACACCGTCCACCAGGTCATCAGTGCTTCCGCCGAAATCGGCCTCAGCGCGGCGGAGCGATCGCGGGCCGCGGCCCAACGCTCTGGCGGCATCGGATCGGGTGGCCGGTAGTCGGGCCCGACCATGCAGCCGGGCAGGACTGCGAGCAGCGCGAGGGCTAGCGCGCCGGCCCGCGTGCCGATCATCAGGAATGGCTGCGTCGTGAACTTGGCGCGAGAGCAGAGGTAGGCGTTCGCCAACGGGTTCATCGGCGCCTTCACTGCAGCTTCCCGCGGACGAACAGGGTCGCCGTCGACAGCGTGACCGCGGCGATCACGGCCATCGGCCAGGCATGCGCGAAGATCTCCGACGGTGGCAGCGCCTTCAGAAAGCTGCCCTGAAGAATGATCAGGTAATGCTTCAGCGGGATCGCTTCGGCCAGCCATTGCAGCACCGTCGGCATGTTCTCGACCGGCGTCGCAAATCCGGACATCAGCACCGCAGGCACACCCGCCGAGAAGGTGCCGAGAATGGCCTGCTGCTGGGTGCTGCAGATCGAAGAGATCATCAGCCCGATGCCGACGATCGAGACGATGAACAGCAGCAGACTGGCCAGCAGCAGCGGAAACGAGCCGGTGAACGGCACGCCGAATCCGAAGATCGCCGCCGCAGCCATGAACGAGCCGAGCCCGGTGCCGAGCAGCATGGCCGGAACGATCTTCGCGACGATGATCTCGGTCGGCGTGCAGGGCGAAACCAGCAGTTGCTCGAAGGTTCCGAGTTCGCGCTCGCGCGCGATGGACAGCGCGGTCACCAGCAAAGTCACGAACATCACCAGGATCCCGCCGAGGCTCGGCACGATGAACCACTGGTAGATCAGGTTCGGGTTGAACCAGTGACGCACCGCCAGAATTCGGGCCAAGGAATCCGGCTGGCCCGGAATCTCGGCCGTCATGCCGGTGATGATCGCATTCAGGTAGCCCAGCAGAATCTGTGCACCGTTGGCCCGGCGGCCGTCCAGAGTCACCTGCACCGCGGTCGGGTTGCGCGCACCGATGTCGGCCGAAAACCGCTGCGGGATGTCGACCGCCGCGATGACCTCACGCCGATCGATCAGGTCTCGAATCTCCGCCGCGCTGCGGGCCGGCAGCAGCCGGTGCACGAAGCTGGCCGCACCGAGCCGCGCGACCAGTTCATGGCCCCAGCGGCCGGAATCCCGATTGTAAACCGCAATGTCCACATTCCTGAGTTCCAGCGTCGCGGCGAACGAGAAGATCAGCAACTGGAACAGCGGCGGTCCGATCAGCACGAAGCGGCTTTTCGGATCGCGCAGCACGCTGAGCAGTTCCTTCACGATCTGCGCCCTGAGGCGCACCGACCAGCCGTTCATGCGTCCAGGGTCTTGCGGGTCTTGACCCGGACCAGCGCGAACAGCACCAGGCCGATCGACAACAGCGCCGCGACGTTGGGCAACAGCAGCGCCCACACGTCGCCCGCGAGGAACACGGTCTGCAGCGAAGAGACGAAGTAGCGGGCCGGCACCACGTGGGTCAGCGCACGAATCGGGGCCGGCATCGAATCGATCTCGAACAGGAAGCCCGACAGCAGAAACGCCGGCAGGAACCCGGAAAACAACGCCAGTTGCGCGGCGATGAACTGGTTCCTGGCCATCGTCGAAATCAGCAGACCCTGGCCCAGCGCCGGGCACAGGAACGCGGACGACAGCAGGAACAGGGTCAACCACGAGCCGCGCAGCGGAACGCCGAAAACGGTCACCGCCAGCAGCGTGGAACAGAACGTCGCGGCGAGACCCAATGCGAAGTACGGCAGCAGCTTGCCGGCGATGATCTCGGCCACCGAAACCGGCGTGGACAGGATCGCTTCCATGGTGCCGCGTTCCCATTCGCGCGCCACGACCAGCGCGGTCAGCAGCGTGCCGATGATCGTCATCACGACCGCGATCGCGCCCGGTACCAGGAAGCGACGGCTCTCGATCTCCGGATTGAACCAGAACCGGGGTTGCAACGCGACCGGCGCGGCCGGAGCAGAACGCCTGGACGACCACCAGCCCGACAGCACGCCTTGCGCATAAGTCGCGACGAAGTTGGCGGTGTTCGGCTGGGTGCCGTCGGTGATCACCTGCACCCAGGGCTGCGCCGCCGGCGACGTCAGCCGCCGCTCGAAATCCTGCGGAATCACGACGAAACCGCGCAGCCGACCGCCCAACAGCTCATCCGCCACTTCGCGACGATCCCGCGCCGGCTTCACGGCGAAATATCGCGTCGCGCCGAACGCCGCCGCCAGCGATTGGGCCTCGGCGCCGTCCGATTCCTGCACGACGCCGATCGGCACCGACTCGATGTCCAGCGAGACGGCATACGCGAACAGGAACAGCATCACGACCGGCAGCACGAAGGCGATCAGGATCACCGACGGATCGCGGACGATCTGCAGCGATTCCTTCCATGACAGCGCCAGCACGCGCCGCAGACGCAAACCGGATTGACGGGCAGCCATGTTCACGCCGCCGCCGGCCCGGGTTCGGCGGATGCGTCGAAGGATTCGATCAGCCGGATGAATGCCCGCTCCATCGACGGCGCCTCGTCACCGTCCGCGACCGCTTCCCGTTTCAGCGCATCCGGGGCATCTAGCGCGATTACCTTGGCCTGATACATCAACGCGACCCGATCGCAGTACTCGGCCTCGTCCATGAAATGGGTGGTGACCAGCACGGTCACGCCCTTCCGCACCAGGCCATTGATATGGGTCCAGAATTCGCGGCGGGTGATCGGGTCGACGCCGGAGGTCGGCTCATCCAGAAACAGCACCGGCGGCTCGTGCATCACCGCGCAGGCCAGCGCCAGACGCTGTTTGTAGCCGAGCGGCAGGGTCTCCGGCGGGTCCTTCAGATAGCCCTGCAGATGGAAGATTTCGATCATTTCCTCGATTCGGGTGCGCCTGGCTGCGCCGCTCAGCCCGTAGACGCCGGCCGAGAACTCCAGGTTCTGCCGCACCGACAACAGGCCGTACAGCGAGAACTTCTGCGCCATGTAGCCCAACCGGCTCTTGGCCGCGCTGGTGGCGGTCCGAAGGTTCAGACCGGCCACCAGGGCTTCGCCGGCGGTCGGCTTCAGCAGCCCGCACAGCATCTTGAACGTGGTCGACTTGCCGGCGCCGTTGGGGCCGAGCAGCCCGAAGATCTCACCTTTCCCGACCTGGAAACTGACCCGGTCGGTGGCCGTGAATTCGCCGAACCGCCGCGTGAGGTCGCGGCATTCGACCGCGAGCTCGCTTTGCAGATCCACGGCGGCCATGCGTTCGGCCAGTGCCGATGTCCCGCCCGGCCCCCCGCCGAGCAGATCGATGAAACCGTCTTCGAAGCGCGGCGTCACCGGCACCACTTCGGCACCCACGCGATGCGCCAGGGCATCGATCGGTTCACGTCCCGCCGCCTTGCGGAGCACCACCCGCACCGAGTTGCCCTGGATCGCGCCGTCGCACACGCTGGCGAGATCCAAGGCCTGTGACAGCACGACGCGACGATCCGTCTTCGGGTCGGACAGACGGAAACTGCGCTCGGCGAGGGTTGCGGTCAAGCTACCGGGCGTTCCCGCAAACTCCACCCGGCCCTCATTCAACAGGATCACGCTGTCGCAGCGCTCCGCCTCATCGAGATAAGCCGTGGCCCACACCACCGCCACGCCTTCCGCGGTCAGCGCGTGCACCATGCGCCAGAGATCCTGCCGGCTGACCGGATCGACGCCGACGCCAGGCTCGTCGAGCAGCAAGACTTCGGGGCTCGAAATCAGCGCACAGGCCAGACCCAGCTTCTGCTTCATGCCGCCGGACAGACGGCCAGCCAGACGGTTCGTGAACGGTCCGAGCCGGGTGAACCCCAGCAGCCGGTCGAATCGCTGCTTCACCGCGCCCGGTTCGAGGCCCCGGAGCCGGGCGTAGAGGCGCAGGTTTTCCATCACCGAGAGATCCTCGTACAGCCCGAAACGCTGCGGCATGTAGCCGGTCACCTCGGGAATGCGGTCCGCGTCGCGCACGGTGTCGAACTCGAGCACCCGGATTCCACCGCTGCTCGGCCGCATCAGGCCCGCCATCAGGCGCATCAGCGTCGTCTTGCCGGCGCCGTCCGGCCCGACCAGCCCGGTCAGTCGGCCCGACTCGATCTCGGCCGTCAGGCCTCCCAATGCGCAGACCCCTCCGAAGTGCTTCGTCACGCCGGCCAGCGACACCGCGGCGGCTCGCGGCGTTGCGGGCGGTGGAACCGGCGCGCTGATGTCAGTGCGCGGCCGCGTCTGGTGCGACATGGACCGTCACCGGCATTCCCTGGAGCAGGGCCTCGTCGGCATCGCGGACGATGATCCGGAGCCGGTACACCAGATCGGTCCGGAGTTCGGTGGTTTCGACCGACTTCGGAGTGAACTCGGCACGCGGCGAAACGAATCCGATCTGACCCCGATAGACCTTGTCCGACGAGTCGGTCCGGACGGTCACCGGGGTACCCGGTACCACCCGGCCGAGATGGCGCTCGCCGACATAGGCGCGGACATACACGGGATCGCGCAGCGACAGCGTGTAAACCGGAGCACTGGCGTTCACCATGCTGCCGGGTTCCCGGACCCGCGCCAGCACGACCGCCGGGGCGGGGGACATCAGGCGGGTGTCGGCCAGCGCCGTCCTGGCCTGGGCCAATGCCGCGCTGGCACGGGCCAGTTTGGCCTCCGCGGCGGCGATGTCCTCGCTTCGCGATCCCTCCTTTCGGAGCGACCACGCCTCCTTGGCCGCGGCCAGTTGCGCGGCGGCCTGATCGCGCGTGGAGCGGGCCAGATCGTAATTCTTCTCGGTCGTGGCCCCCGATGTCACCACCGCACCCTGCCGTTGCAGTTCGCTGTCGGCATACCGCAACGCGGCCTCGGCCTGACGGACCGACTGCCGCGCCTCGGCGATCTCCTGAGGACGATAGCCGCGGCGCAGCTTGTCCCATTCGGCCGTCGCCTGTTGCACCTCGGCCTCGGCAACGGCCAGGGCTTCCCGAAACGGCTGGGAGTCGAGTTCCGCCAGCAACTGGCCGTCCTCGACCCGGTCACCCTCGTCGACCTTCACCATGGCCAGACGCCCTGATTGGCGGAACGCCATTTCGACTTCGCGAATGTCGACGTTGCCGTACAGCGCCAGCGCCTGATTCGCCTGCTGCGGGCGATGGATCCAGGCGTAGCCCCCCACGATCGCAACGGCGAGTCCGATCGCCGGCAGTGCGAGGCGTTTCCCGATCGTCATGATCGGCCCACCGGTTCGAACAGACGGGCGATGTTGTCGCGGATCTGTGCCTGGATCGCCGCGAGCTCGGCCGCTCCGACCTGTTCCCAGGCCAGATGCCGCAGCATGCCGGCGCGCGCGAATCGAAAGACCATGACCTGCCCGAGCAGCGTGATGACCGTCAGGCGCGCTTGGGTGGCCGACTTGGCCGGTTCCAGCCGTTGTACCAGCCGGGTCAGCACTGCCAGGATGCGCCCCATGAAGCCGTCGTACAGCAGTCCGAATGCCGCGGTCGGATACTGCTGCTCCCGCGTGATCATCAGCGACCAGGCGGCCGACCGCTCCTGGGCCATCAGACTGACCATCGCATCCGACAGGCGAAACAGCGGAGCCAGATAGCGCTCCCGCAGAGCGGGCCGATCCGGCGATTCTGCGGGCAGCGCCAGAACCGTCGCGATCTCCTCGGCAATGGGGTCCAGCCGCTGGCGGATCTGCGCGACGATGTGGGCGAAGGCAGCCAGGTAGAGCCCTTCCTTGCTGCGAAAGTGGTAGCCGATCAACGCCGGATTGACGCCGGCCGATTCGGCGATGCCGCGGAGGCTGGCCGCACGAAACCCGTCGCGCGCGAAGCATGCGATCGCCGCGGTCAGCAGTGCCTCGCGCGTGGTGTCGCCTCGAACGAGCGGCCTGGCCTGAGATTTCATGCCGACAGTTTACTTGAACGATCAATCAATTCAAAACCAGGCTTCCCACGCCTTGCGACGAGCGGTGCGGCCGGAACTCGATCGCCCCGATGCGCATGCGAATGGATTCGGAGCGCGCCACCCGAGTCTCCGGGCGCCTGAAACGACTCGTCCGCAGCCGAGTCGATCGTCAGCAATGCGAAGTCAGCCGTCGTGCGGGGCGGGGGACACCGCCATCTTGTCACAAAGCCCCTTCGGGGCAGGGTTTGAACCCCGTCCCGAACGTTTCGGACGGGGTAGACACCCCGTCCGGCGAGTTGTCATCGAGTCAGCCCCGCCCATGCCCTCCGGCTATTTCCGGTCGCCGCATCGAGCGCCATGGCCCGGCGATTCCGGTGAGGCCGGGGCCGAATCAGGGCAGCAGTACCTCGATGCCGACCGGCGTATCGAGTTCCTCGTCGATCTGCGCTTCGTCCTGGGTTCCGGGCCCGCCGTCGACCACGGCATCGGCAAAACCGTCGCGCG
>CAZXXC010000057.1:0-5532 GCA_964644665.1 uncultured Methylococcaceae bacterium
CTGCTGTTCCCGCTGCTGCTGGTGCCGATCACGACCGACCGGGTCGGCGGCTATGTCGAAAAGCGCTCGGCGCGTACGCTGGCGACGGCGATACCGGCGCTCGAGGCGTCGACGGCGCTGGTGTGTTATCTGTGCTTTCCGAACGGCCTGCCTTTCTACCTGAAGCGTCCGATCCATGTGGTGAGTTATCGGGACGGGCGGGAACTCGAGAGCAACTATGTACGCTTCAAGCTCGAGAATGCGCCGGAATGGCCCGAGCCGATGATCCGTGAAGGCCTATTTCGTGAATGGCTGGCGGCGAGATCGGAGCCGGTCTATCTGTTGACCCGGACACGCGATGTGGACCATCTGCGCGACATCCTGGGCCGCCCCGAGCTGGATTTCATCCCGCTCGCGGCGGACTATGCCGGCGCGTGGGCGATGCCGGCGCCGCGCTAGGCCTCGGGGACGCGCCGGCCATCGCGGTGTCGGATGCTTCGCTGACGCGCGATTCCGAGGAGGCTCCGGGGCGATACCGCGCGGCATCGCCCCGGAGCTCTGCGATCGATTTCTCGCGCAGCGGCCCACCAGAGGGTACTGACGGTCGCGACTGCCTCATCCGCCCGAGCGTTTGGCGTCCCAACCCCGCTTCTTCAATTCCTCCAGCAGCGGATCACGATGGTCGCCCTGGATTTCGATGACGCCGTCCTTCACGGTTCCGCCGCTCCCGCAGCGGGCTTTCAATTCCCGGGTCAGCGTTTTCAACTCTGCGTCCGACAGCGGCAGGCCGGTGATCACGGTCACCCCTTTGCCTTTTCTGCCTTGTGTCTGACGCCCGATGCGGACGATGCCTTGAGCAGCCGGGCGGGCCGGCTGCCGTTGCCGGCAGATGCAGCAGGCGACCGGCTTGCCGCACTCCGGGCACATTCTCCCGTGCGCGGTGGAGTAGACCACCCGGCTCATGGTCCGCAGGCCAAGGGGTCAGGTCGAACCGGCATCATCGCCGGTCAGTCGTTGCAGGATCTCGACCGGTTCGATTTCCAGGCCGTCGAGTTCGGCGTTCCAGTTGGGACCGACCAGCACGCCATCCTCGTCCATTCCGGCCAGCCAATCGTCGATGAACTCCTCGAACGATATCGCGGCGGGTTCGAAATGTTCCCATTCACCGAC
Organism: uncultured Methylococcaceae bacterium; assembly: GCA_964644665.1. GTDB lineage: Bacteria > Pseudomonadota > Gammaproteobacteria > Methylococcales > Methylococcaceae > Methylotetracoccus. Next base: position 1,150 of record CAZXXC010000057.1, read on the forward strand.
ACAGTGCTGCCTGGCATAGGCTTCCTCGGACCAGAACGGCATCACCTCGGCGTCCTCGTACTCGGCCGAGTCGACGATCACCCAGCCGTCCGGGCTCCGCAGGCTCCAGACCTGCCCGGATTCCTGGATGTTCTCGACAAACCGCTGATAGTTGGCCTGCAAATCGGTCGTCAACTGGATCATCGCTTGCATCTCTGTCGTTGCTGTTTTCCGTACCCGGATCCTGATCTTCCGCCATTATCCCTGATTCGCCGTGCCGGTACCCGCGTATTTGTCGGTACCGGTTCCCGGTGCAGGCCTTTCCCGCCCAGCCGGCGTTGATGAGTTCATGCACTGTGGATGCAGATTGCCACTCGTTTGGGGGTGGCCTATCATGCCGCGAGCCGCTTGGTCCAGCGTTACGAGTCGCTGTTCATAGGCTCGGGCGGCACTTTTTCCTGCGCCCGCGCCTCCAGGCGGCGTCGTCGGAACCGTGACCGCGGCCTTCGGGGCATTGCGGTTTGGAACACGCACCAACCGATGATTTCCTGCGGCGGCCATGTTCACCAACCCCCCTCCCTTCTTCGATTGGCTTCTGAGTCTGCCCCTGATCCAGCTCGGATCTTTGGTGATCGCGGTATGGGTGGGTGCGGCGCTGCTGATCGATAAGGCCATCGTGCCCTGGGTGGCCGGGTCCGACGGCCGCAAGCTGGGCAAATTCGAGCCCGAAGTCGCCGCGCAACTGGGGCTGGTGTTCGGCCTGCTGTTGTCCTTCAACGCCGTCACGGTCTGGGAGCAATCCAGCGATGCGCGCGATGCGGTGATGGCGGAGGCGTCGGCATTGCGTGAGATCGCCGATCTGTCCTGGCAGTTGTCCACCGAACGGAGGCGGGACGTCAACGTCCAGCTTCAGGCCTATCTCCGCTATCTGATCCAGACCGAGTGGCCGCGGCTTGCGACCGGTCGCGTCCAACTCGATCGCCCCTTGCCGTTGCGGACCCTGGCCGGAGTCGTGCGGGCCGGCAGCAGTGAGGAATTGCACGCCTCAGTCGCCGCTGCGATCAGCGCGCGCGAGGCCCGGATCCGGATCGCGACTTACCGCATGTTGCCGGCCCGCTGGTCGCTGGTCGTCGTGCTCGGTGCGTTGACCGTGCTGGCGGTCGGTCTGGTGCACGCCGACCATCCGCGCGCGCGGGCGATCGCGCTCGGCATGGTGTCGTTCGGCATCGCCTGCTGTTTTCTGGTGCTGTTCGTCCATGCCCGACCGTTTCTCGGGGTGCTGGCCCTGAAACCCACCGAATTGTCACAGCTCGCCGGCGAACTGGCCAATCCCTGAAGCGCAGTCAGCGATCGACCCGGTTCGATGGGGTCGCGCTAGAACCGAGGAGCCAACAGTGCGGCAAAGCCTTCCTTCTGCCGCGGTGTCAGCAAGGCCAGATTGAGCTGTACGCCGACCAGATTGCCGATCACATGGGCGACACGGCAGGGAATCTTCAGGGCTTCCCGTTGCGACATCGGACCGCGTCCGGACAGGGTCAGTACCCCGGCATCCCCGGTGCGCGGTTTGCGGAGGCCGGGAACCGCCAGATTCGGGCTTTGCAGGGACGCTTCGCGCTCCGAAAGTTCCCGCGTCTGGCCGTAAAGCGTGATGGCGCCGGGGATTTCGAGCTTGCACGGGATGCGAATCGGTCGGCGCTCGGCGTTCGGATCATTCATGGCGGCATGATGGCCGGATGGCCGGTCCGAGACAAGAGGGTTTCAGCGATCCGGTTCGCCGTAGCCGCCCCCGCCGGGGGTCTGGATTTCGAACACATCGCCGGCTTCCACATCGGTTTCGGCACATCCGTCCAGTTGCTCGACCCGCCCGTCGCGGCGGAGCAGGGTATTGCGGCCGGGGGTTCCCGGCCGTCCACCCTTGAGGCCGAACGGCGGCAGCCGACGGTGGCTGGAGAGGATGCCGGCAACCATCGGTTCCAGAAAGCGCAGCCGGCGGATCACGCCGTCGCCGCCGCGATGCCTGCCGGCGCCGCCGCTGTTCCGGCGAATCGAGAATTCCTCCAGCCGGACCGGAAAACGCCATTCCAGCACTTCGGGATCGGTGATCCGGGAGTTGGTCATGTGGGTGTGCACCGCATCGCAGCCGTCGAAATCGGCCCCGGCTCCGGCACCGCCGCAGACCGTCTCGTAATATTGCAGCCGCCCGTTACCGAACGTGAAATTGTTCATCGTGCCCTGGGACGCGGCGAGTACGCCCAGCGCACCGTAGAGTGCGTCGACGATGTACTGGGAGGTCTCCACGTTGCCTGCCGCCACCGCAGCGGGGTACTGCGGATTCAGCAGGCACCCTGCCGGAATGATGATCCGGAGCGGACGCAGGCAGCCGGCATTCAGCGGGATCTCCTGTTGCACCAGCGTCCGGAAGACATAGAGCACCGCGGCCTTACAGACGGCTGCGGGAGCATTCATGTTGTTCGGCTGTTGCGGCGAGGTGCCGGTGAAATCGATGATCGCCTTCCGCGCGCGGCGGTCCACCCGGATGGCGACCCGAATGGCCGCACCGTCATCGAGGGTGTGAGTGAACGTGCCGTCCGCCAGCGAGCCGATCACCCCGCGGACCGCGGCCTCCGCGTGGTCTTGTACATGACCCATGTAGCCCAGCACGGTGGCCAGGGAATAGCGCTCGACCAGTTTCGCGAGTTCGGCGGCTCCCTTTTCGTTGGCGGCGATCTGAGCGCGCAGATCGGCCAGATTCTGGTCCGGGTTGCGGGCGGGGTAGGGACCGCCGCTCAGCCAGCGGCGCAGTCCGGTTTCGTCGAAGCGCCCCGCCGCGACGATCCGAAGGTTCGATGCCAGCACGCCTTCCTGTTCGATGGTGCGGCTGTGGGGCGGCATCGAGCCGGGCGTGATTCCGCCGATGTCGGCATGATGCCCGCGCGAAGCGACGTAGAACGACGGCCGGTTCTCCGCAGCGATGAAGACCGGCGTCACCACGGTGATGTCCGGCAGATGGGTGCCGCCGGCGAACGGCGAATTGGTCAGGTAGACCTCGCCGCGTTGCAGTCCGCCGGGCGTGCCGCCCAGCAGCGCCTTCACGCTTTCGCCCATGGACCCCAGATGCACCGGGATGTGTGGGGCGTTCGCGATCAGGTCGCCTGCGCCGTCGAAAACCGCACAGGAGAAATCCAGCCGCTCCTTGATGTTCACCGAATGGGCAGTGTTCTGCAGCATATAGCCCATCTCTTCGGCAACGGCCATGAACGCCTGGCCGAAGACCTCGAGCAGCATCGGATCGGCCGCGCCGACCGCGATCGGAACCCTGGCCGGCTGCCCTTCGCGCCGCAGTACCAGATGCCTGCGCGCGGTGATTTCGCCGCACCAGCCGGGCTCGATGACCGTGGTCGATGTCGGTTCGACCACGATCGCCGGCCCCTGGAGACGCGCGCCGCGGGGGAGATCCACCCGCCGGTAGATCGGCGTCGGGTGAAAGCGCCCCTGGGTGTACAGCCGGGCGTGGTCGGCGGGCACGATCGTCAGATCTGCGGACAACGGCAACTCGGGTTCGTCGATGCTGGCCGTCGCGCCGATCATCTCGATGCGCACGGACTCGACAATCAGTTCCTTGCCGGGGTCGATGAAGCCGAAGCGCTTTCGATGCGTGCTTTCGAACGCTTCCCGCAATTTGCCGCCCGTTTCCCAGCCGACCGGTAGCGCGGTGTCGGCGCCCCGATAGCGGATCGCCAGTTGGCACCGGGAACTTCGGACCTCCGGCGCGATGCACTGGGCGTCGAACTCCGCGGCGGCCTGTCGCTCCAGTTCAGCCGCGATCGCAGGCAGTCGCGCCAGCAGTGTCGCATCGAGCGGGGCGACGATCGCCTGGGTTCGCAGCACACGATGTTCGGCCAGACCCATGCCGTAGGCCGACAGCACGCCGGCCAGCGGGTGCAGGAACACGGTGCGGATACCGAGCAGGTCGGCAACCGCGCTGGCGTGCTGGCCTCCCGCGGCGCCGAAACAGCACAATGTGTACTCGCCGAGGTCGTAGCCGCGTTGCACCGAAATCTTCTTGATCGCATGGGCCATGCTTTCGGACGCCACTCGCAGGAATCCTTCGGCGACCGTTTCCGGCGTAGTCGGCTGCCCGGTGGCGGCGGCGATTTCGGTCGCCAACGCGGCGAATCGGCGGCGTACCGCCTCATCATCCAGCGGCAAGTCGGCATCGGGTCCGAAAACTCGCGGAAAATGCCCGGGCTGCAGTTTGCCGACCAACAGATTGGCGTCGGTCACGGCCAGAGGACCGCCGCGCCGGTAACAGATCGGCCCCGGATCGGCGCCGGCCGAATCGGGCCCGACCCGGTAGCGGATGCCGTCGAAATGCAGCACCGAGCCGCCGCCCGCCGCGACGGT
>CAZXXC010000057.1:5632-17684 GCA_964644665.1 uncultured Methylococcaceae bacterium
GCGGTGCTGGCGCCGACCGTGCTCAGGCCGCGCGCGATGCGCTGCACATAGCGCTTCAACACCGGCGACAGGTAGGCGTCGACCACCGTCGCGTTGCCGCGACTGATCAGGCGGATGGCCGGGCTGACCCGATGCGACAGCGACACCTGCGTGAAGCCGATCCGGCGTGCGATCTCGCCCAGGGCCAGTTCGTGGCGCGGATCGATCCAGGCATGCATCAGCACGATCGCCACCGAGCGTAGGCCGGCGCGGTACGCCTCGGTCAGCGCGCATCGGACCTGTTCCGGCGCCAACGGTTCGACTTCGCGTCCCTGCGCATCCAGCCGGCCGTCGACCGCGATCACGCGCTCGAACAAGCGCTCCGGCAACCGGATGTGCAGTGCGAAGATGTCCGGTCGGTTCTGATAGCCGATGCGCAATGCATCGGTCAGACCCCGGTTGATCAGCAACACGGTGCGTTCGCCCTTCCGTTCCAGCAGCGCGTTGGTGCCGACGGTCGTGCCCATCTTGACGGCGGTGACGGGCGCTGTGCGGTGGGATTCGGACGCCGGCGCGCCCAGGATGTCGATGATCCCCTGCAGGGCGGCATCCGCGTAACGTCCGGGGTTCTCCGAGAGCAGTTTGCGGGCCGTCAGCCTGCCGTCCGGATCGCGGGCGACGATGTCGGTGAACGTGCCGCCGCGGTCGATCCAGAATTCCCAGCCCGGCCTCGGGTCAGCCATGGCGAAGGGGCGACCGCCGAACGGCGGAGCGGGTTCCTAGAAATTGACTAATTTCGTAGGATATGGTCTGATCATCGAAGGCCACAATGGGGAGCACTGTAGTGCGGTTAACGACGAAAGGCCGCTATGCCGTTACGGCCATGCTGGACTTGGCGTATCATAGCGAAAAGCGACCGGTCACGCTGACCGACATTGCGAAGCGTCAGAACATTTCGCTGTCCTATCTGGAGCAGTTGTTCTCGCGCCTGCGCCGGGCCGGCATGGTCGAAGGCGTGCGCGGTCCGGGCGGGGGATACCAGCTGAGCCGCGGAGCGAAGGAAATCAACATTGCCGACATCGTGAATGCCGTCGATGAACCACTGGATTCGACGCGGTGTGGCGGTCAGGCCAACTGTCAGAACAACCAGCCCTGTCTGACCCACGACTTGTGGATGGGACTCAGCGAGCAGATTCGCCAGTATCTGTCGACGATCAACCTACATGACCTGCTGCAGCGCAAGAACGTGCGGAAAGTGGCGCAACGCCAGGATCGGCAGATCAAGATGAAACGCAAGCCGATCGTCACCCCGTCGCACGAAGAAATCAGCGCTGAACCCGGCGGATGATCTATTTCGATCACAACGCGACGACGCCGCTGGACGAACGCGTGCTGGAGGCGATGCTGCCGTACCTGTCGCGCTTCTACGGCAATCCTTCCAGCCTCTACCGCTTCGGCCGGATCGCCCGTAGCGCGATCGATACCGCGCGCGAGCAGGTGGCGGCCCTGGTGGGCGCAGATCCCGGACAGGTCATTTTCACCAGCGGCGGGACCGAGGCCAACAATCTGGCGATCAAGGGCCTCGGCTACCGCTTGGCCCGCGGTCAGGCGGCGATGGGTGCCACCGAGCATCCTGCGGTCACCGAGCCGATGGCGTTTCTGGCGGCGCAGGGCTGGGTGATCGAGAAACTCGCGGTGGACGAGGACGGCGTGATCGCGCCGAGCAGTCTGCGCGATCACGCCGCCAAGGTGCTGTTCGCGTCGGTGATGTGGGCCAACAACGAGACCGGCGTGATCAACCCGATCCCCGAGATCGCCGCCGACCTGCGGGACGCCGGTACCATCGTGCATTCCGACGCGACCCAGGCTGCCGGCAAGATTCCGGTCAATTTCGCCGCTTCGAACGTCCAGTTGCTCAGCCTGTCGTCGCACAAGATTTACGGTCCCAAGGGCGCCGGCGCGCTGGTCGTGGACCGTTCGGTGGCGCTGGTTCCGCAGATCCACGGCGGCGGCCAGGAGCGCGAATTGCGGGGTGGGACCGAGAACGTGGCCGCCATCGTCGGCTTCGGCAAGGCGGCGGAACTCGCGCTGGCCGAACTCGACGAACGCCGTGCGCATCAGGCATCCTTAGGTCGGCGTCTGGAAAGCGGCCTGGAGCGGATCGCCGATGTCACGATATTCGGCCGCGGCGCCAAACGGATCCCCAACACGGTGCAGTTCAGCCTGGCCGGCTTCGACGGCGAGACACTGGTGATGATGTTCGACCGTGAAGGCTTTGCGATCTCCAGCGGTTCGGCCTGTGCCAGCGGAGGACGCGCGCCGAGCCCGGTGCTGACTGCGATGGGCGTGGATGCGGCCACCGCTCGAGGAGCGGTTCGGATCAGCCTCGGTTTGGCCAATACCGATGGGGAGATCGACCGCTTCCTGACGATCCTCCGGCGCCTCGCGAGCGAAGGGCACCACGGACAGGCGCAGATCAGGGCGGCCGCCGGCTGACGAGCTTTATTTTGACGAGGTATCGAATCATGGCCTTGAGCCTGACCGAGAGCGCGGCGCGCCAGATTTCCAAACAACTCGCTCGTCGGGGCAAAGGGGTCGGTTTGCGTCTGGGCGTGAAGAAATCGGGCTGTTCCGGCTACGCCTACGTAGTCGACTACGCCGACGAAGTGACGCCGGACGATGCGGTGTTTGAGCAACACGGCGTCAAGCTGGTCGTCAGAAACCAGGACCTCGGAATCCTGGACGGCGTAGAGGTGGACTACGCCCGCGAAGGCATCAACGAGGCCTACCGCTTCCATAACCCGAACGTCAAGGCCAGTTGCGGCTGCGGCGAAAGCTTCGCCGTGTGAGGGTTCGCACCCGTCTCCTTATCAAGTCGCGCGAAATCCATTAAGATCCGCAGGCTTTTCGGCCAGCGGTAAGCCGGGTTGCGCCGGTTCGGCCTGCCGGCCCCCGACGCGCGGTGTCGATCGCCGCCTGAAATTCTTGAATCCTACCCAACCATCCCGAACAATTTCTGGAGAGCTCATGCCTGTCGAACGAACCCTTTCCATCATCAAGCCCGATGCCGTCGCCAAGAATGTGATCGGCGAAATCTACAGCCGCTTCGAAAAGGGCGGTCTCGGCATCGTCGCTGCGAAGATGAAGCATTTGACCCGTGAGGAAGCCGAGGGCTTCTACGCGGTCCATCGGGCTCGGCCGTTTTTTGCCGATCTGGTCCGGTTCATGATCAGCGGCCCGGTGATGATTCAGGTGCTGGAGGGGGAAAACGCCATCGCGAAGAACCGCGACTTGATGGGAGCCACCAACCCGAAGGAGGCGGCGCCCGGAACCATTCGTGCCGATTTCGCCGTCAGCATCGATGAGAACGCCGTGCACGGCTCCGACGGACCGGAAACGGCGGCCCAGGAGATCAGCTTCTTTTTCCGCGACGATGAGCTCTGTCCCCGCTGCCGCTGAGCCGGCGGTACGCGTCAATCTGCTCGATTTCGACCGGAACGGGCTGGAGGGGTTTTTCCGGCAACTCGGCGAGAAGCCGTTTCGCGCCGCCCAGGTCCTGCAGTGGATTCATCAGCGCGGGGTCGCCGACTCCGCGGCGATGACCAATCTGAGCAAAGGGTTGCGCGATGCCCTGCGTTGCTGCAGCGAGATCCGTCCGCCGGAGATCGTCGTGGCCCAGCGCTCGGCGGATGGCACCCGCAAGTGGCTGATGCAGGTCGACCCGGCGAACCGGATCGAAACGGTGTTCATCCCGGAGCCCGGGCGCGGAACGCTCTGCATCTCCTCGCAAGTCGGCTGTGCACTGGCCTGCTCGTTTTGTTCGACCGCACGCCAGGGTTACAGCCGCAATCTGAGCGTCGCGGAGATCATCGGGCAGTTGTGGGTGGCCCGGCGTGAACTCGGCGACGAGGCGCGCATCACCAACGTGGTGTTGATGGGGATGGGGGAGCCCCTGCTGAACTTCGACGCCGTCGTCGCGGCGACCAACCTGATGATGGACGATTTCGCCTACGGCCTGTCGAAGCGGCGAGTCACACTGAGTACCTCCGGCATCGTTCCGGCACTGGACCGGCTCGGAGAGGTCACCGAGGTGAGCCTCGCGGTATCGCTGCACGCGCCGGATGACGAACTGCGCAACGAACTGGTCCCGATCAACCGCAAGTATCCCATTCGCGAACTGATCGAGGCGTGCAAGCGTTACGTCGGGCGCGAAAACCGGCGCAAGGTCACGTTCGAATACGTGATGCTGGACGGCGTCAACGACACGCCGGCGCATGCCCGGGCTTTGGTGAAACTGTTGAGCCATGTGCCGTCCAAGGTCAATCTGATCCCGTTCAACCCGTTTCCCAGTGCCGCTTACCGCTGCTCGACGCCGGAGGCGATCGAGCGCTTCACCGCGATCCTGCATCAGGCGGGCTTGATCGCCACCCGGCGCAAGACCCGTGGCAGCGATATCGATGCCGCCTGCGGTCAGTTGGTCGGCGAAGTCCACGCCCGCAGCCGCAGCCATCTGCGCCTGTCGCCGACGGGACCATGAATGGCTGCCGCGCACGCGCCGTTTCGGCGGTCTGCATCGTGTTGACGGGGTGTTCGATGCTGGAGGAGCAGCGGGAGAATCCGCACGATCCTTACGCCGCCCTCAGCCAGTCCGACGTGTATGTGCAGTTGGGCATCCAGTACATGGAGCAGGGCAGACTGGAGACCGCGGATGCGGATCTGAGGCATGCGGTCGAACTCGACAGCGGCAACAGCGAAGCCTACAACGCGTTGGGCGTGCTGTACTCCCGACTGAAGCGTGACGAAGCCGCGGACGGCTATTTCCGCAGGGCGCTCCAGAACGATCCGGAGAATCACAGCGCGCGCAACAATTACGGCCGTTTCCTATGTGAACGCGGAAAGCGGCAGCAGGGCATGGCCCAATTCCGGCAGGTCATCGCGGCCCCCCTCTATCAGCAGCCCTGGATTCCGTTGACCAATGCCGGAATCTGTTCGGCCGAGGGCGGACGCCTCGCCGAAGCGGAGGGGTTTTTCCGCCAGGCGTTGCAGAGCAACCCCCGGTTTCCGCCGGCGCTGCTGGAAATGGCCAGACTGAGCGCCGCTTCCCGGCAGTATCTTTCGGCGCGAGGGTTCCTGCAGCGCTACCGGGAGGTCGCCGCCGAGACGCCGGCATCGCTGTGGCTGGCGGTACAAACCGAGCGGGCATTGGGCGACCGTGACAGCGCCGCGCAGTATGTCGCGCGACTGCAACGCGTGTTCCCGGACAGCACCGAGGCCGGCCTCGCGGCCCGCTCGGGTGCGATTCACTGACCAAGGCCGGCCACGGCCCTTTGCATCATCAGCCATGAGCGAGAATATCCAGGCGATTCGGGGGATGCACGACATCCTGCCGGATCGGACGCCGGTTTGGCAGCATTTCGAAGGGATCGTGCGGCGCGTGATGGCGGCCTACGGCTACCGCGAGATTCGCCTGCCGATCGTCGAGAAGACCGAGCTGTTTCAACGCTCGATCGGCGAGGTGACCGACATCGTCGAAAAGGAGATGTACACCTTCGCCGATCGGAACGGCGACTCGCTGACGCTGCGGCCGGAAGGCACCGCGGGTTGCCTTCGCGCGTGTCTGGAACACGGCCTGATGCACAATCAGACTCACCGGCTGTGGTACGGCGGACCGATGTTCCGGCACGAGCGGCCGCAGAAGGGGCGCTATCGGCAGTTTCACCAGATCGGCGTCGAGGCCTACGGCATGCCGGGCCCGGATATCGATGCGGAACTGATTTTCCTGTGTCGGCGGCTGTGGTCGGAACTGGGGGTTGCCGACCGTGTCGAGCTGCAGCTCAATACGCTCGGCACACTGGAGGAGCGCCTGGTGTACCGTGAGCACCTGGTCTCTTATTTTCGAGACCAATGCGGGCGGTTGGACGAAGACAGTCGGCGCCGGCTGGAAACCAATCCACTCCGCATTCTGGACAGCAAGAATCCGGCGATGCGCGAGTTGATCGCGGCTGCGCCGGTTCTGCACGACCATCTGGGGCCGGAATCGCGCGCGCATTTCGACGGACTCAAGGCGGCGCTGGGCCATGCCGGCATCGCCTACACGGTCGAGCCGCGGCTGGTCCGCGGCCTGGACTACTACGGCAAGACCGTGTTCGAGTGGGTCACCGATGCGCTCGGAGCACAGGGCACGGTCTGTGCCGGCGGACGCTACGACGGGCTGGTCGAGCAACTCGGCGGCAGAGGCTCGGCGGCGATCGGCTTCGCACTCGGCATCGAGCGCCTGATCGAACTGATGGGCGAGCAACCTGCGGTAGACGCCGCGGCGCAGCCCCACGCCTACCTGATTCGGGTCGGCGAGGAAGCGGAGTTCCGGGGCGCCCGGTTGGCCGAAGACCTGCGCGGCGAATTTCCCGCGTTGCGCCTGGTGGTCAACTGCGGCGGCGGCAGCTTCAAGAGCCAATTCAAGCGCGCGGATCGGAGCGGTGCAGCGCTGGCGCTGATTCTCGGTCACGACGAGGTGCGGGACGGCCTGATCGGCGTCAAGGCGTTGCGCCGGGAAGGCGAGCAGCAAACTCTGGCGCAATCCGATCTCGCGATGTTCCTGAAATCGCAGTTCACATTCTGATTGAGGTTCCGGATGGAAGATTATTTGACCGAAGAGGAACGCCTCGAAGCCCTCAAACGCTGGATCAAGGAGAACGGCCGCTCGGTGTTTCTGGGCGTCGGTTTCGGCGCCGCGATCGTGCTCGGATGGAATTTCTGGCAGACCAGACAGTGGCAGGCGGCCGAACAGGCCGGCACGACTTTTCAGCAGATGCTGACCGCGCAGCAGAACAAGCAACCGGATGCTGCATTGAAACTCAGTGAACGGCTGATCGAGCAGTACGGCTCGACCGCCTACGGCAGCTACGCCCGGTTGTTCGCCGCCCGGTACCGGGCCGAAAAGGGTGAGCTGGATGCCGCCAAGCAGTTGCTGAAGGACCTCATGGCCAAGGCCGATGACGACAATCTGCGACTGCTGGCGCGGCTGCGGCTGGCGCAGGTCATGCTGTCGCTGAAGGAGGACGAGGAGGCACTGAAACTGATCGAATCGGCCGAGACCGGCTTGGTCGCACCCTATCAGGCGCTGTACGCCGAACTGAAGGGTGATGTCCTGCTGGCGCTGGGCCGTCAGGATCAGGCGCGGGAGGCTTATCAGCGGGCGCGCACGCTGAGTGAGAAGAACCCGCTGCTGGACCTCAAGATCCAGGATCTGGCGCCGGGCCGTTCGTGATCCACCGCGTCTCGCTCCTGTTGCTGTGCCTTCTGCTCGGCGGTTGCGCCGGGCTGGGGGCGATCAAGGAAGGCTATGACGGATTGCTGGAGATGTTCGGCAGCGGGGAACCCGCCGAGCCGCCCGCCGAACTGGAACCGCTGGAGCCGAAGCTGAGCGTCAGGCCGTTGTGGGATTTCGACATCGGCAAGGGTTACGACGGGCAATATGTCAACCTGCGTCCCGGTCTCGGCGATTCCCGCGTATTCGCCGCGGACCGCCACGGAAAGGTCGCGGCCCATGATCGTCTGACCGGCGCCGAGCTGTGGTCGGCCGACCTGGAGTTGGAACTGTCCTCCGGGCCCGCCGTGGGCCGGGACATCATCGTGCTCGCCTCGAACAACGGCGACGTGCTCGCATTGAGCCAGCAGGACGGCGCGGTCGTCTGGAAGGCTGCGGTCACCAGCGAGGTGCTCGCGTTTCCGGTCATCAGTCGCGGGCGGGTGATCATCCGCAGCAACGACGGGCGCATCAGCGCGCTGGACGAGAAATCCGGATCGCGTCTGTGGGATCACGACCGCAGTGTGCCCCCGCTGTCGGTACGAAGCCGCGGTGCGCCGGCGGTCGCCGGCGATCTGGTGCTCGACGGTTACGCCAGCGGAAAGCTGCTGGCCCTGCAGTTTCAGGATGGCAAACCGGCGTGGGAATCGGTCGTCGCGATGGCGCGCGGGCGATCCGAGATTGAGCGGCTGATCGATGTCGACGCCACGCCGGTGATCAGGGGCGATACGATCTTCGTTTCCGGCTATCAGGGCGGTGTGGCGGCGCTGTCGCTGAAGGACGGCGAGGTGATGTGGCGGCGCGAGAACCTGTCGACCGCCAGCGTGTTGACCGCCGACCGGAAGTCCCTGTTCCTGACCGACGGGGCCAGCGATGTCTGGCGGCTCGACATGCGCAGCGGCGCCGATCTGTGGAAGCAGGCCGCGCTGCATCAGCGCCGGCTGACTTCACCGGTGCCGGTGAAGGACTATGTGGTCGTCGGCGATTTCGAGGGCTATCTGCATTTTCTATCGAAGGATGACGGCGGCCTGGTCGCCCGAATCCGGATCGATGACACCCCGATCGAAGCACCGCCGATCGTCTTCGATGACGTCGTGTACGCGTACAGCGTGGACGGCGTGGTCGCGGCCGTGGCGCTGGACTGACGATGCTGCCGGTCGTCGCGCTGGTGGGCCGGCCGAACGTCGGCAAGTCGACGCTGTTCAACGTGTTCACGCGAAGCCGCGATGCGTTGGTGGCCGACTATCCGGGGCTGACCCGCGATCGCCGCTACGGTCGCGCCCAGCGCGGCAATCGGGCCTTCTTCGTGGTGGATACCGGCGGTATCGTCGAGGGTGCGGCCGGCGTCGAGGAAGAAGCCATGCGCCAGGTCGACGTAGTCCTGGACGAAGCGGATCTGGTGCTGTTCCTGGTCGATAGCCGGGCCGGCCTGAGTGTCGACGATCAGGCGATCGCGCAGCGGCTGCGCCGGCTCGGCAAGCCGATCCTGCTGGTCGCGAACAAGATCGACGGTCTCCGCAGCGAGACCGCGACGGTCGATTTCCATGGGCTGGGTCTGGGTGATCCGATCCCTCTGGCTGCCACGCACGGTACCGGCGTCCCGGAGTTGCTGGAGCGGGTGGAGGTGCTGTTGCCGCCGGCGGAGCCGGAACCGGAGCAGGCCGTGTCTTCCGGCATCCGCATCGCGGTGGTCGGGCGACCGAACGTCGGCAAATCGACACTGGTGAACCGGATTCTGGGTGAAAATCGGGTCGTGGTGTACGACCAGCCGGGGACCACGCGAGACAGCATCGATGTGCCGTTCGAGAAGAACGGACAGGCCTACGTATTGATCGACACGGCCGGCATCCGACGTCGCTCCAAAGTCTCGGAAGCGGTCGAAAAGTTTAGTGCGATCAAGGCCTTTCAGGCTGTCGAAAGGGCCCATGTGGTGATCTATCTGATCGACGCCAGCGAGGGGGTCACGGATCAGGATGCCAGCCTGCTGGGGATGGTGCTGGAGATCGGACGCGGACTGATCATCGGGCTGAACAAATGGGATGGCCTGAGCCCGGCGCAGCGGGAGCAGGTCCGCCGCCAGATCGACGTCAAGCTGACGTTCACCGAATTCGCCGAGAAGCGCTTCATTTCCGCATTGCACGGAACCGGCGTCGGCCATCTGCTCGACGCCGTGGTCGAGGTTCACCGCTCGGTGATGGCGGACTTCACCACATCCCGGCTGACTCAGTTGCTGCAGGAGTTCCAGACCGCGCACCAACCGCCGCTGGTACAGGGACGGCGCATTCGGCTGAAGGTCGCCCACATGGGCGGCCACAATCCGCCGACCATCGTGATCCACGGCAATCAGACCGACGAGCTTCCCGCTGCCTACAAACGCTATCTGATCAATGCGTTCCGGAAGGCGCTGGATTTGCAAGGCGTTCCGGTCAAGCTCGAATTCCGCCGTCCCGACAATCCGTTCAAGGGCCGCCGCAACCCGCTGACCGAGCGCCAGATCAAGAAGCGCCGGCGGCTGATGCGATTCGTCAAGAAGCGCTGAAACTGCCGGCCGGGTCAACACTCCCCGGCCGGGCAGTATGAATCCAGATCGGGTGTCTCCGCCAGCGCATCGGCAACCTGCAGCCGAAAGCCGTGCGCCACCGGCTGGTTGATCATCAGGCTGAACGGTTCCCAACGCCCGTGGCGCTGCACGAAGCCCGCGTAGCAACTGACGCCGGTCAGTGTGCCGGTCTTGGCCAGCACCCGGCCGCCGTGTTCCGGCAGCAAGTGCCGATAGGCGCCGAAGGCCTTCACCGCGTCGAGCAACTGGCGCGCGCTGAGCCGGTTGCCGTGCGAAAGGCCGGCGCCATCCTCGATCCGATAGTCACGCCAACCGAAAGTCTTGTGTGCCCACGCGGCGGCGACGCGTTGCGCTTCGGGCATGCTGACCGGCCGGCCGTCACCGTGATCGGACAGCAGCAGGAACAGATCGTTGGCGATGAAATTGTTCGAATACTTCAACATCGCCGTGAGCACCCCGCGCAAGTCGCGACTGTTGGCATGGCGGTAGACGCGCTTGGCTTCGGCCGGCACCGGGCCGAGGCGAAAACCGGGTCCGACCTCGATCCCGGCGGCGGCCAGTTTCGCGGCGAGCAATTCGCCGAAGTAGCGGATTCCGAGTTCGCGTTCCCTGAGATTCACGCGAGTCTGGCCCGCGCCGAGCCGTTCGGCCAGCCGAAGCGCCAGCGGGGTCAGCGGCGTCTCGGGTTCCGCGCTACGCCAGCCGGTGCCGGACCGGCGCACATCGACGGTATTGAAATTGGCGGCCAGCGCGGTGACCGGCGCATCGTACGGGTTGCTGCTGGATGAGCGCCCGCTGATCTCGACCTCCGGCGAGAAGAAGCTGTCATCGGTGCCGATCCCGGCGATCGCCCGGATTCCCTGATGTTTCAGGGTCGCGGCGATCGTGTCCAGCTCCTGCGACACCAGGTAGGGATCGCCGTAACCCTTGACCCACAGCCAGCCGTCCGCGCTTCGATAGAAGTCCGTCTGGAAACGGTGATCGAGGCCCCAGCGCTGGATGGCCGCCAGCGCCGTCAGGATCTTCATCGTCGATGCCGGTACCATCGGCTGATCCGGCCGGCGGGCGATCACCGTGCGGCCCCCCTGTTCGGCGATCAGACCCGCCTTCGGCAGCGCGAGCGCCCGGCTCAGTGCATCCGGAGAGGCCGGCGCCGCCATCGGCAGCAGCAGCGGGACCAGCAGCAGAAGGGCGGATCGGGTACGGCGGGAGATCCTGTGCGGCGGCAGCTCTTGCATTCCCGGTGGGACTCTGCGGCGTTTCAGCGTCATGGCGGTTCTCATGGTATGGTCGGGGCTCACTCAAACCCTCACATCGGTATCGCTGTAGCGTGTGATGACGGCGTCGTGGGTCAGCAGACGCATGGGCTCGACGATCGCTTGTGCGATCAGGAGGCGATCGTAAAGGTTCCTGATGGTGGTTCGGCAGCGTTTCCACCGCCGCCGCGTGTTCCGGCTCGATCGGCAGAAAGATGAACCCGGCCCGGCCCATTGATTGGCCGGGTTAATAGTCTAGTCCGGCCAGGGCCGATCCGACAACCGGCGCCGGCGGGAAACCGGGTGCGACACGGGCATTTCGATCGGGAAGCCCATCGATCGCTGTTCCACGCCACTTGCGGAGTGGCGGCGGTCGCGTCAGGATGGGCTGTCGAGACCCGCGCGAGGCCGCCATGCCGATCCACAACGCCGATATCGCCCGCGTGTTCGAGGAGATCGCCGATCTGCTGGAGATCGAGGGTGCCAACGTGTTTCGCGTTCGGGCGTACCGCAATGCCGCCCGCACGCTGCAGGAACTGGGACGCGATGTCCGGGCGATGCTGCTGGCGGGGAAGGATCTGACCGAATTGCCCGGCATCGGCCACGACCTGGCCGGCAAGATTCGGGAGATCGTCGAGACCGGTCGTTGCAGCGCGCTCGACAAGCTGCACCGGCGAATGCCGCCGGCCATCACCGAACTGTTGAAGATTCCGGGGCTGGGTCCGAAGCGGGTGAGAGCGCTGCATCAGGAGCTGGATATCCAGACCGTGGAGCAGTTGCAGCGGGCGGTGCGCGATCACCGGATCAGGGCGCTGCCCGGGTTCGGAGAAAAGACCGAAGCGCACATCGGCGAGGCGCTGGCGGCCCACGCCGGTGCCGCCGGCCGCTTCAAGCTGTCGACCGCGGCGCAGTATGCCGAGCCGTTGGCGACGTATCTCCGCGGTGTGGCCG
>CAZXXC010000057.1:17694-25184 GCA_964644665.1 uncultured Methylococcaceae bacterium
CCGGCGTCCGGCAGGTCGTGGTGGCCGGCAGCTACCGGCGCTGCCGGGAAACGGTCGGCGACCTCGACCTGCTGATCACCGCCGATCCGGGCAGCCCGGTGATGGCGCGCTTGATCGCCTACGACGAGGTGGCCGAGGTGCTGTCGCACGGCGCCACCCGCAGCAGCGTGATGTTGAAAAGCCGACTGCAGGTCGACGTTCGGGTCGTGGAGCCGGACTGTTACGGTGCGGCGCTGCACTATTTCACTGGCAGCAAGGCGCATAACATCGCGGTTCGCCGGTTGGCCCAGGAGCGTGGGCTGAAGCTCAACGAATACGGCGTGTTCCAGGGCCGGCAGCGCATCGCCGGTGACACCGAGGAATCGGTGTACCGATCGGTCGGGCTGCCGTTCATTCCGCCCGAGTTGCGCGAGGATCGCGGCGAGATCGAAGCCGCCCGCGCGAACCGTCTGCCGAAGCTGATCGAATCCGGAGACCTTCGCGGCGATCTGCACGCGCACACCACGGCCACGGACGGACACAATACGCTGGAGGAGATGGCCGAAGCCGCCAAAGCGATTGGTCTCGGCTATCTCGCGATCACCGAGCACTCGCGCCGGCTGACGGTCGCCCATGGGCTGGATCCGCTACGGCTGGCCCGGCAGATCGACGAAATCGAGCGGCTGAACGAAAAGCTCCGCGGTATCACGCTGCTGAAAGGCATCGAGGTGGACATCCTGGAAGACGGCAGCCTGGATCTCCCCGATGAACTGCTGGGGCGGCTGGATCTGGTGATCGGCGCGGTGCACAGCCGCTTCGAGCTGTCCCGGGCACGACAGACCGAACGCATCCTGAAGGCGATGGACCATCCGCATTTCACGTTGCTGGCGCACCCCACCGGCCGACTGATCGAACGCCGCGAACCTTACGATGTGGACATGTTGCGGCTGATCCGGAAGGCGAAGGAACGCGGTTGCTTCCTGGAACTCAACGCCCATCCGGAACGCCTCGATTTGCTGGACACCGACTGCCGGGCCGCCAGGGACGAAGGGGTGCTGGTCGCCATCAACTCCGATGCCCACAGCGTGCTCGATTTCGACCACCTGCGGCTCGGGGTCGGTCAGGCCCGACGCGGTTGGCTGGAGAAGAAGGACGTGCTGAACACCCGAACGCTGGACGACTTGTGGCCGTTGCTGAAGCGCACGATGTAGCGGGGCGGCCGTCGAGATGCGACCGCGCGCCTTTTCGCTGATCCTGCTGATGGCGGTCATGCTGCCCGGTTGTGCCCACCGCCAGATCGTTCGGGAACCTTACCCCCGCTGGGGCGAGGAAATCCGGATCGAACGGGACGACGGCTCCGGTCCGCTGGTGCTGCGGGTCCAGTCGCCGACCCGGCCGGCCAGCGCTCCGGCCTGCGTGCTGATCGTGCACGGCATGAACGAATATAGCGGGCGGTATCACCGGATTGCCAGCCATTTCGCCCGGCGTCACGTCGTGGCCGGTTTCGACCTGTATGCGCACGGACTCTCCAACCCGGTCTTGCGCGAAGCCGATCAGGCCGTTCGCGCCGGCGCCGCCAAGTGGGACGTTGGCGATGCGTACCTGGCCCAGGCGCCGCTGCGCGATCTGGAACCCATGCGCCGGGATTTCGGCCTGGCACTCGGCCGGCTGATCGCGCTCTGCGACCAACGCCATACCGGCGGCGGGCCGGTGTTCATCGTGTCGCACAGCCTGGGTTCGCTGGTCGCCGCGTCCTGGCTGATTCGGGACCCGCAACCGGACATCTCGCGCCGCGTGCAGGGCATCGTGCTGCTGGGACCCGGTTTCGCGGTGCCGCATCTGCCCGGATGGCGCGGCCGGCTGGCGAATCCGTTGATCGATCTGTCGTTCTTCGCCGAGCGGAACTACCTCTACCCGCCGGATCGGCCGCTGCCGCAACGAGTGCTGGGTCAGGGCGTGGCATATACCGTGTCCCCGCTCCTCGACGGTTTGTTCGAGGCACTGTCGTGGCCGGGTCTCAGACGGGTTTTCACGCCGACGACGCCCGACTGGGTGGTCGATTACCTGACCGATTCGGAGCAGGAAAGAGCGCGCCACCGGGCGGATTGCTACATCATCCGGCGCAGCCTGCTTCGCTACGTGAAAGGTGTGGAAAAGGAGATCATCCACTTCCGTCATCGGATGGCGGAATTCTCCACCCCGTACTTCCTGGTGTACTCGGGAGGCGATCCGATCACGCCGCCCTGGGGCAGCCGCGATTTCGCCGCCGCGACCCGCCACAAGCATCCCGACAACCGCGTCTGGCCGTTGCCGGAATTCGACCACCATGAGCATCTGTTTTCGGCCCAGCCGTTTCCGGCCGAGTTGCTGCAGCGCATCGACCGGTGGCTGGATCTGAGGCTTCGTTCCGCGGCGGCGGCCGGCACGTCATCCGGCCGTGTCGCACCGCGTCCGACGAAACCGATCGCCGATCGATGAGGCTGCCAGGGCCGGGCGACACACCGTTTCCGTCAGGCTTCCGAAAAGCCGCTCTTTGCGCCGTATCGGCCACCGGCGACTGCGCTAACATGCAGACTTTCACCGCTTGGGGATCGACCCGGATGGACGAGGAACTGCGCAAAGCCGCGCTCGAATATCACGAGCACCAGAAGCCGGGAAAGATCTCGGTGATGCCGAGCAAACAGCTCACCAATCAGCGGGATCTGGCTCTGGCCTATTCGCCGGGGGTGGCCGCTGCCTGTGACGAGATTGTTCGCGATCCGCTGAACGGCTACCGCTACACGACCCGCGGCAACCTGGTCGGTGTGATCACCAACGGCACCGCCGTACTGGGCCTCGGGGCGATCGGCCCGGACGCGGCCAAGCCGGTGATGGAAGGCAAGGGCGTCTTGTTCAAGAAGTTCGCCGGTATCGACGTGTTCGATATCGAGATCAACGAACGCGATCCGGATCGGCTCGTCGACATCATCGCCAGTCTGGAGCCGACGTTCGGCGGCATCAACCTGGAGGACATCAAGGCGCCGGAATGCTTCTATGTCGAACGCAAGCTGCGCGACCGGCTGCGCATTCCGGTCTTCCACGACGACCAGCACGGTACATCGATCATCGTCGGTGCGGCTCTGCTGAACGCGCTGATGATCGTCGGCAAGCGGATCGATCGGGTGAAGGTCGTTTCCTCCGGTGCCGGTGCCGCGGCGCTGGCCTGCCTGGACATGCTGTTGGCGCTGGGCGTCCACATCGAGAACGTCACCGTGACCGACATCCACGGCGTGGTCTACGCCGGCCGTAGCGAGGAAATGGACGAACACAAGGCCCGCTATGCCAAGGAGACGGCAGCCCGTTCGCTGGCCGAGGTGATCGGCGGCGCCGATGTCTTTCTGGGTCTCTCGGCCGGCGGCGTGTTGAAGCCCGAGATGGCCGTACGCATGGCCGAACGGCCGATCATCTTCGCGCTGGCGAACCCGGTGCCGGAAATCCTGCCGGACGAGGTGAAGGCCGTGCGCAGCGATGCGATCATCGCCACCGGGCGTTCGGATTACCCGAACCAGGTCAACAACGTGTTGTGCTTTCCTTTCATCTTTCGGGGCGCGCTGGACGTCGGCGCCACCGCGGTCACCGAACCGATGAAGAAGGCCTGTGTCGAGGCCATCGCGCGTCTGGCGCGCGCCGAGCAGAGCGAGCGGGTACGGGAAGCCTACGCCGATCAGACGCTGACTTTCGGTGCCGAATACATCATCCCGAAGCCGTTCGATCCCCGGCTGATCCTGGAAATCGCGCCGGCCGTTGCCCGCGCCGCGATGGAGTCGGGTGTCGCCACGCGGCCGATCGCCGATCTCGACCAATACCGCCAGAGCCTGACCGAGTTCGTCTACCATACCGGGTTGCTGATGCGCCCGGTGTTTGCCGAAGCGAAGCGGGACCCGAAGCGGATCGTGTTCTGCGAGGGTGAGGAAGACCGCGTGCTTCAGGCGGTTCAGGTGGTCGTCAACGAAGGCCTGGCCAAGCCCATCCTGATCGGACGTCCGCCGGTGATCGAAAAGCGGCTGGCCAAGCTCGGGTTACCGCTCCGCGCCGGCGAGCATTTCGAACTGGTCAATCAGGATTCCGATCCGCGCTACAAGGAATACTGGACCTGGTATCACCGCCTGCTGGAGCGGAGGGGGGTGTCGCCGGAACTGGCGCAGCGCGAGATGCGCCGCCGCACCACGCTGATCGGCGCGATGCTGGTGCGGTTCGGAGTCGCGGACGGTCTGATCTGCGGCACCTTCGGACAGTACAACCTGCATCTCCGCTACATCCGTAGCGTGATCGGGCTGCGCAGCGGCACGCGCGATTATGCCGCGATGAACGTCGTGATGCTGCCGCAGCGGACGCTGTTCATCTGCGATACCTACGTGAATCCCGAGCCGACCGCCGAACAGGTGGCCGAAATCACGATCCTGGCGGTCGAGAAGGTCAGACGGTTCGGCATCGAGCCGAAAGTGGCCCTGCTGTCGCATTCCAGCTTCGGTACCCACGACACACCCAGCGCGCAGAAGATGCGCGAAGCCCTGCGTCTGATCAACGAGCGGGCGCCGGAACTCGAAGTCGAGGGCGAGATGCACGGGGACGCGGCGCTGTCCGAGGAAATCCGGCGCCGGGTGTTTCCGAACGCGCGGATGAAAGGGCCGGCGAACCTGCTGGTGATGCCGACGCTGGATGCCGCGAACATCTCGTTCAACCTGCTGAAGAACGCGTACATCGATGCGGTCACGCTCGGGCCGATCCTGCTCGGCGCCGCGCAGCCGGTGCACATTCTGACACCGAGCGCCACAGTCCGTCGCATCGTGAATATGACGGCCTTGACCGTGGTCGGCGCGCAGGCCGCGCAGCGCGGCGATTCGCCGGTCGCATCTCCTGAAGCCGTCAGTCCAGCGGCTTGAGTGCAAGCAGTGCCAGACCGCCGCGCAGGCTACCCGCGCCGAGCAGACGGCCCAGACGATCCAGCGCAGTCAGCGCCCAGAACGACGCGGGCGGCATGTCGCCCCGCGGAATGAAGGTCCAATGGCCGACGCTCGGCGGGCAGAAGCCGGTGACCGCAAGCAGCCGTCGCCACTCCGTCTCGGTCAGGAAGCGGTCGGTGCTGAGATGCCTCGTTTCGATGCCCAATGCCGGAGCGATCCGCGCATACCAGACGTAGCCGCCGTTCGGGGACAGGCAGGCGAATGCGGCTCCGGGTTTCAGCACGCGGTGGACTTGCGCCGCCGCCCGCTGCTTGTCGAGAACGTGCTCGAAGGCGCCGACACAGAACAGCGCATCGACGCTGCCGTCAGCCAGGGTACGCAGTTCTTCGGCCGGATCGACCGCGAAATGCAGCCGGGGGCGCAGCGGATGATCCCGCCGCAAGGTCTCGCAACGCGCGATCATTGCCGGCGACAGATCGAGACCGATCGCCCGGTCGTAGCCGTCGGCCAGACCGAGCAGGTGCATCGCAGTGCCGCAGCCGATTTCGACGATCGTGCCGCCGCGCGGCTCCGGCAGCAGGGCCCGCAGCAGACGCAGGCGTTCGCGGTAGCAGCGCTGGGCGCGGTCATGAACGTCGCGATAGTCGGCGGCGGCTTCGTCGAAGAATGCCTGTACATCCGCGTGACCGCCGACCGCGCGGCTGACCAGTCGTCTGCGCATCGTCGGGGACGAAATGCCGGCGGCGGTGACGGTCGGCAGTCAACGGCTGGCGGCCGACTGCTCGGGCGCCAGCAGCTTCGTTTCCTTCATGTGGGCGTTGTAAAGCAGAAAGGCGGACACGTCACGCCGTTCGATGCTGGCCACGAGCCCGGCGCCGGAGGCGAAGAACCGATACTGGGTGTCTTCCAGCCGGGCCGGCCCGACATTCCCGTTGAAGCTCGATTTCATCACCACGGCATCGAAAGTGCCGGCAGGCAGCGTCAGGCGATAAGCCCCCAGGTAGCGATAGACGACCTGCAGGGCGCCTTCGTGGGCGATCACGGACGGGTCGGAGCGGTCATAGACCCGCACCGCCATCCGCAGTCGGCGTACCTCGCCCGGGCGCATACCCTTCAGCAGGAACGGCTCCGCGGGTTCATAACGGGTGACCGCGCCGGTGGCAACGTCCTCCACACCGGTCAGCACGAAACTGCCGTCCGGCTGCTGCTCGATGTAGCCGTTCTCGACATCGCCTTCCTGATACCGCCAGGTGCTGTTGCCGTGTTCCGGGTCGATGGGTGTCAGCGTGAACGGCTGGTCCGACTCCTCTCCGTCTTCGTTGCGGAGCCGGTAGTGCCGGGAGTGCAGATTCATGTCGAGGTAACGTCCGGGTGCGGTGATCTCCGGCGCCGGTACGGCTTCCCCCAACACGCCCTCACCGAGACTGCCGTCGATCTCGGAACGGTCCTGCTCCGGCAAAGGCATCAGGCTGCCTGCATTTGCGGTCGTGGCACCGATCGAGAGCACGATCGTCCGGGCGGCAGAAAAAAGGGTTTTGTTCATGGCGGCAATCCGGAATGGCCGGGGCCTCATTGTTCCGGAATGGCCGTGCGCTGGCAAGCACGGCGGCACCGGATGTCCCGATGCGGTTGTTTCGACATTTCCCGGGGCGTTCCGGTATGCTGCGCCGACCAAAGGCACGGGGGCCAAACCGGCGCCATCCGGGAGCGCGGCTTCGTCGGTCGGCGCGGCGGTGGCGGCGACAAATTCGCCCGATCGTCCGCCTGCGTGCGATGAATTCGCACCGGCCGGTTCACCATAAGCCTTTCAGGATACCGAGTGTGGGGTGCCAGGCACCGTTCTACGGATGATGCAACGCGATGGGTGCTGTTCCGGTCGATTTTCCTCGTGTGCCGTGAAGAACGGCATCTCGGCCGCCGCCGAATCGTCGCTGGCGGTGCCGCCGGTCATGGAGGCCGGAACCGTGATGCGAACCGGGAAACCCGAGCAGGACGGCCGTCGACACGCTGCCGAGTCCGGCGGGTTCATCGGGATCGTCTTGACGGTCCTGCTGTCGGGCTGCGCCGCGTTTTCCCCGTTCGACCGCGATCTGCTGCAGCACGCGGCAGCCGGCAAGACCCCGATCGAGATGGTCGATGTCGTGCCGCGGAGAACCGGTGAAGCCGTACTTTGGGGCGGTCGGATCGCCGACGTTCGGGTTCTGGAACGCGAGCTGGAAATCGGGGTCTTGGCGTTTCCGCTCGATGCATACGGCGAACCGGAAGACGAGGAGGCCTTTCAGGGGCGTTTCGCCGCGCGTTATCCCATCACACCCGAAGCCTATCGCTACGGACCGGGACGGCTGATCACGATTCACGGTCGTGTCGATTCTTTCGAGGAAATCCCGATTGGGCAGGGTCGGCAGACCGTTCCGGTGGTCGTGCCGATCCAGACCGAACTCTGGGACGTGCCGACCGCCAACCGTCCGGGACTGGGCTGGTGGCCGTTCTGGCACGTGCAGATCAACGTGATGGGCGGCTTCTGAACCCTTCCCGCCGTCGGCTGGTATCAGGGCTGTTGCGTTCGCC
>CAZXXC010000058.1:0-25028 GCA_964644665.1 uncultured Methylococcaceae bacterium
TGCCGATCGAATACAGCATCACCGGCCGCTCGAACTCCGCCGCCACCTCCCGCAAGATGTGAATGCTTTCCGCCTCAAGCTGCTTCAGATGGGTCAGTTTGCGATTTTTCATCGGCTCTCTAACAATCGGGTCAATCTTGGTTGACGCACCGCTGTATGCAGACTGCGTCGCATAGGGCATTAAATCAAGTTCAGGCCCATCAATACCCCTGGTATTTCCGGTCATCGCCAGGTCCGGTACACGCCCGACCCTGGCTCGCGCGAGTCGTCGTCATTCCGAACGACACGGCCACTTGCGGTGGCCCGCCAACGCGCCTGCCGTGTTGGCGACGCACTGCAGGATTTACGGTAACATCCGGAAGGTCCAGCAGACGTGGGAACCGGCACGGCACGGCAGGGAGAAGGATCTGCGAGCGGGCATCCGACCTGCTCGAGGGATTCATCCGTCACTACCTGACCTGTGCCGGCTGGACTGTTTGTCATGCGAGGGATGGCGGAGCCCGCGCGCGGACCCGCTTGATCGGCTCTGTTCGAATCTCGTCGTACGGGCGAGGGGAGAGCCCGTCTCGATGGGTCTCGCTTTCACTTCACCGTTTTTGTTCTGGAAATGAGAATTGTCAGTTTTCTTGCAGATGGTTTCCCGACGTATCGTCCGGATGTCATCGCCCTGGTCGGCCGCTATTTGCCGCGCTTCGACGTCCACACCGATTTGGTCACGCAAGCTGCAGGGCAGGACGAGGTCGCGGCTGACGCTTGGCCAGCGGGAAACCTGTTGCTGAGCCGCCGTACCGGGTCGAGGACGCTGGATCAATTGCGCGCGTTTCTGCATGACTTGGCAGTCCTGCTGCGGATCAAAGTCCACGAGTATGATGCCCTTCAGGTGCGCGACAAGGTGTTTGCGGCGATTTTCGTGCTGTGGGCAGCGCGGCGATGCGGACGCATCCCAGTATTCTACTGGATGTCCTATCCGATGAGCGAGGCTTACATCGACATCGTCCGTCACGAGGGTTTGTCGGTCGGCCTCGGGCGTTGGGTGTTTCTTGCGGTGAAGGGCTATGTCGGCAAGGCCTTGCTGTACCGGTACGTGCTTCCGCGCTGCTCGCACATTTTCGTGCAGAGCGAGCGGATGCGGGACGATGTCGCCGCTCATGGCATTTCGCGCGATCGCATGACGCCGGTGCCGATGGGGGTTGATCTCGAACGTCCGTTGCCTCGGCGTTCGGATGCTCTCGATCACGAGCGGCTTCGAGGCAAGCAGGTGATCGCGTACTTGGGCACCTTCGATCGCTCGCGCGGCCTGGAGTTCTTGCTGGAGGTGATGGAACGTCTTGCGGCGGACGTTCCGAATGCAGTGCTGGTGATGATCGGCGATGGCTCGTTGCCGCAAGAACGGCGACGACTCGAGCAATATGCTGCAAAGCTGGGCATCCAGGAGAAAATTCACTGGACTGGCTGGGTACCGTCGGAAGAAGCCTGGCGCTGGCTGGTCCGCGCCGACGTCGCGGTCAGCCTGTTTCCCCGCGGCTACCTGTGTGACAGCGCCTCACCGACGAAAGTCATCGAGTACCTGGCGCTCGGTATTCCTGTGGTCGCCAACGATCAGCCAGACCAGAAGTACGTGTTGGAGCAAAGCGGTGCCGGCCTTTGCACGCCGATGGAGCACGGCGCGTTTGGCGCCGCCATTCGGCGCATCTTGGCGGACCCGCTGCTGGCTGCTTCGATGCGCGCGGCGGGACCGCCATACGTCGCCGAGCACCGCAGCTATGCCCGAATTGCCGCGATCGTGGCCGAGGCATATGGGCGGTGCGGGCCGCCACCTTCGTCGCCGTCGTGATTCCGGTCCGGCCGGACCGGTGAAGCGGTGCCGGGGCGTGCGGGAGCGGCCGCTCCGAATCGGACGCGGCGGGTTCGCATCGCCATAATCCACAGTTCTTCTTTCGTCGCGGGCGCATGTCGATTATAATGGCGAATTTTTGAGAGCAGCTCCCCGAAGGAGAGAGTATGGTTACGATTCGTTTGTCACGGGGCGGCGCGAAAAAGCGTCCTTTCTACCATGTAGTGGTCGCCGACAGTCGCAGCCGTCGGGACGGCAAATACATCGAGCGCATCGGCTTTTTCAATCCGATCGCCCGCGGACAGGAGTCCCGGCTGAGGCTCGACGCCGAGCGCGTGCAGTATTGGCTGGGGACCGGTGCCAAGGCATCGGACCGGGTCGCTTCGCTGATCAAGGAAGCGGCGGTCCAGTCGGCCGTGGCGGAGAGCTGAGACATTCGGTACGCTGCCGACCGTGGCTTTGGTCATCGTCGGTGAGATCAGCGGGAGCTATGGCGTCAAAGGGTGGGTGAAGGTCCGCTCGTACACCGATCCGCCTGAGAATATCCTGCGCTATCGGCCTTGGATGTTGGAGCAGGGCGGTCGGCCGCTCCCGTACCAGATGATCGGCGGTAAGCCGTATCGGGGAGGCGTCATCGCCGCGCTGGAAAACATTGAAAGTCCGGAGCGGGCGCGAGAATTGCGCGGGGCGACGATCATGGTCGACCGCGCTCAGTTTCCGCCGGCCGGGGCAGGCGAGTATTACCGGGTCGACCTGATCGGCACGACGGTCAGGAATCTTGAGGGCCGAGTCCTCGGCCTGGTCCGCGATGTGATGACGACCGGCGCCAACGATGTGCTGGTCGTGCAACGCGAACGTGAACGGCTGATTCCGTTCGTGCTGGGCCACACGGTGAAGACGGTGGATCTGCAAGCCGCCGAAATCCTGGTCGACTGGGATGAGGACTTCTGACAGCGAGCCGATGCGGTTCGACGTGATCAGCCTCTTTCCGGAGATGGTCCACGCGGCGCTGCAACACGGCGTGGTGGGCCGGGCGGTGAGTCGGAGGATCGTCGAGTGTGTCGTCTGGAACCCTCGGGACTTCACGCGGGACCGGCATCGGACGGTCGACGACCGCCCCTACGGCGGTGGGCCGGGCATGGTCATGAAGGTGGAGCCGGTGCGGAAGGCGATCCAGGCCGCACGCGGGGCCGCGAGTGAGCCGTGCAAGGTGCTCTACCTGAGTCCGCAGGGCCGATTGTTGAACCAGGATGCCGTGCTTCGGTGGTCGCAGCAGCGACGTGTGGTGCTGGTGGCGGGGCGCTACGAAGGGTTGGATGAGCGGGTGATCGCACTCGAAGTCGACGAAGAGTGGTCGATCGGGGACTATGTGCTGAGTGGAGGAGAACTCCCGGCCCTGGTGGTGATCGATGCAGTGACCCGGTTGTTGCCGGGCGTTTTGGGCGATGTGGAGTCCAGTAAGTGGGAATCGCACATGCACGGGCTGCTCGACCATCCGCATTACACCCGGCCGGAACGGGTGGACGGCCTGGATGTGCCGGAGGTTCTGGTCAGCGGCGATCATGCCGCGATCCAGCGTTGGCGCTTGAAGCAGTCGCTGGGGCGAACCTGGCTGCGACGTCCGGATCTGCTGCAGCGGTATCCCATCGCCGCCGAGGAACAGAAACTGTTGGATGAATTCAAGCACGAATTAGAGATTGCAGAGAGAGGCTAATCATGTCGGTGAACATTATTCAGGATCTCGAGAGCGCCTGGGTGGGCGGCCGGACCATGCCGAGTTTCGAACCCGGTGACACGGTCGTCGTTCAGGTCAAGGTCAAGGAAGGGAATCGTGAGCGCTTGCAGGCATTCGAGGGTGTGGTGATTGCCAAGCGCAATCGCGGCTACCACTCCTCCTTCACGGTGCGCAAAATCTCGAATGGCGAAGGCGTGGAGCGCGTTTTCCAGGCGTACAGCCCGCAGGTGGCGGATATCCAGGTCAAGCGGCGCGGCGATGTTCGGCGTGCAAAGCTCTACTACCTGCGCGGCCTTGCCGGCAAGGCCGCCCGAATCAAAGAAAAGATCTGACCCGGCCGATCCGAACCGAAGTGGTGCCCGTTCGAGAGCTGGCGCCGGCGTGAGAGCCGACGGCCCCGCCGTGGACGTCGCGACGGTCCCGGCGCCCTTCGGATCCTTGCTGTTGCACGCCGACCCCGAAGCGCTGATCGCCGTCGATCTGTATTTGGAGGTTGGTTCGGAGGAGCAGATTGCGGCGACGCCGTTGTTGCACGAGGCGGCGCGCCAGTTCGCCGCCTATTTTCGGAACGGCGCATTCCGGTTTTCCCTGCCGCTGCGGCTCCGCGGAACCGAGTATCAGCGTCGGGTCTGGCAGCAGCTGATGGCGATTCCGGCCGGGACGAGCTGCCGTTACGGTGATTTGGCTGCAGGTCTTAGCAGCGGCCCACGCGCCGTCGCGGCGGCCTGCCGTGCCAATCCCCTGCCGCTCATCATTCCCTGCCATCGTGTGGTCGCCGGTCACGGGTTGGGCGGCTACTGTGGACGGGTCACCGGACCGTGGGTGGAAGTGAAGCAATGGCTGCTGCAGCATGAACGAATCGCGCCCGGTCGCCGACACTAAGGACACCTCCGGCAGAGACGATGCCGTCATCGCCCGATTTCAGGATGCGCTCTGGATCGAGGAGGGCCTCAGTGAAAATACTCGCAAGGCCTATGGTAGCGACTTGGCGCTGTTTTCCCGATGGCTGCACAACGCCACCGGCCGAAACCTTCTCGCCGTCGGAACGGCGGATCTCGAAGACTACTTGGCGCACCGCTACCGCTGCAAGATCAGCCAGCGATCCAGTGCCCGCATCGTTTCCTCTCTGAAGAAGTTTTACGCCCACGCTCACGAGCAGCAGTGGATCGCTTCGGACCCGGCCGCGCAGTTGGTGGCCCCGTTTCAGGGTCGTCCGCTACCGGCTTTCCTGACAGAGGCTGATGTGGTCAGGTTGCTATCGGCGCCGGATGTCGGCCACCGGCTGGCGTTTCGCGACCGGACCATGTTCGAGTTGTTGTATGCGACCGGACTTCGGGTCAGCGAACTGGTGTCGCTGCGACTGGACCAGGTCAACCTCCGCCAGGGAGTCATCCGGGTGACCGGGAAAGGGGCGAAAGATCGATTGATACCCTATGGCGAGGAGGCGGCCGGTTGGCTGGAGCGTTATCTGCAGGGTGCTCGGCGGGAGATTCTGGGCGATCATCGCCGTAGCGACGACTTGTTCGTCACCGAGCGCGGGACAGCGATGTCACGCCAGGCATTCTGGTACATCATCAAGCGCTACGCGGTGCAGGCCGGAATCCGCACCGAGCTGTCGCCCCACACGCTGCGGCATGCGTTTGCCACCCATCTGATCAACCACGGGGCCGACTTGCGAGTGGTGCAACTGCTGCTCGGGCACAGTGACCTGTCCAGCACACAGATCTATACGCATGTCGCGCAGGAGCGACTCAAGGAGATGCACTCCCGCTGTCATCCGCGCGGCTAGAATTCCGACCCTGAATAGGTGCAAGAAGCTGTATGATTCATCCTACCGCCGTCGTGGCTCCGGATGCCGAACTGGGCGTCGACGTTTGCATCGGGCCCCATGCGGTGATCGAGGGTCGCGTAGCGATCGCTGATGGTTGCCGGATCGGTGCGCACGCCGTGATCCACTCCCATGTCCGAATGGGGCCGGGTAACACCGTGCATCCGCATGCGGTGCTCGGTGGACTGCCGCAGGACCTGAGCTTCGATCCGAACGAACCGACTTTCGTCGAAATCGGCGAGGGCAACGTGTTCCGTGAAGGGGTGACGATCAGTCGTGCGACCGCGAATGCCGGAGCGACCCGGGTCGGTTCTCACAACTATCTGATGAACAACAGCCATATCGGGCATGATTGCAGTATCGGCGATCACAACGTGATGGCGAGCGGAGCCACGCTGGGCGGCCATGTGGCGGTCGGTGATCGCGTGTTTTTCGGTGGCGGGGTGATGGTGCACCAATTTTGCCGTATCGGAAGCTATGCGATCCTGCAGGGACTCGCCGGAATCAACAAGGATGTCATCCCGTACACGCTGGTGGGCGGACGTCCCGGAAAGCACTACCGGCTCAACCTGGTCGGGCTTCGCCGAGCCGGCATCGACGGTGACCGCCTGCGCGCGGTGTCGTCCGCATTCCGTCGACTGCGGGCCCGGCAGCCGTTGGAGGGGCTTCCCGATACGCAGGAAATCGCGTACCTACGCGGGTGGCTGGCCGAGACTTCGAAGCGCGGTTATCTAGCGTTCTTCGAGCGGCGCGGCGCCGATTCGGACTGAACCGCGGACACGACGGAGGGACAGGCATGGCACCCATCCGCTGCGCAGTCATCGGGGTCGGCTACCTCGGCAAGTTTCACGCGGAGAAATACGCTTCGCTGCCGGGCTGCCGGCTCGACGCGATCGTCGATACCCGACCGGATACCGTCGCGCCGGTGGCCGAGCGTCTGGGGGTTCGGGCGCTGTCCGACTACCGCGAATTGCTGGGCCGGGTCGATGCGGTCAGCATCGTCGTGCCGACCAGCCAGCATCACGCGATCGCCCGGGATTTCCTGGCTGCCGGAGCCGACGTGTTGGTCGAGAAGCCGATCACGGTCACGGTCGAGGAGGCCGACGAGCTGATCCGTCTGGCCGAGCAACGACGGCGAATTCTGATGGTGGGGCACCTGGAACGGTTCAATGCGGCGATTCTGGGGCTGAACTTGCAAGACGACAAACCGCTGTTCATCGAATCCCACCGGCTCGCGCCTTTCAAGCCGCGGGCCAACGATGTCAGCGTGGTACTGGATCTGATGATCCACGATATCGACATCATCCTGGATCTGGTCGATGCCGAGGTGGAGCGCATCGACGCCAAGGGCGTGCCGGTGTTGACGCACGATACCGACATCGCGAATGCCCGGATCGTGTTCCGCAACGGCACCGTCGCCAATGTGACCGCGAGCCGGGTCAGCTTGAAGGTGGAACGCAAGATGCGGCTGTTCATGCCGAGCGCGTACTTTTCGGTGGATTTCCAAAATCGGGTGCTGACCTGTCACCGCAAGGGTGACAAGGAGATGTTCCCCGGTATCCCCGAGATCATCAGTGAAGAATCCGTGTTCGAGAGTGGAGACGCGCTGAAGGAGGAGATCCGCCATTTCATCGACTGCGTGCGCACCCGCCGGGAACCGTTGGTATCGGGCCATGCCGGCCGCCGGGCGTTGGCCGCCGCGACCGAAATCACCCGCCTGCTGAAGGCTCAGTAAACGAAGAGTACCCGCACTTATGATCCCCATGGTGGACCTGAAGGGCCAGTACACGGCGCTCAAAGAAGAGATCGATCGCGGGCTACATGCCGCACTGGAGAACTGCGCGTTCGTGCTGGGACCGAACGTCCAGGCCTTCGAGCGGGAAGCGGCCGCCTATCTCGGAGCCAAACACGCCATCGGAGTGGCCTCCGGCACCGACGCACTGCACTTGGCGCTGCGTGCGGCAGGCATCGAGGCAGGGGACGAGGTCATCACGACGCCGTTCACGTTCATCGCGACGGCCGAGGCGATTCGCTACGTCGGTGCGCATCCGGTGTTCGTCGACATCGATCCGAGGACCTTCAATCTGGTGCCCGAGGCGGTGGAGTCCGCGATCACCGCGCGGACCACGGCGGTGATGCCGGTCCATCTGTTTGGACAGCCGGCCGACATGCCGGCGTTGCAGGCCGTTTGCGAGCGCCACGGATTGCATCTGATCGAAGACTGTGCGCAATCTTTCGGCGCCTCGATCGCGGGGCGGCAGACGGGCGCGATGGGTATTGCGGCCGGCTTCAGCTTCTTCCCGAGCAAGAATCTCGGTTGTTACGGTGACGGCGGGCTGGTGACGACCGATTCGGACGAGATCGCCGCGCGGGTCAAGATCTATCGGAACCACGGCTCCGAAGTGCGGTACTACCACGACGTGATCGGCTACAACAGCCGCCTCGACGAATTGCAGGCCGTGATCCTTCGGATCAAATTGAAACATCTGGACGAGTACAATCGGCAGCGCCGTCGGGTCGCCCATCGCTATACCGAACTGCTGGCCGACCTGCCGCTGGAAACGCCACATGAGGACGGTATCGGTCGCCATGTGTATCACCAGTACACGCTGTTGACCGATCGGCGGGATGCGATCATGCAGGCCTTGCAGCAGGCCGATATCGCTTGTGCGGTCTATTACCCGGTCCCTTTGCACCGGCAGAAGGCCTTTGCCGAGGACTGCGCCGGGATGCGGTTACCGGTCACCGAGGCGGTCGCCGCCCGCTGCCTGTCGCTGCCGATTTACCCGGAACTGAAGGACGAAGCCATCGACCGGATCACCGACGTGATCCGCGGTGCGCTGAATGCCTGAACGACACTCGCCACTGGTGATGCTGTCGGCCGGCGAGGCGTCCGGTGACCGGCATGCCGCCGCGCTGTACGCCGAGTTGAGGCGGATCATGCCCGAGGTCCGCGGCATCGGCATGGGCGGAACGCGAATGCGGGACGCCGGTATCGAGATCGTGCAGGATGCCAGCGGGATGGCGGTGATCGGAGTGGCCGAGGTGGTTCGGCACTATCGGAGGATCAGGCAGGTGCTGAAGCGCATGCAGGCGATCGCCTGTGAACGGCGCCCGGACCTGTTGATCTGCGTCGACTACAAGGAATTCAACTTTCACTTGGCGCGCCGAGCCAAGGCTTGCGGGGTCCAGGTGCTATTCTACGTGGGCCCGCAGTTCTGGGCCTGGCGCCCGGGGCGGGTGAAGACCTACGGGCAGGCGGTCAGCCACATGGCGGTGATCTTCCCGTTCGAGGTGCCGCATTATCAGGCGGCCGGTGTACCGGTCACCTACGTCGGCCACCCGCTGGCTGGCACGGTCCAGGCACGCCTGCCGCGAGAACAAGCGCGCCGCGTGCACGGTCTGGAAGGTCCCGGTCCGTTGGTCGCACTGCTGCCGGGCAGCCGCGTGAACGAGATCAGACGCCTGCTGCCGGTGATGCTGGACAGTGCGGCGCAGTTGGCGCGACGTATTCCCGATGTCCGCTTCCTGCTGGCGCGTTCACCATCGATTGATCAGGGCTTGATCGAACGGCATCTGCAACGCGCGGCGGTGCCGATACAGACGATCCGAGGCATCGACTACGATGTGCTGCAGTGCTGCGATGCGGCGATCACCTCTTCGGGCACCGCGACACTGGAAGTCGCGTTGCTGGACCTGCCGATGGTGATCGTGTACCGGCTTTCGCCGCTGAGCTATTGGCTGGGACGGCTGCTGGTATCCATTCCGTACATCGGCCTGCCGAACATCCTCAGCGGCCGGCCCATCGTGCGCGAATTCATTCAACACGAGGCCAGCGCGGCCAATATCGCCGCCGAAATCGAACGGATACTGACCGATACGAGCTACGCTCGGCACATGCGTGAGCAACTACGGCAGATCCGGGACCTGCTGGGCCCCGGCGGCGGCTCCACGAATCTGGCGCATTTGGCCGCGCGGATGCTGCGGGGCGAAGGTCTTTCGGCGGAGCGGCGCACTGGCAAGGGAGATGAAACATGAGTCGAGCGTTCATGAAAGAAGCGGATGAATCCTCGCGTGTCGAGACACTGCCGGATCGACCGCAGAGCCCACATCCGAACTACGTGACGCCGAAAGGGCTGCAACAACTGGAGTCGCAAGTTGCCGACCTGACGCAACGTCGCCGCGCGCTCGCGGGTCAGGACACGCTCGACAGTCGGCAGGAACTCAGCATCGTCGAGCGTGATTTGCGCTATTTCGAGGAACGCGTGAAACGCGCGATCCTGGTCGAACCCGATGATCAGCCGATCGACCGGGTGCATTTCGGTGCCCGGGTGCGCGTCCGGGATGAAACCGATGCCGAGAGCTGGTACATGATCGTCGGCGAAGACGAGGCCGATGCCTCCCATGGAAAGATCAGCTGGGTGTCGCCGCTGGCTGCCGCGCTGCTGAATCGGTCGGTCGGCGAAACGGTGATCTGGCGGCGACCGGCGGGTGACAGGGAGCTGGAGATTCTCGAGGTGGTGCGGGCCAGCGAGCACTGACCAAGCGTTGCCGATGGCGAACTTCCCGTTTCCTCTGCAATTCAAGCGAAGCGCACGTGCGAAACGAGTCCGGCTGACCGTGAAAGCGGCCGGTGTCGAATGCGTGATGCCGCTGCGATGTTCCGAGCAACAGGCTTTGTGTTTCATCGATCGGCATCGCGAGTGGCTGCTGGCCAGGCACCGGGAGGCCGTGGCGCGCGTGCCGGAGCGGACATTCTGGGATGAACTGGCCGACCGACGCGAATCGACGTTGCCGTTGCTGGGTCGAGAGATCCCGCTGCGGCTGATCTCCGGTGAAGATGGCCGGTCCCGGCTACATGTCGCCGAAGATCGAATCCAACTACACCTCCCCGAACGGCATCGACTGGAGTGGGCCCGGCTCGTCGAGGGCATGCTGTTTGCCTGGGCACGCGGGTGGCTGGCGGAACAGGCCGCGGCCATTCTTCGCCACCATCAGAGCAGGGTACGATTGCAGCCGGGGCGGGTCTGCATCAAGCGCATGCGAACGCGCTGGGGAAGTTGCGGGGCTCACAATGCGATCAACCTGAACTGGCTGTTGACATTCGCGCCGCCTGGGGCGCTGGAGTATGTGGTTGTCCATGAACTCTGTCACGTGCGCCACCGCGATCATTCGGCTCAATTCTGGGCGTTGGTCGGCGAACATCTGCCGGCTTATCCGGAGCAACGGAGCTGGTTGAAAGCCCACGGCCAGGGCCTGATCTACCGGTTCGGTGGGGGCGGCCGTTGAGCGTCCGCGGCCGGTCGAGTATCGCGTTCTGGGTGATGCTGTTGGTCGCTTTTTTCATGCTTTCGGCATTTCTGGATCGCGGTCTGGTGCGGGGCACTCCGCCGCCGATCGCGGCAAGCGACCTGGATGGCAAACCGGTCGAGTGGCCGGGGGTCAACGGCAAGCCGACCCTCCTGTATTTCTGGGCAACCTGGTGTCCGTTGTGCCGCACGATGCAGCACAGCATTCGTTCGGTCGCCGGAGACCATTCGGTCGTGACCGTCGCGCTGCAGTCCGGCACGGATGCAGAACTGCGGAGCTATCTGCAGCGGCAGGGCCTGACCATCCGGGTGGTTTCCGATCCCGCCGGCGCAATCGCCGAACGCTATGGCCTGCGCGGGGTTCCGGCGCTGTTTTTCATCGACCGGAATGGGCGAGTCCGGTTTGCGGCAACCGGGTATACCACCGAGATCGGCATCCGCATCCGGCTTTGGCTGACGGCCCGAATGAGTTGAGTTGAGCGTGGATACGCGGATGTGGGCCGTCGAAATCCGGGAACCCGGAGGGCCGGAAGTGCTGCAACGGGTCCGAAGGCCCGTACCGGAGCCGGGCGCCGACGAGGTATTGATTCGGGTGATCGCGGCGGGGGTCAACCGACCGGACCTGATGCAGCGGCAGGGCCGCTACCCGCCGCCGCCCGGTGCATCGGACATTCCGGGTCTCGAAGTCGCCGGCGAAGTCGCCGCCCGGGGCGGGGCGGTGATCAGTCCTCCGGTCGGCATGCGGGTTTGTGCGTTGGTCACCGGCGGCGGCTATGCCGAGTACTGCACCGCGGCGGCACCCCTTTGCCTGCCGATTCCGCAGCGACTCGATCCGATCGAGGCGGCAAGCCTCCCTGAGACTTTTTTCACGGTGTGGACGAATGTTTTCGAGCGCGGCCGGTTGCAGCCGGGGGAACGCCTGCTGGTGCACGGCGGTACCAGCGGCATCGGCGTGGCGGCGATTCAGTTGGCCACTGCATGCGGAGCGACCGTGTTGGCGACCGCAGGCAGCATCGAGAAGTGCCGCTTCTGCGCCGGACTGGGCGCAGACGCCATCCATTACCGTGAGCAGGATTTCGCCGCTGAAGTCATGACTCGAACCGAAGGTCGCGGGGTCGATGTGATCCTCGACATCGTCGGGGGCGATTATCTGCAACGCAATCTGAATTGCCTCGCAGCCGATGGTCGCCTGGTGCAGATCGGCGTACAGCAGGGCCCGAAGGCGACGATCAATCTGCTGCCCATCCTGCTGAAACGCCTGACTCTGACCGGCTCGACGCTGCGGTCGCGGCCGGTCGCGGAGAAGGCGCGGATCGCCGAAGCGTTGCGTACACGGGTCTGGCCGCTGCTGGAGGCTGGGTGTGTCCGTCCGATCGTTGACCGGACTTTCCCATTGAGTCACGCGGCCGATGCGCACCGCTACCTGGAGTCGGGCCGCCATATCGGCAAGGTGGTACTGGAGGTCGCGGGGTGACCACGCGATGGATCGCGGCGTTTCTGGTTTGCAGCGTGGTGCTACCCACGGCCCGTGCCGACCTCGATGCCGGACTGGATCTGGTGCAGCGGAAGGAGTATGCGGCGGCACGGGTGGAGTTCGAGATTCTGGCCGAAAAAGGCGACCCCGACGGCCAGGTCAATCTGGGAAATCTGTACATGAAAGGCTGGGGTGTCATTCAGGACTACGCCGCGGCTTATGACTGGTATCGCAAGGCCGCGGAACAAAACAGCCGCATCGCTCAAGCCAAGCTCGGTATCCTGCATTACTATGGCCTCGGCACCGTCAAGGACAGCGCCGAGGCGGCGAAGTGGTTCGAAAAGGCGGCCGACCAGGGTGATCCCAGTGCCGAGACGGTCCTCGGGATGCTTTACGCACAAGGCGACGGTGTCGCGCGGAATCTGGTCAGGGCGTATGTCTGGCTCACGCTGGCATTCGAATTCGGCGACCCCAGCGGGACCGATCTCCGGTCCCAACTCGCCGAGGAAATGACGCCCGGCGAGATGGCCGAAGCACTCGCCAGGGTCGAAGAATGGAAGCGGGAAAGGGGAATTCCGGACCCGGGCGCCGATCCATCGGCGGATTCTTCGCCGTCGGGGCAACCGGTGCACCCACTGCAGGTGATGGGTGACCCAAAACCGACCCGGCGGCACGTGGCCGAACGGGCACGGCGAACGCAGAACGGCGGCCGTTGAGGCCGGTCCCGTTCAGCCAAAAGGTCGCTGCGTCCGGGGCTCAGACGAACCTGTTTCGGAAGTCTTCGTAGGCCTCCCGGATGCCTTCGCGCAGGCCGGTGGCGGCCTGCCAGCCGAGGGTGCGGAGCCTGCTGACGTCGAGTAGCTTGCGCGGAGTTCCGTCCGGTTTGTCGGCATCGAACACGATCGTGCCGGGGAAACCGATCACGTCCATCACCGTGGATGCCAGTTCCCGGATCGTGACATCTTCTCCGGTGCCGATATTCAGTAACGGTCCGTCGTAGCCTTGTTGCATCAGGAACACGCAGGCATCCGCCAGGTCGTCGACGTACAGAAACTCCCGGCGCGGCGTTCCGGTCCCCCAGACGACATATTCCTTGTCGCCTCGGAGCTTGGCTTCATGGGCCTTCCGGATCAACGCGGGGAGTACGTGACTGTTGTTCAGGTCGTAGTTGTCGTTGGGGCCATAGAGGTTGGTCGGCATCACCGAGACGTACTGCCGGCCGTACTGCCGGTTATAGGATTCACAAAGCTTGATGCCGGCGATCTTGGCGATCGCATACGGTTCGTTGGTGACCTCGAGCGGTCCGGTCAGCAGATACTCTTCCTTGATCGGCTGCGGACAATCGCGCGGGTAGATGCAGGATGAGCCGAGAAACATCAGGCGCTGCACGCCGGCGAGGTGGGCACCGTGAATCAAATGATTTTCGATCGCCAGATTCTGGTACAGGAAGTCGGCCCGAAAAGTATTGTTGGCTTGGATGCCGCCGACCTTGGCCGCGGCGATGAAGATGTAATCCGGCAGTTCGCGCCGCAGGTAGTCGAACACCGCACGCTGATCGAGCAGGTCGAGTTCGCTGCGAGCCGGCATCAGCAGCTTGTGATAGCCGTCGGCTTGTAGGCGGCGCACCAGCGCGGAGCCGACCATGCCGCGGTGGCCGGCGACGTAGATCTTCGACGCTCGGGTCGTCGGGTTCATCGCGCCGTCACTCATGGTAGTCATAGGCCGCGTAGCCGTGCTGCATGACCAGATGGTCGCGGCGGGCGGATTTCAGATCCTCCCGCATCATCTCGGCAACCAGCTCGGGAAAACTGGTTCTCGGAGTCCAACCCAGTTTCGCCTTCGCTTTCGATGGATCGCCCAGCAGGGTCTCGACCTCGGTCGGGCGGAAGTAGCGTGGGTCTACGCGGACGATCACGTCGCCCGGCTTCAGCGGAGTCTCGCCGGCGGTCGCACGGACCAGGCCCTCCTCCTGCACACCCTGACCGCGCCAGTCCAACGACACGCCCAGTTCGGCCGCGGCGGCATCGACGAAATCGCGCACGCTGTACTGCAGGCCGGTGGCGATCACGAAATCCTCGGGTTGCTGTTGTTGCAGCATCAGCCATTGCATCTCGACATAATCCCTCGCGTGACCCCAGTCTCGCCGGGCATCGAGATTGCCCAGGTAGAGGCAGTCCTGCAGGCCGAGGTAGATCCGCGCCAATGCTCGCGTGATCTTTCGGGTCACGAACGTTTCGCCGCGTATCGGGGATTCGTGGTTGAACAGGATGCCGTTGCAGGCGTAGAGGCCGTATGCCTCGCGGTAGTTCACGGTGATCCAGTAGGCATACAATTTGGCAACGGCGTATGGGCTGCGCGGGTAGAAGGGCGTCGTCTCCTTCTGGGGTATCTCTTGCACCAGACCGTACAGTTCGGATGTCGATGCCTGATAAAAGCGTGTCTTTCGCTCGAGGCCGAGGATACGAATCGCTTCCAGCACCCGCAGTGCGCCGACGCCGTCGGCGTTCGCCGTGTATTCCGGTTCTTCGAACGAGACCTGAACATGGCTCTGCGCCGCGAGGTTGTACACCTCGTCGGGCTGGGCCTGCTGGATGATGCGGATCAGGCTGGTGGAATCCGTCATGTCGCCGTAATGGAGCACGAAGCGGCGGTCCGTGACGTGCGGGTCCTGATACAGGTGGTCGATCCGGTCGGTGTTGAACAGGGAACTCCGGCGCTTGATGCCGTGGACTGCATAGCCTTTGTTCAACAGAAACTCGGCGAGGTAAGCACCGTCCTGGCCGGTGACGCCGGTAATCAATGCGACTTTAGACATGGTCCCTTCGTAGCTGGTGGATGACATTATTAATCAGGCCCGCAAATACCCTTCTGCAAACACCGGTCGTCGCCGTGCCGTGGCATCCCCGCCCAGTATGAACCCGGCCTACCGATGGCCAGATTAATCAATGGGATCACGCGCGGCATGCGCTGCGTTTCGGTGTCGCGGCGCCGGTACTGACGCGATCGAGCGACTGGCGCGGCGACAGCGCGCTTCAGGCCTCGGATGGCGGGTGATTCGGCAGCGAAGTATACACCAGCGTCGCCCGCTGTCCGCGCCCGCCGGGGCACTCCAGGGGCAGCATCGGCATCAATTTTTGCTTGTCGCCAAGCATCTGATCGGTAAAATACCGACGACGAGGCGGGCCGCGCCGGGATCACCGGATCGGCGAGAACCGGCATCCCGTTTCACCGGACACGGAATGTAGCGAGTGTGACGCCTCGGCTCCGGACCGCACTGGTTCTCCCGGTCAGCGGTGGAGGGTCGGGGAGACCGGTCAGCAGAGGGGGCGCTGCAACGGAATGTCCGGATACTCAACCGCCGCAGAGGACTGTACCGCACCCATCGTCCCACGGTCGCGACGGGACTCCATCGACGGCATCGCATGCGCGTTGCAGTGTGAGGCGCCGTTCAGCAGTCATGCCGTCGGGCCGCCCGCCGCGAACGAGATCTCTCCGGCAACTTCGGTATCAACCAACCCAAACGAATCTTCGAGCATGCGTCAGATCAGATTGGCCTTCGCGGACCTCGCCAGGGGCATGCGCGCGTGGGCCATTTGGGGACTTCTGGGCTGGCAGGATGTTCGCCAGCGCTATCGCCGTTCGATTCTCGGTCCGTTGTGGCTGACCTTGAGCATGGGCGTGATGGTGGGCGGCCTCGGTTACTTGTACGGCGATCTGT
This sequence comes from uncultured Methylococcaceae bacterium, assembly GCA_964644665.1. Taxonomy (GTDB): domain Bacteria; phylum Pseudomonadota; class Gammaproteobacteria; order Methylococcales; family Methylococcaceae; genus Methylotetracoccus. The sequence goes on from CAZXXC010000058.1 coordinate 15,899, forward strand.
TCAAGACGCCGCTGGATGACTACATCCCGTACCTGACCGGCGGGTTCGTCGCCTGGGGTCTGATCTCGACCGTGATCATCGAGAGTTGCACAGTGTTCGTCGCGGCCGACGGCTACATCAAGCAATTGTCGTTGCCGTTTTCCTTGTACATGTTCCGTTTGATCTGGCGCAACTTGATCGTGTTTTTCCACAACGCCCTGGTGTTCGTCGTGGTCGCGATCATCTTCAAACTGGTTCCCGGATGGCGTCTGGTGTGGCTGATACCGGGTTTGTTTCTGGTCATCTATACCGGTTTCTGGCTGGGTCTGGTATTGGGCAGTATCAGCGCACGCTTTCGTGATATTCCGCAGATCGTTTCCAGTTTGATTCAGGTCGTGTTTTTCATGACGCCGATCATGTGGAAGCCTGAGCTGGTGACCGAGCGGCCAGTGTTCGTTGCTGAAAACCCGTTCTTTCACTACGTCGAACTGGTGCGGGCGCCGCTGTTGGGCGCCGAAATCGCGCGGGACACCTGGATCATTACGCTGGGCTGCAGCGCGGTCGGTTCAATGCTCGCGTTTCTGTTCTTCGTCCGGGTACGGCGGCGAATCTCGTATTGGGTCTAGCAGGAGAGGCGCCGGTGGCAGAAGTGGTATTGAAGGACGTCTCGCTGGATTTTCCGCTGTTCGGGTCCGGGAGCCGGTCGTTGAAAAAGGCGCTGATGCGGGTCGGTTCGGGCGGCCGTGTCGCCCGCGAGTCGGATGACACGATCGTGGTGAAGGCTTTACGCCACCTGTCGTTCACGATCCACCACGGCGAGCGGGTCGGGCTGGTGGGGCCGAACGGTGCCGGAAAATCGACCCTGCTCCGAGTGCTGGCCGGAATCTACGAACCGACCGAGGGGGTCGTCGAGCGCGACGGGAACGCCATCGCGTTGTTCGATCCTTCGCTCGGCATGGACATGGAAGCCACCGGTTATGAAAACATCATGCTGCGCGGCCAATTGATGGGGCTCAGCCGCGAGGAACTGCGTCAGAAGACGGAGGACATCACCGCGTTTACCGAGCTGGGACACTATCTGGAGATGCCGGTTCGGACCTACTCCAGCGGCATGATGCTGCGACTCGCGTTCGCGGTGTCGACCTGTTTCGTGCCCGAAATCCTGCTGATGGACGAATGGATCGGGGCCGGCGATGCGCGTTTTCTGGACAAGGCCAAGAAACGACTACACGACATGATTCAACAGTCCGGCATTCTGGTGCTGGCCTCGCATTCGGAAGACATCATCCGGCGCCTGTGCAATCGCGCGATGCTGATCGAAGGCGGGAGGCTGATCGCATCGGGCACGCCGGATGAGATCTTTTCGATCTACAACGGCGGTCAGGACAAGGATCAAGGACTGCGCGAAGCGGACCGCAAAGGCCGCCGCTACTGGGCCGAGCGCGGCGCCCGCCGCCTCCGCGGACGCTACAAATCCGGCCGCCGCTGAGCGGCACCCGCTCGGCGTTACAGCGCCTCGGTCGCGAAGTCCGCGAGCCGGGAGCGTTCCCCGCGCTTCAGCGTGATGTGGGCGGAATGCGGCCAATCCTTGAAGCGGTCCACCACGTAGGTCAATCCGGAGCTGGTACCGGTCAGGTAGGGTGTATCGATCTGGCCGATATTGCCGAGACAGACGATCTTGGTGCCGGGTCCCGCGCGCGTGACCAGCGCCTTCATCTGCTTTGACGTCAGGTTCTGCGCCTCGTCGAGAATCAGGAAGCGATTCAGGAACGTGCGTCCGCGCATGAAATTCAGCGAGCGGACCTTGACCCGATTCAGCAACAGTTGGCTGGTCGCGCCGCGCTCCCAGGTTCCGCCGTTTTCCCGTGTTCCGAGCAGTTCCAGGTTGTCCAGCAGTGCGCCCATCCAGGGTGTCATCTTCTCCTCCTCGGTGCCGGGCAGGAAGCCGATCTCCTCGCCGAGCGGAATCGTCTCCCGCGTCATCACGATCTCCTTGTAGAGCTTCTGGTCGAGGGTCAACGTCAGGCCGGCCGCGAGCGTCAACAGGGTCTTGCCGGTCCCGGCGGTGCCCAACAGCGTGACGAAATCGATGTCGGGATCAAGCAGCAGGTTGAACGCGAAATTCTGCTCCCGATTGCGTGCCTGGATGCCCCAGGCCGCATGCTGCGGTGTCCTGAAATCGCGGGCGAGTTCGATCACCGCAGTGTGGCCGTCGCGGGATCGGACCAGTGCCTCGAACTGGGAATCGTCTGCCAGGTAAAGACATTGATTCGGGTGCCAGTCCTTGACCAGCGGGCCGCCGACCCGGTAGAAGGTCCGGCCCCGGTCCTGCCAGGACTCCATCTTGCCGCCGTGGGTTTCCCAGAAGTCGGCCGGCAGCTCGCTGGCGCCGCTGTATAGCAGGTCGATGTCATCCAAGACCTGATCATTGAAGTAGTCTTCGGCCCGGAGGCCGAGTACCGAGGCTTTGATCCGTAGATTGATGTCCTTCGAAACCAGTACGGTCTGGCATTCCGGGCGCGCCCGACTCAACGCCAGGGTGGTACCCAGGATCGAGTTGTCCGGCATGTCTCCGGGAAGGGACTCGGGTAGCGGGAACGACAGGCGCTCCACCTGAAAGAACAGTCGACCCCGACAGCGTTCGTCGATTCGCGCCGCGTAATCCAGGTGAGGTAGGGGAATGCCGTGCTGAATCGTGTCGGCATCTGCGTGACGGATCAGTTCATCCAGAAACCGGCTCGCCTGGCGGGCATTGCGGGCCACTTCGGACAGCCCCTTCTTGGAATGGTCCAATTCCTCGAGCACGATCATCGGAATGAAGATGTCGTGTTCCTGAAAACGGAACAGCGCCGACGGATCGTGCATCAGCACATTGGTATCGAGGACGAAGAGCTTGTCTTCCTCGAGATCGTTTTCCGACATGGGCGTGGCAGCGACCGGGTGATGTTGAATGGCGGCGGCCGATGCCGTTTCGGTCGTCGGCCGAGTCTGATGCGTGACGGGTCAGTGCGCCAGTTCGCGCAGCTTTGCGAGCACCTGGGCGGCGTGTCCGTCGACCTTGACCTTGCGCCACTCGGCGATCAGTCTGCCGGCCGGGTCGAGCAGAAAGGTGCTGCGCTCGATGCCGCGAACCTGCTTGCCGTACATGTTCTTCATCTTGATCACGTCGAAAAGCTGGCACAGGCTTTCGTCGTGGTCCGACAAGAGTTCGAACGGGAACTCGTATTTGCATTTGAACCCGTCATGCGATTTGACGCTGTCGCGGGAGATTCCGACGATTTCGGCGTTGGCGGCCTGAAATTCCGGGTAGAGGTCGCGAAAATCCTGCCCCTCGCGGGTGCAGCCGGGTGTGTTGTCCTTGGGATAGAAATACAGTACCAGGTACCTGCCTGCAAAATCGGCGAGATTCACCATCCGGCCGCCGGTGGCGGGCGTCGAGAATGACGGCACGGGCTGGTTCAGGGCGACAGCGCTCATCGAAATGTCCTCGAAGGTTTCACAGTTCAGCGTTTGACGGGTTCCAGTATCGCGTCGAGATTCAATTGGTCGCAAAATTCGAGGAACTCGTCGCGCAGCGACACGATTTTCATGCCGGCGGGGATCTTGACGATCATGTGGGCCAGAAACACCGGCGCGCCGCTGTAGGGTGCCGGGTAGCGGCTGGTGCTTAGATCCAGAATCTTGATCTGGCGCTCGGTAAAGAAGGAGGCGAGTTCGTGAATGTTGCTCGGCTGGTCTCCGGCGAAAACATCGACGGTATAAGGAATCAGATTTTCCTCCTTGCGCTCCTCCTCTTCCTGGCACCGCATCGTCGCGACGCGGACGTTGCCCTTTTGCGCCGTCGTTTCCAGCAGGCTTTCCAGTCGAACGATGTGATTCCAGTTCCCCTCGACCAGCATGTGGGCCGCAAACTCCTGACCCAGCTCAGTCATTCGGCTTTCCAGGATCGCACATTTGGCATCTTTGATCATGCGCGTCAGTTCGGCAATCAGGTCGGGGCGGTCCTCCCCCATGACGGTAATGACGATCTGCATAGCCCTAGTGTTGATTCCTCGAAAAAGGACGGCAGTCTAACATCTCCGGCGAACGTTTCGCGATGCGGACCAGAGCGCCTCGGGGTTCCGGTTTGGTTGTCAGGTACCGCCCCGGCACGCTACCATTCGCGTTTCGCATCGTGGGAATTCGGGTACAGATGATCCAAGGCAGCATGGTGGCGCTGGTGACGCCGATGGCGCTAGACGGCGCGGTGGACTACCCGGCATTGCGGGGCCTGGTGGATTTTCACATCGCACAGGGAACAGATGCGATCGTCGCGGTGGGAACCACCGGCGAATCCGCCACGCTGGACGAAGACGAGCACTGCGAGGTCATTGCGGTCGTCGTCGAACGAGCTGCCGGGCGGGTACCGGTTGTTGCAGGCACCGGCGCGAATGCGACCCGCGAGGCGATCACGCTGACGCGGCGAGCCAAGGAGGTCGGAGCCGATGCCTGCCTGCTGGTGACGCCGTATTACAACAAGCCGACGCAGGAAGGGCTCTACCGACATTTTCGGACCGTCGCCGAGAGCGTGGACATTCCCCAGATACTGTACAACGTGCCCGGGCGTACCGCCTGCGACATGTTGCCTGCGACGGTGGCGCGGCTGGCTCACGTGTCCAACATCGTCGGGATCAAGGAAGCGACCGGAAAGCTGGAGCGGGTGGACGAGCTTCGGGACTCCTGCGGTCCGGCGTTTGCGTTGTATTCCGGCGATGATGCGACGGCGTGTGAATTCTGCCTGCGCGGTGGCCACGGAGTCATCTCGGTGACGGCGAATGTCGCGCCGCGCGCGATGCACGAGCTGTGTGCGGCGGCGCTTGCCGGACGGCGACAGGATGCGACGGCGATCGATGCCAGGTTGGCCGGCCTGCACCGCGAATTGTTCATCGAATCCAATCCGATTCCGGTGAAATGGGCGCTCTGCGAGATGGGGTTGATCCCGCCGGGGATTCGTCTGCCGTTGACCTGGCTGTCTCCCGAATGCCAGGAAGCGGTGCGATGCGCGATGAACCAGGCCGGTGTGGTGACCGCGTCGCGGCAGGCGTGACGATGCGCGTCTTCAGGGTTCTGCTGACGCTGCTGTTGCTGCTGCCGTTCACCGGCTGCAGTTACGTCGCCTCACTGTTCCCGGACAAACAGAAGCAGTACCAGTACACCACCGAGATTCCGCCGCTGGAGGTGCCGCCCGATCTGTCGATTTCGACGGTATCGGGTGCCCGCTGGCGCAATCCGGACGGCAGCACGTCGGCGGCAAGTCCGGGCACCAGCCCGGTGGCCGCGGGTCCCGACGAGGCGTCCGACGAGGCGACGAGCAAGGCCACCCTGGCACAGAATACCGAGGATGTGCCGCTGATCGAACTGGCGTTACCGTTCGCCGATGCATGGAACGATGTCGGACGTGCGCTCGGCCGCATGAAGGTCGAGATCAGCGACCGGAACCGAACGGACGCTGTCTACTACGTCTACTACGGCGGACCCAAGGAAAAATATCAGGACAAGGGGGTTTGGGACGACATCGCCTCGTTGTTTTCCGGCGACGGCGAGAGTGCACAGGAGTACCGAATCAAGCTCGAGGAGCACAAGACCGGGCAGCGTGCGACCACCGACGTGTTCCTGTTCGACAGCGACGGACAACCGGTTCGGCAAGGGCCACCGTTGGATCTGCTGAAACAACTGCACCAGGAGCTACAGAAGCTCTCCTCGGCGGCCGGCGGCGACGGAAGCAACAAGTCTTCGCCGTAGCAATGGGTCCGTGACCGGAGGGCGTGCCAACCGATCCGTCGCGTCGAACCCGCCAACCCGATCGCAACATTCCGCCATGCACCTCAGACTTCCCGGCCCCATCGCGCTTTCGGACTTTCGCGAGCAGCGGTTGCTGCAAACCCTGAGAACCGAGCTGCCTTCGCTGCAGCGACTGACCGCGCGCTACGAGCACCTGGTCGAACTGGAACGGCCGCTCGGCGCCGACGAACTCGCGATCCTGGGGCGGCTGCTCGATTACGGCCCGGCCGCTCCGCTCGCGACCGGCGAGGTCGAGCGCGTCGTCGTCGCACCCCGGCTCGGGACGATCTCCCCCTGGTCGAGCAAGGCGTCGGAAATCGCGCGCCGTTGCGGGTTGACGGCGGTCATCCGGATCGAGCGGGCGGTCGTCTATGAACTCATGGCCGGTACCCCCGTCACGCCCGGGCAACGCCGGGCGGTGGCCGAGCGCCTGTACGACCGGATGACGCAGACGGTGCTGGCCGAGCAAGAGGTCGGCCGGCTGTTCGTCCACCACGAACCGGCACCGCTGGAAACCATTCCATTGCGGCGCGAAGGGCGGTCCGCACTCGATGCGGCCAACGGGCGTCTCGGGCTCGCGTTGTCGCAAGACGAACTCGATTACCTGGAACAGAGCTTCTCGGCGCTGGGACGCGATCCGACCGATGTCGAGCTGATGATGTTCGCACAGGCGAACTCCGAACACTGCCGGCACAAGATTTTCAACGCAAGCTGGTCGATCGACGGCGTCGCGCGTGCCGAGACTTTGTTCGGCATGATCCGGAATACGCGCGCCGCGAATCCTCACGGGATCATTTCCGCCTACCACGACAATTCGGCGATCGTGGAAGGCTTCAGGACCGAGGTACTGCTACGCGATCCGGCAAGTGGCGCCTACGGCTACCGCCGGGAACCCGCGCACCTGATCATGAAGGTGGAGACCCACAACCATCCGACTGCGATTTCGCCGCATCCGGGTGCGGCCACCGGGTCGGGTGGTGAAATCCGTGACGAGGGAGCGACGGGACGAGGATCGCAAACCAAGGCCGGCCTGGCCGGCTTCTCGGTGTCCCACCTCCGCATTCCCGGTTGGGTCCAGCCTTGGGAATCCGATCACGGACGGCCGGCGCGGATCGCTTCGGCGCTCGAGATCATGCTCGCGGGACCGATCGGCTCCGCGGCATTCAACAACGAATTCGGCCGACCGAACCTGGCCGGTTATTTCCGTACGTTCGAGCAGCCCGACCCGTCCGGGTCCGGATTCAGGGGTTATCACAAGCCGATCATGCTGGCCGGCGGTATGGGATCGATTCGTCCGGCGAATACCGAGAAAAAGGCGGTTCCGCCGGGCGCCGCGATCATCGTACTGGGCGGACCGGCGATGCTGATCGGACTCGGCGGCGGAGCGGCGTCCTCGCTGGCTTCCGGAGCCAGTGCCGAACAACTCGATTTCGCCTCGGTGCAGAGAGAGAATCCGGAAATGCAGCGGCGCTGTCAGGAGGTGATCAATCGCTGCGCTGCGATGGGGGCCGACAATCCGATCCTGTCGATTCACGACGTCGGCGCCGGCGGGCTGTCGAATGCCGTGCCGGAGATCATCCAGGACGCCGGACGCGGCGGACGGTTCGACCTGAGAGCGGTGCCGAACGCCGACCTTGGCATGTCGCCGATGCAGATCTGGTGCAACGAAGCCCAGGAGCGTTACGTCCTCGCGATCAAGCCCGAGGCGGTCGACCTGTTCGCGGCGTATTGCGAGCGTGAACGCTGCCCTCACGCAGTGATCGGCCGGGCGACCGCACAGCAGCAACTGCGCGTCGACGATCCCCGTTTCGACAATGCGCCGGTCGACATTCCGATGTCGCTGCTGTTCGGAAAGCCGCCGCGGATGCACCGCGAGGACGCGTCGGTCGAATCGCCGCAACATGCTTTCGACTGGTCGGCGATCGACATGGCCGAGGCGGCGCGACGGGTATTGCAGTTTCCGGCGGTGGCCGACAAGAGCTTCCTGATTCATATCGGTGACCGATCCATTGGCGGCCTGGTGGCTCGCGACCAGATGGTGGGGCCCTGGCAGGTGCCGGTCGCTGATGTGGCGGTCACCGCGTCCGGCTTTCGCGCATTGACCGGCGAAGCCATGGCGCTCGGCGAACGGACGCCGCTGGCCCTGATCGACGCTCCGGCGTCCGGCCGGATGGCCGTCGGCGAGGCGCTGACCAACATCGCCGCGGCACGGATCGGTGCGCTGGGCGATGTCAAATTGTCCGCCAACTGGATGGCGGCCTGCGGATCACCCGGCGAGGATGCGAGATTGTTCGCCACCGTGCAGGCGGTGGGTCTGGAACTCTGCCCGGAACTGGGTATCGCGATCCCGGTCGGCAAGGATTCGCTGTCGATGAAGACGGTATGGCACGATGGAGCAGTGGAGCGGGTCATGACCGCACCGGTCTCGCTGATCGTGTCCGCATTCGCACCGGTCCTGGACATCACCCGAACGCTGACGCCGCAGATGAAACTGGATCGGGGGCCGACCGCGCTGGTTTGCATCGATCTCGGTACCGGACGCAACCGGCTGGGCGGCTCGGCGTTGGCGCAGGTGTATGGGCAATTGGGTGATCGCTGTCCCGACCTGGACGATGTCCCGGCGTTCAAGTCCTTCTTCGCGGCGATGCAGGAATTGAACGAGCGCGGCTTGCTGCTGGCCTATCATGATCGGTCCGATGGCGGCCTGTTCACCGCCCTGTGTGAGATGGCCTTCGCCGGACGTTGCGGATTCGAGGTCGATCTGGACGGCTTCGAGGCCGATCCGCTGCCGGTGCTGTTCAACGAGGAACTCGGTGCCGTGGTTCAGATCCGTGAGCAGGATCGGTCAGCCGTAGCTCAGGCCTTCGCGGATCAGGGTCTGTCCGCGCTGGTTCGCGTATTGGGTCGGCCGCGGACGGATGGCCGCATCGTGTTTCGGCGAGACGGGCGCTGCCTGTTCGAATCGACCCGGGGTGAACTCCATCGGCTGTGGTCGGAGACGAGTTATCGGCTGCAGGCCTTGCGGGACAATCCGGAATGCGCAGAGCAGCAGTACGAGACTTTGCTGCAGGATGGCGACCGCGGGCTGCACCAGGCGTTGACCTTCGATCCGGCCGCGGACATCTCGGCACCCTACGTTCATCTGTCGCGGCCGACGATCGCGATCCTGCGCGAGCAGGGAGTGAACGGCCATGTCGAAATGGCTGCGGCCTTCGATCGTGCCGGTTTTGCGGCGGTCGATCTGCACATGAGCGACCTGGCCGAGGGCCGTGCCAGCCTGCGAAGCTTCGCCGGTCTGGCGGCCTGCGGCGGATTCTCCTATGGCGACGTG
>CAZXXC010000059.1:0-24884 GCA_964644665.1 uncultured Methylococcaceae bacterium
GTGTTCACTTGATCCAACCCGATACCCCAGTTTTAGGACTAACGTGCAGATTCTGACCACGCGCGTCGGTAGCCAAAGCACCAAGCGGCGATAAGGCAAGCCGCCGCAGGCTGCTTTGGGTTAAGATCGCGAGTCATGGACACCCCCATCCGAACATGGACCGCGCCGCCCAAATTCCGATTGGATCGCCGCGCAGCAGGATGGGCTTCGTCCGCCCGCTCGAATGCCCAACCGGTCGCCGCCCGTCGATGATTTGTCACCCGCACCGCAAACGCATCGTGCGCCGCGTTCAAGATGCCGGCGCCGCCAGTTCTCTCCCCGGTGTCCCCTTGCTGTTGCAGCAGATCTATTCCGGCCGCCGGATCACCACCCCCACGGAGATCGACCACTCGCTCAACCGGTTGCCGTCACCCTGGCTGCTGGGCGGCATGGACCACATGGTCGAGCACCTGGCCGAGGCGATCCGGCGCCGCGAGTCGATTCTGATCGTGGCCGACTTTGATGCCGACGGCGCGACCAGTTGCGCCGTCGCGGTGCGGGGTTTGAAGGCGCTGGGTGCAGCATCGGTCGAATTCATCGTGCCAAACCGGTTCGAGTACGGCTACGGACTGACACCCGAGATCGTCGACCTGGCTTGCGGCCGGACACCCGGTGTGTTGGTCACGGTCGACAACGGCATTTCCAGCCTGTCCGGTGTCGCCGCCGCGAAAGCGCTCGGCTGGCGGGTGCTGATCACCGACCATCACTTGCCGGGGGATGAACTCCCGCCGGCCGATGCCATCGTCAATCCGAATCTTCCGGGGGACCCGTTTCCGTGCAAGGCGCTCGCCGGTGTCGGGGTGATGTTTTACGTGCTGATCGCGCTGCGCGCCCGGTTGCGCGAGCAGGGAGGCTTCGCCGGCCGGCGGGAACCGAACCTGGCGGAACTGCTGGACCTGGTCGCACTGGGCACCGTGGCCGATGTGGTCGCACTGGATCGGGTCAACCGGATACTGGTACAGCAGGGGCTGCAGCGCATCCGCAACGGCAGCGCCCAGCCCGGCCTTGCGGCCCTGCTGCAGATCGCCGGACGCGATCCGGAATGGCTGACCGCCGAGGACCTGGCCTTTGCAGCGGCACCGCGATTGAATGCGGCGGGACGCCTGGAAGACATGACGCTGGGCATCGAATGCCTGCTGGCGGACGACATCGGCGCGGCGTTGGCCAAAGCCAGGCGACTGGATCAGCTCAATGCCCAGCGAAAGGAGATCGAGCAGCAGATGAAAGCGGATGCGCGGAATGTACTGGCTACATTGGAGCGAACCGGCGCCATTGATCGGCAGCACGGGATCTGCCTGTACGATGCATCCTGGCATCAGGGGGTGATCGGCCTGCTCGCCTCCAGAATCAAGGATCGGTACAACCGCCCGGTGATCGCCTTCGCACCGGGTCACGACAGCGAACTCAAGGGCTCGGCGCGTTCCATTCCCGGCCTGCATATCCGTGACCTGCTGAACGATCTCGCCACCCGGAATCCCGGGTTGCTGAGCCGTTTCGGGGGCCACGCGATGGCGGCGGGCTTGAGCATCGAGCGGCAACACCTGGAGTCGTTCCGCGAGCGGTTTGCAGAAGCCGTCACATCGCGGCTGCAGGGCCTCGAGACCGAACTGACCGTGTTCAGTGACGGCGAGTTGCCGGCCGAACTGCACGACCTGCCGACCGCGGAAATGCTGAAACGCGCCGGACCTTGGGGGCAGGACTTCCCGGAGCCCGCATTCGATGCCGAATTCGAGGTACTGAACCGCCGGATCGTCGGCGAGCGCCATCTGAAGCTGACGCTGGGACTGACCGGAATCCCGGCGACATTCGACGGGATCGCGTTCCACCTCGACGAACCGGAGCGCTGGCTGGACTGTCGACGCATTCGCGCGGCCTACCGGCTGGACGTGAATGACTACCGCGGCATCCGCAGCATGCAGCTGAAAATGGACTACATGGAGTCGGCCGACGGCTCCCCGACACGGCCCATCACCCCTTCCTCGGCAATCGGAGCATGCTGATGTCGGGCTTCTCGACATCTCCGCCCGAGCGGAACAGCGATCTGTACCGGCTTGTTCTGGACTGTCTGAGCCGCTGCCGCGAATTGGCCGGACTGTGCGGCCAGAACGGCTGGATCGACAACGACACGTTGCAGTTCGAGATCGAGCACTGCGACGGCACGGAGGCGCGCGTCGCGGTGCGTTTCACCGAGGTGATCATGGAGGGCGCCGGCTGCGTCGCCGACCGCCGCGAGCGATTCGGGAAGCTGATCCTCGAATTCGATCGCGACGGCACGATCCGCCGCTGCCGTGTCGATTGAACGGTGTCGCTACGCGACGCTTTCGCGGTGACGGATCAGGTGATGACCGTCGGCGCCGTCATGCCGGTGAGCTTCTTCACCTCGCACAGTTCCTCGGCCAAATCGATCAGATCCTTGAGTGCCAGTTGCGGGTCGACGTCGTGTTTGGTCGCATCGCGCTCGTAGCGCTCCAGATAGATCCGCAATGTGGCACCTTCCGTACCGGTCCCGGACAGACGGAACACGATCCGCGAGCCGTTCTCGAAGATCACCCGAATGCCTTGGCGCTCGGTCACGCTGCCGTCGATCGGGTCGGTATAGGCAAAGTCGTCCGCGACTCTGACCTTCTGCCCGCCGAGTGTGCCGCCGGTCCAGCCCGGCAGCGCGTCGCGCAGGCGCTTCAACATGGCCTCGGCAATCGACGAATCGATGCCCTCGTAGTCGTGGCGGCTGTAGAAGTCCCGGCCGAACCGCTGCCAGTGATCGCGCACGATGTCGGCCACCGACTGCCTCTTGACCGTCACCAGGTTCAACCAGAACAGTACCGCCCACAAGCCGTCCTTTTCCCGAACATGGTCCGAGCCGGTGCCGAAGCTTTCTTCCCCACACAGCGTGATCTTTCCGGCGTCCAGCAGATTCCCGAAAAACTTCCAGCCGGTCGGGGTTTCGTAACACTCGATGCCGAGCCCCCGCGCCACGCGGTCGGCGGCCTGGCTCGTGGGCATCGAGCGGGCGATGCCGCATAAGCCTTTCCTGTAGCCAGGGATCAGATGCGCATTGGCGGCGAGGATCGCCAGGCTGTCGCTGGGATTCACGAAGAAGCGGCTGCCCATGATCATGTTCCGGTCGCCGTCGCCGTCGGACGCAGCCCCCAGCGTCGGCGGTTTTTCGCCCATCATCACCTCCGCCAGTTCATGCGCGTAGGTGAGGTTCGGGTCCGGATGACCGCCGCCGAAATCCTCCAGCGGCACCGCGTTGACCACCGACCCCGGCGTCGCCGCCAGCCGGTCCTCCAGGATGCGTTTGGCGTAGGGTCCGGTCACCGCGTGCATCGCATCGAAGCGCAGCGTGATCGCACCGGTCTTCAATGCGCCCTTGATGAGATCGAAATCGAACAGCCGCTCCATCAGCTCGGCGTAATCCTGAACCGGATCGATCACCGTCACGGTCATGTCCCCGACCCGACGATCGCCCAGCACGGCCAAATCCAGATCATCCAGATCGACCGTTCGATAATGCTCGATCTTCTTGGTCCGCTCGTAGACTTCGTTGGTGAAGCTCTCCGGAGCCGGCCCGCCGTTCGCGACGTTGAATTTGATCCCGAAATCCTCGTCCGGCCCGCCCGGATTGTGGCTCGCCGACAGCACGAAACCGCCGAAGGCCTTGTACTTGCGGATCACGCACGAGGCTGCCGGAGTGGACAGCAGCGCATCGCGCCCGACCAGCACCCTCCCGACGCCGTTGGCCGCGGCCATCCGGATGATGACCCGAGACGCTTCGCGGTTAAAATAGCGGCCGTCACCGCCCAGCACCATCGTGCCGCCTTGTACGTCGCCCACGGCATCGAATACCGACTGAACGAAATTCTCCAGATAATTCGGCTGCCGGAATGCCTTCACCTTTTTGCGCAGGCCCGAGGTACCCGGCTTCTGGTCGGAATAGGGAGTCGTTGTTAGTGTTTTGATCTGCATCAGAGTGGTCCGGAAAGACGAGATAATCGCATATTGATTTTACCAGCACCGTGGCGGCGCGCAGTCATCGCCGGCACGCTATTTTTGATCCGATCGCCGATGAGAACCCGTTCGAACAACTGGTGCGCGTCCCTGACCTTCGCGCTGGCGCTGCTCGCCGCCGCACCGGCGGCCGCAATCCCGCCGATCGACCATGACGACATCTGGCTGAATGTCGATACACAATCGAAGACACTGCAAGTGATGGTCGGCCAGACGCCGATCGAATCGTTCGAGCACATCGCGATCGGCCGCCGCGGCGCCAGCCACGACAAGCAACGCGGGGACGACAAGACGCCACTCGGGGAGTATCGGATCGGTTGGATCAACGAGCGCAGCGCTTTCCATCGCTTTTTCGGCTTCACCTATCCCAATCTGCAGATCGCCCGCAGGGCATTCGCCCGCGGCCTGATCGGCGGCGACACGCTCCAGGAGATCATGAACGCACATCTGCGCCGATCGGTGCCGCCGCAAAGCACCCCGTTGGGAGGACGGATCGGAATCCACGGCCTCGGCCGGGCGGATCCCACGGTGCACGAACTGTTCGATTGGACCCAGGGCTGCATCGCACTGACCAACCGCCAGGTCGATCGGCTGGCGCAATGGATCAGAAAGGGAACGCCCGTGATCATTCGTTAGCGGGGGCCAGAAGTGGGGCAAAAAATAGTGGAAAGATTCAGACTTTCGCGGCAAACTACAGTGCGGGAGACATTCATTCCGCCAGAGTGGATGGCTCGTTGAACCTCAATTGAGAAGGAAGAAGGAAAGCTAGCTATGTTGAATGCATCCAAATTATCCGTTGTTCTGCTGTCGGCTGGCCTGATGGTTGGTTGCGCATCCAAATCGGATGTCACCAACCTGCAGACCCAGATCGACGGTCTGAAGGCTGAACAGGCTTCGATCAAGAGCACCGCCGAGGAAGCATTGTCTGCTGCCCAGGCTGCCGAATCCAAGGCATCCAGCGCCGACGCTTCGGCTCGCCGGGCTGCTGCCGCGGCTGAGGAAGTGAATGCGAAGCTTGATCGCATGTTCAAGAAGTCGATGATGAAATAATCTTCGGCTCACCAAGCGAAGATCCGAAGCCCCGCCCGGTACCGCCGGACGGGGCTTTTTGTTGGGCGCGGCATCGGCTCAATCGAGCGGTTCGGCCGGTCTGCCGGGCAACGCGACCGCGGCAAATTCCGCGATCCGAGCGAATGCCTGCAGATCCAGGTTCTGTGCCCGCTGCCCGGGATCGATGCCGAGCGCCGCCAGATCGCTTTCATTGACGAATTGCCGCAACGCATTCCGCAACGTCTTGCGGCGCTGCGAAAAAGCGGCACTCACCACGCGGCGCAGTCGTGACGGATCGACAGCGACCGGCGGGCACGGATGGGGCGTCAGCCGCACCACCGAAGACATTACCTTGGGCCGAGGGAAGAAACTCTCCGGCGGCACGTCGAACACCGGTTCGCACCGGCAATGGTAGCCGGCCATCACGCTCAGGCGCCCGTAATTCGGCGAGCCCGGAACGGCGCACAGACGGTCGACCACCTCCTTCTGCAGCATGAAATGCATGTCGGCGATCCATTGGCTCTGGCCGAACAGGTGAAACAGCAGAGGGGTGGAAATGTTGTACGGCAGATTGCCGACGACCCGGAGCCGGAACCCGGCTTCGGCGAGTGCACCGAAATCGAAATGCAGCGCGTCGGCCTGATGGATCCGAAGTCCGGATTGCGCCGGAAAGCGCCGGGTCAACAGGGAGACCAGATCGCGGTCGATCTCGATGACATCCAGGGTGCCGCAGGCGGCGATCAGCCGTTCGGTCAATACGCCCTCGCCGGGGCCGATCTCGACCAGATGCTGGCCGGGGCGCGGATCGATTGCCTGGATCAACGCGCGCACAATGGTCGCATCGCGCAGAAAATTCTGGCCGAAGCGCTTGCGCGGGACGTGCCCGGCCATCAGGCAGCGGCCTTTCGGCTGCGGCCGGCCATCTCGATCGCGGTTTCGATCGCCGCTTTCAAACTGCCGGCGTCGGCCTGCCCGGTACCGGCGAGATCTGCCGCGGTGCCATGATCGACCGAGGTCCGAATGATCGGCAATCCCAAGGTCACGTTGACCGCTTGTCCAAATCCGGCGTACTTCAGCACCGGCAATCCCTGATCATGGTACATCGCCAACACCGCATCGGCGCGCTGCAGAGACTTTGGCAGAAACACGGTGTCGGCCGGCAATGGACCTTTCAGGTCGAGTCCTTCCACCACCAGGCTCGCCACCACCGGCGCGATCACATCGATGTCCTCCCGGCCGAGATGCCCTCCTTCGCCGGCGTGCGGATTCAGTCCACACACCAGGATTCTCGGATGGCCGAGGCCGCATCGGGACCGCAGATCGCGGTCGAGCGTTCGCAGCACCGCGACCAGACGCTCGGCGGTGATCGCGCGGCTGACTTCCGCCAGCGGCAGATGCGTGGTGGCGAGCGCCACCCGCATGGCGGGTATCGCAAGCATCATCACCGGCTCGCCTCCGGTGATGCCGGCGATGAATTCGGTATGGCCGGTGAACGGAAACCCGGCATCGTTGATCACCGCCTTGTGCACCGGCGCAGTCACCAGCGCATCACACTCGCCGCGCAGACAGGCCTGAGTCCCGGCAGTGATCGTCTCCAGCACGTACGCCGCGTTGGCCGGAACCAGCCGGCCGCATTCGACCGCGGCCGAATGACGCGTCGCCACGATCTGAAGACGACCCGGACGATGGCGGTCGGCGTCCCGATAGGACGCGATGCACTGCAGTTCCAGCATCCGACCCAGCAATGCCGCGCGTGCCCGCAGCAAAGCCGGGTCACCGGCCACGACCAGCGCGCAGTCGAAAGATTCCTCGGCGATCGCGACCAGCAGATCGGGTCCGATCCCCGCCGGCTCGCCGGTCGTCAGGACGATGCGCGGATCATCCACCTCAGCGCAACTCGGGCGGCAGGGTTTCCGGCTGCGCCGCATCGAGACGGATCTCCACGTACGCCTCGTCCCTGATCTGCCGCAACCACAACTCCGTTTCCTCCTCCACCTTCCGCTTGAAAATGGCGTCTCTCGCCTGCGCTCGTTGGGCCTCGTCGCTGTCGCTCGATTCGCGCCGTTCCAGCACTTGGATCAGATGCCATCCGAATTGCGTCTGCACCGGCGCACTGATCTCGTTCGGACCCAGCTTGTTCATTGCTTCCTCGAAGGGGGGCACCAGCGCCCCCGGTTCGACGTCGCCGAGATCCCCGCCTTTGATCGCGGACCCCTTGTCATCGGAATGCGCCCGGGCCAGTTCGGCGAAATCCTCGCCATTGGCGATCCGCTCTTTCAGGCCCCGCAGCTTGTTTTCGGCATCGGCATCGGAAAGTGTCTCATTGGGCTTGATCAGGATGTGCCGCACGTGCGTCTTGGTGACGGTCCGCTGTTCACCCCCTTTCACGCCGAGCAGCTTGATGATGTGAAAGCCGTTCGGGCTGCGGATCGGCCCCTGAAGGTCCCCTTCCCGCATCGTCGGCACCAGATCCGCAAACAAGGTCGGGATTTGCGCCAGCTTGCGCCAGCCGAGATCGCCGCCCTTCAACGCCTCGGGATCATCGGAACTTTGTAGCGCGATCTGCTTGAAATCGGCGCCCTTCTTCAATTCCCCGAAGATCGCTTCGGCCTTGTCCTTTGCCTTCTGGATGTCGGCCGCGGACGCCGCCTGCGGCGTCGCCACCAGAATGTGCCCCAGCAGGAACTCGCTATCGGCCTTCACGCCCGATTTCTGCTCGGACTCCAGATAATGGTCGATTTCGCGATCGCTCACTTTGACCTGGCTGTTGACCTGATTGGCACGTAGCCGGCCGATAGTGATCTCGCTACGGATCTGATTCAGGAAATCGGCATAGGAGACGCCTTCGGCCTCCAGCGACCCGCGGAGTTCATCGACGCTGATCTTGTTGCGTTCCGCGATCTGCTTGACCGCCATCCGCAAGGTTTCGTCGTCCACGCGGATTCCGGCCTTGTCGGCCAGTTGCACCTGGATCTTCTCGACGATCATGCGCTCCAGCACTTGCCGAACCAGGATCGATTCGGGCGGCAGCGCAGTGTTGTTCTGTTCGAGACCGCGCTTGATGTTCTGGACCTTGTGGTCCAGTTCGCTCTCCAGAATCACCCCATCCTCGACCACGGCCACGATGCGATCCAGCTTTTGATCGTCCGCGCGGGCGGCCGCCAGGACGGCGCCGGCAAGGATGCCAAGGCGTAACAGCAATCTCAGAAATCCGATCATACGAATGGGAACATCAGGCCCGCCGGGGGATTCAATTCTCGGGAATGCGATAGCCACGAATACTTCGATACAACAGCTTTTCCAACTGATCGCCGAGCCGCGCCAGCCCCTTCAACTCGAACTGCGCGAATACGCCGGTATTGGCATTGGCGGTGAAGTCGCCGCTGTTCGGCGTACCGGTCGTCGTGATGTTGTTGATGTAGCGGCGGCCCACCATCGTGAAACGCCAGCAGCAGGTCTCCTTCTCGAGACCAACGAAAGCTTCCAGCGTAGTCTGGTTCAGCAGCGAATACTGCCAGCGGCCGATCGCATGCCACCCTTCGGTCCACGGGATCGGCAGACGCGCTGAAGTGTCGACCAGGTCGACCTGAAAATCCTGATTGTCCGGCTGGTTCAAATACAGGTAGCCGATGTTGAACAGGTTGTTGTCGGCATCGCCGTAATGCAGGGCCACCTGCCGGCGTTCGAACTGCCCCCCGTAGGGATTCACCTGGCCGCCGACATTCAGCGACCAGCGGTCGGTCAGCAGCGTGGTCACTTCGGCAATCACGTTGGACAACATACCGCTCTGCTGCTCGAAGCCCGGCAGATTCACCTTCCGGGGTCGGAAATAATAGATCTCGCCGATGGTCGCCCGGACACGGTCCCGGCCGGACGTCTGATCGGCGAGTCGCGAGGTCAGCGCAAGCGTCACCTGGTTGGCGTCACCCAGACGGTCGCCGCCGGTAAAGCGGTTCTCGCGGAACAACTGGGTGGCGTTGAAATCGTAATTGATGGTGTCGAACAGCGGCAAATCATCCTGGTTCTGATACGGGATGTAGACGTAGAACAGCCGCGGCTCCAAGGTGTGGGTATAGGTGTTGCTGCCAATCGAGACGTCGCGCTCGAAGAACAGCCCGCTGTCGATCGAGGCGATCGGCAGGGTCCGGTTCGGGCTGGTGCTCAGCCCCGGCTGCTGGTTCTGCAGCGCATACTGGGTCATCTGCAGCGTCAGGCTCGGCGTCAGATAGCCGGCCGAGCTGCGCATCGGATACAGCAGACGCGGTCGCAGATTGAGCCTTTGTCCGTCGACATTGACGTCGTGATAGAAGTTCACCAGTTCGCCGTTGGCCTGGTACGCGACACCGGTCGACCCGATGGAATCGCCGTAATATGCGTTCAGCGCCGGCAACCGGAAGTACGGCCGGCTCTGCTCCGGGATGCTCGGATCGATGGTCTGAAAGACATCCACCGTCGATATGACACCGTAATTGGACCCGGTATAGGTCGCCGTCGCATTCGACCGCACATAGGCGAAATCGATCAACGCCAACTGGTTGCCCCATTGATTCAGGTAGTTGGTGTCCGAGACGTAATTCAGGTCGACATGGGTCCGGAAATTCTCCGCCAGCCAGGCGTTGTCCAGGAAGCCCGCTTCGCCTCGGACCGTGTTCGTCTTGGTGACACCCGGCACGACGTCGCTCTCGGTATTGGCCTGCCCCAGCGCGTCGTTAGGCACGATCTCGGCCACCAACCGCCCCTGATTGTACGGCGTCAGATAGCGGAATTCGCCGTGCAGCAAAGCGCCGCGGGTCGATGCGCCGCGGACCCAGGCGGTCAGATCGTAGTTCGGAGCCAGATTGAAATAATACGGCACCGTCAGATCGAAGCCGCGGAAGCGTGAATAACCGAAACTAGGGGCCAACAGTCCGCTCTGCCGCCGGTCGTCGACCGGGAAGCTCATGTACGGCGTGTAGAAGAACGGCACCCCCTTGAACTCCATCCACGCATGCTGGGCGGTACCCTGGCCGGTTTCCTTGTTGATCTTGACCTTGTCCGCATGCATCATCCAGTCACGGTCGCCGGGCGGACAGGCGGTATAGCTGAACTGCTCGTAGCGCGACAGGTCCTTGCTGTCGAAATAAGTCACGCGCGAAGTGCCGCGCGCCGGCACCGTCGAAATGATGAACTGGGAGTTGCGCATCACGCCCTGGTCCGTCCCCAGATCCAGGAATCCGCTGTCGCTGGAAAAGGTCATGCCTTTTTCCTGATAGCTGACGTTTCCGCTGGCGCTGAGCGTGTCAGCCGTTGCATGCCGGCTGACCAGATCGCCGTACAACGACTGATCGGCCCGGGTCACCCGGGCCGCCCCGGTGAAGGTCGCCACCTCGCCGCCGTGCAGTTCACCGTAATCGGATTCTATTTCCAGCGGCGCCTTCTCGCGCACACTGCGGTCGGCCGGCGACAGCAGGAAATCCGATCCACGATACTCTTCCCGCTTGCCGCAGTAGAGAGCCCACGGATTCGAGGGCAAAGTCGATGACAGGAAGCGGAACCGTCGCTCGTCTTCCGGTGTGATGTCGGTCGTTTCGGCCCAGTTCACCGGCTCTTCCTCCGGCTCCCGCACCACATGGGTTTCGCCGCGCGGGTCGGGTCCCACCAGGCCGCAGTTCCATTCCTTGCCGTCTTCGCCGCGGCGGCAGGTCCACCCGCTGGACCGTGTTGTTGCACCGACGCGGTAGTTCGACGGCTCCATCTGCGGCACCTCGGAAAACTTCTTCCGCTTCAGCGGAGACTTCTCCGGCGACGCGGCGGGTGCCGCCGCCTGTCGGCCGCGCGAGCCGGCGTCGAGGCGGGTCTCCGGCGGCGGCGTACTCGGAACCGCAGTATCGGCCACGGCCGCCCGCTGTGCGGAATCCGCACCGGCCGTTGAGGATCGGGATGACGATGGTGCCCGATTCGACACCGCCGCATTGCTGGCGCCGCAGCGCCAGTCCTTGCCGTTGCCGGCGGTCTGACAGTTCCATTCCCCGGCGCCGACGGCAGGCCCGGTCCACGGCAGCGCGACCAGCGCCACACCGAGGTGCTGTCTCATGAGGCGAAGGAAGGACATGGAGTTATCGTGCGCAGTTCGCGCCGCGGCGCCGGTCCTCTCCGGCCCTCCGGTCCACGGGAGAGGAGCGGAGAGAACAGGTTCGTGCAGACCGCAAGCGCCGGCCGGGGCTGGCCGGAAAAGGTGAATCGACCGAGAGGAGATGACGCAACATGGCTGGCCGCTTGCGGAAGGCTCTGCACGCACGCATATCACAGAACCTGGATTCTTTTCTCGCGGAATAACTCTTACAATGACCGGATTTTAACGCATAGTCCTCGCCAGTGAGCAACTTTCGACAACAGGCGGCCGCGACCGCCGATCCATCCGATTCGCGCCTCGAGGAACTCTCCGACTGGCTGCGCCGGGAGTTGCGAATCGCTTGCGAACGCATCGCTCCGGCTTCGGGCGATGCCAGCTTTCGGCGCTATTTCCGCATCGACACGACCGCCGGGTCGCTGATCGCGATGGACGCCCCGCCGCCGAAGGAGGATGTGCGACCGTTCGTACGGGTCGCCCGGCTCCTGGAGCGCGCCGGCGTCAGCGTGCCGCGGATGCATGCCATCGACGAGGAGCGCGGTTTCGTGCTGCTCGACGATTTCGGCAATCGCTGTTATCGGGACGAGCTCGATGCCAACAGTGCCGATCGGCTCTATCGGGACGCCATCGAGGCGCTGGTCGCGTTTCAGCAGGCCATCGACGGCCAAGCCGGCGGACTTCCGCCATACGGCGAAGAATTGCTTCGCCGGGAACTCGGGCTGTTTCGCGAATGGTTTCTGGAACGCCTGTCGGGAATCGACCTCGAAGCAGCCGACCAGGCGCTGCTCGAACGCGTCGGCACGATCCTGGTACGGTCTGCGCTGGAGCAGCCGCGAGTGTTCGTGCACAGGGACTACCATTGCCGCAATCTGATGGTCTGCCCGCAGGGCAATCCCGGCATCCTGGACTTTCAGGATGCGGTGATCGGCCCGCTGACCTACGACCTGGTGTCCTTGCTGCGAGACTGCTACATCGGTTGGCCTGAGGCGCGGGTCGAGGGCTGGGTCGCGTACTATCTGGAAACCGCAAGGAGGCGAGGACTGCCGGTGCCGGCATCGGAGGTCCGGTTTCGGCGCTGGTTCGACTTGATGGGCATGCAGCGCCATCTGAAAGCCATCGGCATTTTCTCCCGCCTGGCGCTTCGGGACGGCAAGCACGGTTACCTCGGCGATATCCCGCGAACCCTGGCTTACGTGACCGACGTCTGCAGCCGCTACCCGGAATTTGCGGACTTCGCCGAGTTCCTCGGCCGGGAAATCATCGCCCGCTCGGTCGACAAGGTGGCCGCGTGAAGGCGATGATCATGGCCGCGGGCCGCGGCGAGCGCCTGCGACCGCTGACAGACAGGACACCGAAGCCTCTGCTCGAGGCGGGAGGGCGCGGCCTGATCGAACACCTGATCGACGCACTTGTCGCAGCCGGATTCCGCGACCTGGTCATCAACCTGTCTCATCTGGGCGACCAGATCCGGGAAAGGCTCGGAGACGGCAGCCGACTGGGCGCCCGCATCGCGTATTCCCCGGAAGGCCCGGAGCCGCTCGAAACCGCCGGCGGCATCCGGCACGCACTGCCGCTGCTGGGCGATCGGCCGTTCGTGGTGGTCAACGGCGACATCGCGACCGATTTCCCGTTCGATCGGCTGTATGGCCTGCCGGGCAGCGAGGCGCATCTGGTACTGATCCCGAATCCTCCGCACCACCCGGGCGGTGATTTCGTGCTGCACGGGAACCAGGTGACCGCCACCGGACCCGATCGCTACACCTTCGCCGGAATCGGCGTCTACCGTCCGTCGCTGTTCGCCGGCCTGGCACCGGGCCGCGCGGCCTTGGCACCGCTGCTGCGGCAGGCGATTGCCGAGGGCCGGGTGACGGGGGAACTGTACCGCGGCTTCTGGATGGACATCGGCACCGAAGAGCGCCTGCGAGCGCTGGACCGGCGCCTCCGAGCGGCGGAACCGATGGCCGCAACTCTCGATCAAACCGCTTGAATCCCCACTTCACCGGAGACCGCCGTGATGAAGGATGCCGACACCACTGGTGCGAACAAACGCCTCGCCCGCTGTGCAGCGGCACTGACCGCGATGCTGTCCGCTTCCGGACTACACGCAGAAACCGTCCTGTCGGTGTCGACGATCTCGCTGGAGGCGGCACAAAAAGCGGCGGCGGAAGCCTTGCGGAAATGTCAGGCCGACGGCTACCGGGTCGCGGTGACCGTCGTCGATCGATCAGGCATTCCGGTGCTGACCGTCCGTGGCGACGGCGCCGGACCACACACGCTGGACAGCAGCCGGCGCAAGGCGTATTCGGCGGCCAGCCTGCGCGAATCGACCCGCAAGCTGTCGCAAATTCAGGCCAGCGCACCGGAATTGAGCGCACTGGGCGGCATGAACGAATCGATTCTGCTGCTGGCCGGCGGCTTCCCGATCAAGGTCGGCGGCGAGGTCGTCGGCGGGATCGGCGTCGGCGGTGCACCGGGTGGCCAACTCGATGAAGCCTGCGCCCGCGCCGGATTGCAGGCGCTCGGCGCCGACCCGTACGACACCGGGCCGGGCAGCCCGTAACGCAACATCGATCGCTTTTTCGTAACCCTGCTATGTCGACCCATACGGAAACCTTGAATCGGGGCAGGCGGCTGGCGACCATCGTCTATGCCCTGCAGGCCGCGGCCCCGTTCGTCGGGATCACCTATCCGATCGGTGCGGTGATCAGCCGCTGGCAGCGGCCGAAAGTCGCCGGTAGCTGGCTCGAATCGCATTTCCGCTGGCAGAGCAATACGTTTTGGCTCAGCCTCGGGATCGGTTTGGCGGGCGCGGCGGCCCTCACGGTCGGGCCGCTCGGGACGATGATTCTGACCGGCGATCTGATGTGGATCGTCTACCGGATCGTCCAGGGTTGGACCCGGCTCAGCGCCGGAAAGCCGGTCGGCGCGGCGGTCGCCGCTCCGGCACGGCGTGATTGACAGTCGCGGGGCTGCGGATTATCGTCTGCTGTTTTTTCCATGGCCCGCCTGGCAAGCCGCAGCGCAGGCCGAACCGAACGGCGCCACGACCTCCGAGTCCTGAATGGAAGAATTCCAGCGCATCAAAAGACTGCCGCCCTATGTCTTCAACATCGTCAACGACCTCAAAGCGAAAGAACGCGCCAGCGGGAGCGACATCATCGATTTCGGGATGGGCAATCCCGACCGCGCGACGCCGAAACACATCGTCGACAAGCTGACCGAGGTCGCACAGAAAGGCACGACCCACCGCTACTCCGTTTCGCGCGGCATTCCGCGCCTGCGGAGAGCGATCTGCAACTGGTATCGCGATCGTTTCCGCGTCGAACTGGATCCCGATTCCGAGGCGATCGTGACGATCGGCTCGAAGGAAGGCCTGGCGCATCTGGCGTTGGCCACGGTCGGCCCGGGCGACGCGGTGCTGGTTCCCAACCCGGCCTATCCGATCCATCCCTACGGCACGGTACTGGCCGGCGCGGATGTACGGCACGTCCCGCTGATTGCCGGCGTCGACTTTTTCGACGAACTCGAGAAGGCGATCAAGACGTCGTGGCCCACACCCAAGATGCTGATCCTGAACTTTCCGGGCAATCCGACCACGCAGTGCGTCGAGTTGGAGTTCTTCGAGAAAGTCATCGAAATCGCACGTGAGTACCGGATCTGGGTGATTCATGATCTGGCTTATGCCGATCTGGTGTTCGACGGCTATGTGGCGCCGTCGATCCTGCAGGTACCGCACGCGACCGAGGTGGCCGTCGAATTCTTCACGCTGTCGAAGAGCTACAACATGCCCGGATGGCGGGTCGGCTTCATGTGCGGCAATCCGGAACTGGTCGCCGCGCTGGCCCGGATCAAGTCGTATCTCGATTACGGCATGTTCACCCCGATCCAGGTCGCCGCGATCACCGCGCTGGAGGGTCCGCAGGACTGTGTCCAGGAAATCCGTGAGGTCTACCGCTCCCGCCGCGATGTACTGTGCAGCGGCCTGAACTCGGCCGGCTGGCAGGTGGAAAAGCCCAAGGCGACGATGTTCGTCTGGGCACCGATCCCAGAACCGTACCGCGAACTCGGTTCGCTGGAATTTGCGAAAAAGCTGATGCTGGACGCGCAGGTGGCGGTGTCTCCGGGCATCGGCTTCGGCGAATACGGCGACGACCATGTCCGCTTCAGCCTGATCGAGAACGAGCACCGCACCCGCCAGGCGATACGCGGAATCCGGCAGATGTTCCGTCGGGATCATGCCGTATGATCGCCGGACCGCGGATACTCACGAGGACAGTCCATTGAACCCGGTCAAGATCGGTCTGCTCGGTTTGGGAACCGTCGGCGGCGGCACCGTCAACGTGCTGCGACGCAATGCCGACGAGATCGCCCGGCGGGCAGGCAGAGAAATTCAGATTACCCGGATCGCCACCCGTGATCCGTCGAAAATGCGGTTCTGCGACACCGCCGGCATCGCCGTGACCGACGATGTGCTGAGCGTCGTCGACGATCCCGAGATTCAGATCGTCGCCGAGCTGATCGGCGGCGAATCGCCGGCCAGGGAATTGGTGCTGCGTGCGCTGGAACGCGGCAAGCACGTGGTCACCGCGAACAAGATGCTGATCGCGCTGCACGGCAACGAGATCTTCGCCGAAGCCGGCAGGCGCGGCCTGATGGTCGCCTTCGAGGCCGCGGTCGCCGGCGGCATCCCGATCATCAAGGCGCTGCGGGAGGGCCTGGCCGGCAACAAGCTGGAATGGGTCGCCGGCATCATCAACGGCACCTGCAACTTCATCCTGTCCGAAATGCGCGAAAAGGGCCGCGATTTCCGGGACGTGCTGCAGGAAGCCCAGGCGCTCGGCTATGCCGAAGCCGATCCCAGCTTCGACATCGAGGGCATCGATGCCGCCCACAAGCTGACCATCCTGGCCTCGATCGCTTTCGGCATCCCGCTGCAGTTCTCCAAGGTGTATGTCGAGGGCATCAGCGGCATCACGGCGCTGGACGTTTCCTATGCCGAGGCCTTGGGCTACCGGATCAAGCTGCTGGGGATCGCCCGCCGGGCGCCGCAGGGAATCGAACTGCGCGTGCACCCGACGCTGATCCCCGAACGGAGGCTGATCGCCAATGTCGCCGGCGTCATGAACGCGATCCTGGCCAAGGGCGATGCGGTGGGCCCCACGCTGTACTACGGCGCCGGTGCCGGTGCCGAACCGACCGCTTCCGCGGTCGTCGCCGACTTGGTCGATGTGGTGCGCACGCTGACCTCGGATCCGGAAAATCGCGTGCCGCATTTGGCCTTTCAACCGCAATCGATCTCGGACATTCCGATCCTGGCGATCGATGAGGTCGAGAGCGCCTACTATCTCCGCCTGCATGCCGAGGACAAACCCGGCGTGCTGGCCGACATCGCCCGCATCCTGGCCAATCGCAACATTTCCATCGAAGCGCTGATCCAGAAAGAGCCGCTGACCGGTGAGAGCCATCTGCCGATCATCATGATCACCCATCGGGTACCGGAGCGGGAGCTGAATTCGGCCATCGCGCAGATCGAGGCCCTGGACACGATCAAAGGGCGGGTCAATCGCATCCGGCTGGAGACCCTGAAGTAGAAATCGGCCGCCTGGCGCCTCCCGCCCCGACCACCACCTCCATCATCACCCATGCCGACAGGAACACGCTATACCGGCCTCATCGAACAGTATCGGGACCGCCTGCCGGTCACCGAACGGACCTGCCCGATCAGCCTCGGCGAAGGCAACACGCCGCTGGTCCGCCTGCACAACATCCCGCGCCGGCTCGGCAAAGAACTGGAACTCTATGTCAAGTTCGAGGGCCAGAACCCGACCGGCTCGTTCAAGGACCGCGGCATGACGATGGCGGTCAGCAAGGCGGTCGAGGACGGCAGTCGCGCGATCATCTGCGCCTCGACCGGCAACACCTCCGCCTCCGCCGCCGCCTATGCGGCGCGCGCCGGCATCACCGCGTTCGTGCTGATCCCGGATGGCAAGATCGCGATGGGCAAGCTGGCCCAGGCGATGATGTACGGCGCCGTGATCATTCAGATTCGCGGCAATTTCGATGCCGGCATGCAACTGGTCAAGCAGGTCGCCGACCATGCGCCGGTCACCATCGTCAATTCGATCAATCCGTACCGGATCGACGGCCAGAAGACCGCCGCCTTCGAGATCGTCGATGCGCTCGGCAGGACGCCGGACTATCACTGCCTGCCGGTCGGCAATGCCGGTAACATCACCGCGTACTGGAAGGGCTACAGCGAATACTTTCTCGGCACCGACACCCATGCGCCGGTGACCAACGGCCGCCCGATCATGCTCGGCTATCAGGCTGCCGGTGCCGCGCCGTTCGTCGGCGGCGCGATGATCGATCATCCGGAGACGATCGCCACGGCGATCCGGATCGGACATCCGCAGTCCTGGGACCAGGCCTGGCGCGCACAGCAGGAGTCCGGAGGATGGTTTGCCAGTTTCACCGATGCCGAAATCCTGGCCGCACAGAAGATGCTGGCCGAGCAGGAAGGCATCTTCTGCGAACCGGCATCCGCGGCGTCGATCGCCGGCGCGATGCACGACCTCCGGCAAGGCAAGATCCCGGAGGGTAGTTGCGTGGTCTGCACGCTGACCGGCAACGGCCTGAAGGACCCGGATACCGCGATCGCCCAGTGCAGCGCGCAACCGATGACGGTCGAAGCGGAACTCGATGCGGTGAAACGGGCGATCCTGGGAGCACTCTGAGGCGACATGAACCTGCAAGCCTTTCTTGCCATGGGCGGATACGCCTTCTACGTCTGGACCGCTTACGGGCTGGCGCTGGCGGTGCTGCTGGTCAATCTGCTGGCTGCGCTGCGGCGCAATCGGCAAGTGATGGTGTCGGTCCAGCGACTTCTCAAACGCGGCGGTACGCGATGACCCGCCGGCAACGACAGATGGGGGTGGTGGCCGGCATCCTTCTGGGCGTCAGCGTCGCGGCATTCCTGGCCTTGACCGCGTTTCAGAAGAATCTGCTGTATTTCTATACGCCGACGCAGATCGCCGCCGGCGAAGCGCCGAAAGGCTACGCGTTCCGCGTCGGCGGACTGGTCGTGCCCGGCACCGTCAAGCGCGACCCGGACAGCCTGAACGTGCATTTCGACGTGACCGACGGCGCGGCGACGGTTTCGGTCGCCTACAACGGCATCCTGCCCGATCTGTTCCGCGAAGGCCAGGGCATCATCTCGATCGGGCAGTTGAATGACGGCGGCCTGTTCGAAGCGACCGAGGTACTGGCTAAACACGACGAGAACTACATGCCGCCGGAAGTGGCCGATGCGATGAAAAAGGGCGGACACGTGAGCCCGGACTACAAGAGCTGGCAGAAGCCATGATCGCCGAACTCGGTCATGTCGCGTTGATCATGGCCCTGATGATGGCGCTGCTGCAGGGCAGCTTTCCGCTGGCCGGTGCCGCCCGGGGAGTACCGGTCTGGATGGCGGTGGCCCGCCCGGCCGGCCGCGCGCAGTGTTTCTTCCTGCTGGTGTCGTTCGCGTGCCTCGCCGCCGCCTTCGCCGGCAACGATTTCTCGGTCGAGTACGTCGCGCTGCATTCCAATTCATCGCTGCCGCTGTATTACCGTCTGTCCGCGGTCTGGGGCGGCCACGAAGGCTCGATGCTGTTGTGGGCCCTCATCCTGGGGCTGTGGACGCTGGCGGTGACGGTATTCAGCCGCGGCCTGGCCGACGACTTTCTGGCCCGCGTGCTGGGCGTGATGGGTCTGGTCAGCGTCGGAATACTGCTGTTCATCCTGCTGACGTCCAACCCGTTCGAGCGCCTGGCGGACCCGCCGGTCGACGGCAACGATCTGAATCCGCTGCTGCAGGATTTCGGCATGACCGTGCATCCGCCGATGCTGTACATGGGCTATGTGGGCTTGAGCGTCGCATTCAGCTTCGCAGTCGCCGCGCTGCTGGGCGGCTCGCTGGATTCGGCCTGGGCGCGCTGGTCCCGGCCGTGGACGCTGGTGGCCTGGATCTTCCTGACCTTCGGCATCACGCTGGGCTCCTGGTGGGCCTATTACGAACTCGGCTGGGGCGGCTGGTGGTTCTGGGATCCGGTCGAAAATGCCTCGTTCATGCCGTGGCTGGTGGCGACCGCTCTGATCCATTCGCTGGCCGTGACCGAAAAGCGCGGTACGTTCAAGGCCTGGACCGTGCTGCTGGCGATCTGTGCGTTCTCGCTGAGCCTGCTCGGCACTTTCCTGGTCCGTTCCGGTGTGCTGACCTCGGTGCACGCGTTCGCGACCGACCCGGCGCGCGGTCTGTTCATCCTGATGCTGCTCGGCATCGTGATCGGCGGCTCGCTGTTCCTGTATGCGCTGCGCGCACCGACCATCAAGGACCATGTGCGCTATGAACTGGTGTCCAGGGAAAACCTGCTGCTGCTGAACAACGTGCTGCTGGTCACCGCGGCCGGCAGCATCCTGCTCGGCACGCTGTATCCGCTGGTGCTCGATGCGCTCGGCCTCGGCAAGATCTCGGTCGGCCCGCCGTATTTCGATGCGGTGTTCGCGCCGCTGATGGTGCCGATCTTCCTGCTGGCCGGCATCGCGCCGCTGTTCGCCTGGCGCCAGGCCAGCCTCGCCACGGTCTTCGCCCGGACTCGGGTGCTGGCCGCATGCAGCCTGTTGGCCGGCGGCGCGCTGACCGCCGCGGTGTGGAGCGTAAAGGACATCAAGACCATTGCCGCGCTGAGCCTGGCGCTGTGGCTGGCGGGCAGCGCGCTGTTCTCGCTGTGGACTCGCGTCAGCCTGCGGGAGACCTGGCTCGGTGGCCTCCGCGCACAGTCGCGCAGCATCTACGGCATGACGATCGCGCACCTGGGGCTCGCGGTGTTCCTGGTCGGCGTCGCGCTGTCCGGCCGCTATTCGATCGAAAAGACGGTCCGGATGGCGCCGGACGACACGGTCGCGATCGGCGACTACCGCTTCACGTTCCGCGGCGTGACCGATGTGGAAGGGCCGAACTACATCGCGCGGCGCGGCACGTTCGAGGTGGACACCGGCGGCGGCAAGACTACGATGCATCCGGAGAAGCGCGCTTACCGGGTGCAGCGCAACGTGATGACCGAGGCCGCTATCGATCCCGGATGGTCGCGCGACTTGTACGTCGCGCTCGGCGAGCCGATGGAAGGCGGCGCCTGGAGCGTCCGGCTGTACTGCAAGCCGTTCATCCGCTGGATCTGGTTCGGCGGGCTGTTCATGATGGCCGGCGGCCTGCTGTCGGTCAGCGACCGCCGTTACCGTATCGCGGCCCGGCGCGCCGACGCCTGGCAGCCCGCGGCGCCGGCGAACGCATCCGCTTGAACGCCGCGAATCGGGAACGCCCGGCATGCGCCTGAAATTCCTGCTGCCGCTGAGCATCTTTCTGCTGTTGCTGATCCTGCTCGGGGTCGGCCTGAAGCTGGACCCGCGCGAAGTTCCCTCGCCGTTCATCGGCAAGCCGGCACCGGCCTTCGCCTTGCCGGCGGTGCTGGAGCCGGATGCGTCGATCTCCGCCGAGGTGTTCCAGGGGCAAGTCAGCCTGCTGAATGTCTGGGCTTCCTGGTGCGTCTCCTGCCGCCAGGAGCACCCGCTGTTGCTGGAACTGGCCAAGACCGGACTGGTGCCGATCTACGGCCTGAACTACAAGGATGAACGCGATGCGGCGACCGCCTGGCTGAATCGCTTCGGCAACCCCTATCGCGCCAGCGCCTTCGACGCGGATGGCAAGGTCGGCATCGACTGGGGCGTGTACGGCGTGCCGGAAACCTTCGTGATCGACCGGAAAGGCATCATCCGTTACAAGTTCACCGGCCCGCTGACCGAGGACGCGCTGGAGACGACGCTGCTGCCGTTGATCCGGAAACTGCAGGCGGAGCCGGCATGAGGATCCTCGCCACGCTGCTGGCACTGCTCTGGCTGCACCCGGCCTCGGCCGCAGAGGTCCGGACATTCGCGAATCCGGATCAGCAGCAGCGCTACGAGAACCTGGTCAAGGATCTCCGCTGCCTGGTCTGCCAGAACCAGTCGCTGGCCGATTCCGACGCCGACCTCGCGAAGGACCTCCGCGACGAGGTTTACGACATCATCCAGAGCGGCAAGAGCGATCGGGAGGCGGTGCAATTTCTGGTCGACCGCTACGGCGATTTCGTGCTGTATCGGCCGCCGTTTTCACCGATGACGCTGTTGCTGTGGCTGGGCCCCCTGCTGTTGCTGCTGGCCGGCCTCGCTTTCATCTGGCGGCGTTCCCGCCAGCAGACGGCCGCAGCGGCCCCGGAACTGTCGCCCGAGGAACGCGCGCGCCTCGACGATTTGCGGAACAACATCCAGGGATGATCTCATGACGCTGTTCTGGCTCGCGGTCGCCGCGCTGCTCGTCGCGGGCACAGGTTTTTTCCTGCCCTTGCTGTTCGGACGCCTCCGCCCAGCGGGCGCCGAGCGCCGCAGACTGAACCTTTTGATCGACCGTCAACGCCGGCAGGAACTCAGCGCCGATGCTTTGGGGGATGCGCCCGATCCGCAACTGACGGCGGAACTCGACCGCGAACTGCTGACCGATCTCGATGCCGCGGCGCCGGCCGCAATGCAGCCCGTCGCCGCCGGACGCATGGGGCTCGCCGCCGGACTGAGTGCCGCGCTGGCTCTCGGCATCGGGCTTTATCTGCACCTGGGCCGACCGGAACTGATCGCAACACCGCCCCCAGCCGACGCCAAGGCACCGACTGCGGACGAGATCGAAGCCGGCATTCAGCGCCTGGCCGAACACCTCGCCAGCGACCCCAATGATCTGCAAGGCTGGAAGCTGCTGGCCCGTTCGCTGCTCGCGACCGGTCAACCCGAGCGCGCGGCGACCGCGTTCGAGTTCGCGATCAAGCTGGCACCGGACGATCTCGATCTGAAGGGTTCACTGGCCCAAGCGCTGGCCGAAACCCAGAAAGGGTCGCTGCAGGGCCGGCCGGTCGCGATCGTCACGGAGATCCTGCAACGCGATCCGGCCCACCCGACCGGGCTCTGGCTGGCCGGCCTCGCCGCCGCGGAACAAAAGGACATCGCCAAGGCGGTCGGCTACTGGCAGAAGCTGAAGACCTTGCTGCCGGCCGACAGCGAAGACCATCGCGCGATCGAGCAGTACATCGCGAGAGTGCAGGGGCTGGCCGAGTCGCCGCAGAAAAGCGGCAAACCCGCGGCCGCGGAAGCCTCGGGCGCCAGCATCCGCGTCAAGGTGACGCTGGCCGGTGCGCTGAAAAACCGCGTGGCGCCCGACGATGCCGTCTTCATCTTCGCCCGCGCGGCGTCCGGCCCGCCGATGCCGCTGGCCGTCGTCCGCAAGCAGGTCCGCGATCTGCCGGTGGAAGTGACGCTGAGCGATGCGATGGCGATGATGCCGGAACGA
Organism: uncultured Methylococcaceae bacterium; assembly: GCA_964644665.1. Classification (GTDB taxonomy): domain Bacteria; phylum Pseudomonadota; class Gammaproteobacteria; order Methylococcales; family Methylococcaceae; genus Methylotetracoccus. The sequence goes on from CAZXXC010000059.1 coordinate 22,614, forward strand.
AAGCTCTCGTCCTTCGACCAGATCGTGATCGGCGCGCGCATTTCCAGGACCGGCCAGCCGATGCCGGCACCCGGCGATCTCCAGGGGCTTTCCGAACCCATCTCCAGTCAATCGGGCAGCACACAGTCGATCGAGATCCGCGACATCGTTCCCTGACGGCGCCGCGGCGGCGCCCGCCGGAACGATGGCCCGAGATGCGGGGCCGGTTTACATCCAAACCGGAATCGCGCACCATTCGCCGGGGAAGACCATTAAAGCCGGCGATCGAATGTTCGTGTCCCCATGTCCAGCGTTTTCCTGAGCCACTCCCATGCCGACAAGGCGTTCGTGCGTCGCCTTGCCGCTGATCTGCGCCGGGCGGGTGTGCGCATCTGGCTCGACGAAGCCGAACTGCAACTGGGCGACTCGCTGATCGACAAGATTCGCGAGGGCATCGACCAGATGGAGTATGTGGCCGCCGTACTTTCCGAGACCTCGGTCAAGTCCGGATGGGTCAAACGCGAACTCGATGTCGCGATGAATCAGGAGATCGAAGGGCGGCGAGTCAAGGTCCTGCCGTTGCTGCTGGACGGCTGCGAACTCCCCGGTTTCCTGAAGGGCAAGCTCTACGCGGACTTTCGGCCGGAGGCCGACTACGATACCGCCCTCTCGCTGCTGCTGCGCAAACTGGGTGTCGAATCGGCTGCGGCACCGTCGGATGCCAAATCGCTGTTCACGCTGCTGAACGCCGCCGTGGTCAGCGGCGATCAGGACCGGTTTCGGCGGGCCTTGATGGGATTCATGCTGCTGCCGGACGGCGCCACTATCGGGCTGGTGGCGGATGTGCTCGGATCGATCGCGGTCTGGCGCGAACGCCACGCCACGCTGCCGGCGGAAGACCTGATGTATGACACCGTCGTCGATGCATTCAGCGAGGCGGGTCCGGCCGCGATCGCGGCAGTGACCTATCTGCTGGCCATGCACCGCTACTTTCCGCGACCCGTCCGCCGGGTCGCCGCCGACGTCGCCTCACCGATCCTCGGCAACCGCCTCGCCGGCAACCTGGTGCTCTATTCGTTCGACGGGTACGGCAACACCGACGACGCGCAAGGGGTTTGCCTGGATCGCGGCGCCCCGCTCGCGTTTCGCATCGCGTCCTGCATGACACTCGGGCTGGCCGCACATGACCCCGCGGCCAAGGCACTGAACGAGGCCGCCGCACGATGCGGCGATGAAGCGGAGGACTTGCAGAAAGCCGTGTACGCGGGATTGAATGCGCTCAGCCAGCGTTCCGCCCCTTCCCAGATCCTGGATGGACTGGCCGGCCTGATGGCCGACCGGCGAGTCACGGAGGAAGTCCGCATTCTGGCGGCCCGGCGCTTTCTGGAGATTTCCCCCGACCCCGAGACCGAATGGCGCCACGCCAGCGCCGAATGGCGCGAAGCGATGTGCGCGGCGGCGACCGAAGCACGCGCGCTGCTGGCGCAATCCGGCGGCGGATGAACCGGCCCGTGTGGCGCGAGTGGACGGAAGCAGCGCCAATGACCGGTCGGCCTGAACCAAGCGCGAGGGAGTGGGCTTGTTGACAGAAAGGCCGAGGTAACAGAATCAGCGAGTCGAACCCATCGGAAACCGGTGATGTCCCGACCGCTGAACGTCCCGCGACATACGAGGCCTGAAGCCGGGTGCCGGAACATCCGATCGCACAGATCATCGACCGCCGGCTGGCTACGCTGCCGTGACCGGGTCCGAAGCATGTGCTGGCGTCGTCGTCCCTGGGTGATGTATTGACCGGGCCGTTTCAGAAGGGACGGGACGACGAACCTGGCGGCTGGTGGATTCTGGACGTACTCGAGCTGCATTTGGGGCAGGTTATCCTGGTTCCGGACCTGGCCGGCAGGCGGCGCGACGAACGGCGCTTCGGGGCTTGAGTACGGCTCCCGGCTGCTGAAATGCGGCTTGTAACGAAGGTGTACGTTGTCATAGCATAAATTCATGCTATTACGAGATACACTTTCGGCCGTTCTGCGGGACCCGCTACCGCCTCCCCCACCTGAACGGGAAGTCATCCGTCAGCTCCTCGCCGATTTGCGCTTGACAGCGTCGCGGGCAACCGTGCTGCTGGGAGTGCGCCGTTGCGGCAAGAGCACCCTGCAGGGTCAACTGATGCGCGGCGGCGGCGGTGCGCTTTACTGCAACTTCGAGGACACGCGCCTCTTCGGTCTCGGACCGGAAGACTACCCGACATTTCTGTCGTTGCTGGACGAGCGATCCCCCTCGGATCACCCTGTT
>CAZXXC010000060.1:0-24805 GCA_964644665.1 uncultured Methylococcaceae bacterium
TGATCCACTCGCGCGTCTCGTGGATGTTCTTGCCGGTGGACAGGTCCATCACCGTGTCGCCGCCCCAGCGGATCGCCCACAGCATCTTCTCCACCTCCTCTTCGATCGAGGATGTCACCGCCGAATTGCCGAGATTGCAGTTGATCTTGACCAGGAAATTGCGGCCGATGATCATCGGCTCGGATTCCGGATGGTTGATGTTGGCCGGGATGATCGCGCGGCCGCGGGCGACCTCGTCGCGCACGAATTCGGGGGTGATCATGCGCGGGATCGCCGCGCCGAACGACTCGCCCGGGTGCTGGAAGCCGTACATCTCGGCCAGGGATTCCAGCTTCTGATTCTCGCGGATCGCGATGAATTCCATTTCCGGCGTGATGGTGCCGCGTCGGGCATAATGCATCTGGGTCACGTTGGCGCCGGCCTTGGCGCGCCGCGGATTGCGGATGTGTTCGAAGCGGAGGTGCGCGAGTTCCGGATCGCTTTGGCGCTGGCGGCCGTATTCGGAACTGGGACCCGACAGGCGCTCGGTGTCGCCGCGTTCCTCGATCCACGGCTCGCGCAGCGGATTCAGGCCGAACCGCAGATCGACGCGTACCGCCGGATCGGTGAAAGGGCCGGAGGTATCGTACACATAGACCGGCGGGTTCTGTTGCGTACCCATCGCGGCCGGGGTGTCGGACTGGCTGATCTTCCGCATCGGTACCCGGAGATCGGGGCGGCTGCCCGGGACGTAGATCTTTTCGGAATTCTGGAACGGCTGGATCGAAGCGATCTTGCCCTGCACCGCTTCGTGGAGAAATTCTTTGGGTATGGCGTTCATCGCTCTCACCTCAGTGGACGCTAACGGGGCGGAGGAAGACGGGCCTGCAGACGCACTGAGGTCGGGCTTTCCTCCGCCGGTTCTAACCGGATCAGGTTCGAAGGGTGTTTCTCAGCGCCCGGAACCTCGACGAAGTCCGCCACCGCCAGCGGGAGACAGATTCGATACGGCCGGGCGCACCCCCAGCCTTACTAGGACATAGTACGCTAAAGCATCGCAGGGGATTTGGCAAGGCGGCGAGGCCGGAGAGCGGGCGGGTGCTCAATCGCCGATCTCGCGCCGGAGCGACGCCAGCCGGGTGTGAACTTCCTGCGGCGTCAGCGAACGAAAGCGCTCCGGCAGCAGCGAGCGACGCGAGGTTTCGAACACCGCCAGCATCTCCATGTAGCGGATCATCGCGACATCCTGCGGTGGCATGAAGTCCGCGATCGCATCGGCGAACACCCGGGCGGTGATCGCCGAGTTCTGGCGCACGGCGAACTCGAACGCAAGCAGCGCGACCGCTTCGAGATCGGCGTTGGAATAGCCGTCGAGGTTTTGCAGCAGTTCGGTCGACACCGCCCAGTCGATGTCGCAGGGGGCCTGGTAGCGGCCCAGGATGGCCCGGACGATCGCCGCGCGTTCTGCGGCGGTGTCCGGATAGAAGAAGGGAATCTTCCGGTCCAGTCGGCCGGGACGCTTGATATCGGCATCCAGCTTGTCCGGCCGGTTCGTCATCAGTATGAACAGCACCCGACCGCGGTTTTCGGGCTCGGACATGAACTCCTTCAGCCGGGCGATCACACGCGAGCTGGTGCCGCCGTCGCTGTCTTCGCCGTGCCGGCCGAAGCTGCGGTCGCCCTCGTCGATGATCACTGCGATCGGCCCCATCGCCTTGACCGCCGTCAGGACACGGTCGAGATTGGATTCGGTGGAGCCCACCCACTTCGAGCGGAAGTTTTTCAGCGCGACGCCAGACAGGCCGGCTTCCTTCAGAAATGCCTTGATCACGAAGGTCTTGCCGGCACCCATCGGACCCACGGCCAGCAGCCCCATCGGCGAGCGGGCACGGTCGCCGGTCTTCAACGCGTTGGCGATCTCCATCAGTTCGACCTTGATCGCCTCATTGCCGCCGACCGCTTCCAGGCCGTGCTTCGGTTCGACGAATTCGATCAGTCCGGCACATTCCTTCTCGATCAATTCGCGTTTGCGGGCCCGCACGACGTCGATCATCTCGGCATAGGGGTCACCGCCCGGCAGCCGCTTGGTCGGGTCGACCAGATGGCGGATTTCTTCCGGGGCCATGCCGGCCGTGATCGCGGCCAGCTTCCGCGCGCGGTCCTCGGCGTTGGGTGTGCCGCGCAGCAGGTCTTCGATCAGCGCTTCCCGCTCGGCTTCCGACATTCCTTGCCGGCCTTCGCCGGCAACGATGCTGACGAGCTGGATCACCCGCAGTCCCGCGGTGTGGACGGCCAGCCGCCGCGCCTGCTCGGTGGGCATCGACGGCGCGTAGTGGCGGATGGCCGCTTCGCGCAGCGACAGATCCGGGACCGGTACTTCCACGGCGGCCACTCGGGGATTGGTCAGGATGGCCTGGTTGATGTCGGCCAGCGATTCGCTGATCAGCAGGATCACGTTGTCGCCCGCCAGCAGCTCGTCGTCGAGTGACCAGCGGTGCAGCGTCGTCAGCGCGACGCGGTCGTCCACGGACAGGAACGAGGTTTCCGCACCGGGCAGGATGGTGCCGGCATACGGAATCAGTACGCCGTTGGAACGGTGTTCGCGCAGGCGCAGTTCGAGCGATTCGAGCACTCCGGCGAGGCCCTTGCCTTCCAGATGCGCGAACAGGCCGGCCTTCTCGTCGGCGCTGCCGCCCTGCAGATAGCGGATGCCTCGCGCCAGGCTGAGTTCGTAGATGCGCTGTTTGTTGTCCTTCAGCAGCACCTCGCTGAGGAACTGGATCATGCCGTAGGCGCGGCCCGTGACCAGGTAGCGGTCGAACACGTTCCGGTGCAGCACGAACACGGAGGCTTCGCCCGCCAGGTACTTCTGGCGGACGATCTCGGCCCAGGGCGGGAGTTCCGGGCGTGCCGCGCGCGACGACGACATCGCTGGTTCCTTGGCGGGATTACATCGACTTGCTGCCGGCGGCCTGCGCCGCGCGGGCTTTCTTCATCTCCTCGAGTTCCTGTTTGGCGGCGATCGCGCCGCTGCCTTGTCGCAGCTTGGCGAGGCGCACGTCCAGATCGGAGTCGCGCAGCTCCTTGCCGAGATTGGCTTCGGCGATCGTGGTCTTGATGTGTTCGCGCACGTTGTCCAGCGCGCGTACCTCGGCGTCGACCGACAATCCCTCGAGCTGATTCTGGACCTTCACGCGGGCTTGCGCGCTCTGCATCTGCGCCAGCATGCGGTCCTTCTCGGCCTTCAATTTATCGATCTCGCCCTTGACCTGCAACAGCGAACTCTTGGCATCGTCGGCGTCCTGCTGCGCGACTTCCATGTCGGCCCGGAGCCCCTGCAGGCTGTCCTGCAGCGCGTTTTTCTTCTGGATCAGCACCACCGCCAGATCGTCCTGACCGGTCGCGATCGCCCCTTCCAGATCGGCCGTGATGGCGGCCAGGTCGCTTTCCTGCGCCTTCAGCCGATCCTCGAGTTCCTGGCGGCGCCGGATGATCGACGCGGTTGCGGTCTTCAGGCGTTCGTATTTTTCGATCATACCGTCGATGGCGTTCTGGTAGGCGATTTCCGGGTGGCGCTTTTCGACATCGGTGATCCACAGCGAAACGAAGCCGCGCCACAGATTGGCGAGCCGGGTCAGCAGGTTGATGTTGGCCATGTCGGGCGGTCTCCTCGGGTCAAGGGTTGGCGAATGGGTGGTCGCGTCGGGTCGGGAACCCGCGTGTGCCTGGCGCGAGGCCGGCCGGCGAGCCGTATACGACGACGGCCGCGCTCAGCGGGACACCGCCTGCGCAACGCGGGGCCGGGCCTCTTCGGGCTCCCGCTCGAGAGGGCCGGTGAAATCCGGTATCAGTTCTCGGAGGTCCTGCGCCAGTTCCAGCTCGATGTCTTCCTCCAGACGCAGCCGAGAGATGGCTTCGTCCAGCTTGGAACCCATCTCCCGCGAAGTCGGTGCCGTGACGATGGTCTGGTAGATCTCCTCCATCTGGTCCGGCATCGACAACAGCGCGGCATCGATCGCGTGCCGGTGGCTCAGCATGCGGCGGTGTCGGACCAGCATGTCGGCATAGCCGGCGCGCGCGCTTTTCAAGGTCCGGATGTCCGTGCCGGGCTTGGCGTCCTTCAGTTCGCCGTCGACCGCGGCGATGCGCTGTTCGATGTCCTGCAGCCCGATCGTTTCGGACCGGTCGGCGATGATCAGCGCGCCCAGCCAGATACTCAGATAGTCCAGCGTCGCATCGTCGAGTCGCTCGACATCGCGGGCCGTCAACTGGGTACGGCTGTCCTCGGCCACGCGGTACAGCGAAGTGACGCGTTCGCACATGCGCTGGTAGGCCGCCATCGAACCGCGGGTCTCACGTCGCCGCTCGGTGCGGCGCTCGATCTCCTCGATCAGATGCCGTCGCGCCGCCTCCCGTGCCTTGCCGCGATAGCGCCGATCGACGTTGGCGCGGAACACCGGCAAGTCCGGGACATACAGCGCGGCGATGGCTTCGGCGGCCGCGAACGCGATCAGCGGAAGGGCGCCGATGCCGAAGCCGAACGGAAGCGACAGCAGTACCCCGCCGAGCAGCGAACCCAGAAACGCATACAGGTTCGTCTGGCTGGTCAACATCTCCCACAGGTAGGGCGGTTCGTGGTTTGGCATACCCTCGTATTGGTCAGATCGTCACGCGCACCGCACCCTTGCCGGCGCTGAATTTATGCAATTGGGACAGGATGCGTTCCTCCAGCCGGACCGCTTCGGTCGACCGCTGCCAGAGCGTCGAGCGCGGGCGCGGCTCGGTGATCGTGAAGTCATCGGCGATTCGGGCCGGCTGGGTCGACAATACGACCACCCGGTCGCCCAGCAGCAGCGCCTCGGTCACATCGTGAGTCACGAACACGATCAGGCAGGGGCGCGCCGCATGCAGCGCGATCAGCAAAGACTGCATCTCCTCGCGGGTCTGTGCATCGAGCGCGCCGAACGGCTCGTCCATCAACAGGATGCGCGGCTGCAGCACCAATGCGCGCGCCAGCGCCACCCGCTGGTTCTGGCCGCCGGACAACTGCGCCGGATACAGATCCTTCTTGTCGGCGAGACCGACGGCGCCCAGCATCTCCCGGGTGCGTTCGCGCCATTGCCGTTCCGGCACGCGTTTCTTCCACAACGCCAGACGGAACGGGAACGAGACATTCTCGAATACGGTCAGGTCCGGGCGGTTTGCGTAATGCTGGAAGACCATGATCGCATCGTCGTGCGCGCCATGGCATTCCTGGCCGTCGATCAGCACCGAACCGGAGGTCGGAGTCGGCACACCCGGCGGGCGCACGCCGCCCATCAGGTGCAGCAGGGTGCTCTTGCCGCAGCCGGAGGGACCCAGCAGCAGGTTGATGCCGGGCCTTTCCAACGTCAGGTCGATGCCGTCGATGACGCGGGTGACACCGCCGCCCGGTGCCGGATATTCCTGCACGATGTGCTGCAGCCTGATGCTGATCGCATCGCTCGGCGCGACCGTTTCTGCTCTGGGCGCAGTCGCAACCGGGGCGCGGGGCTGCGGATTCGTCGCTGCGCTCACCGCTGGTTCTCCCACGGATAGAGACGGCGCTTGGCGGCCAGCATGCCCTGGTAGGTCAGCAAGGCCAGCGCGATGATCACGATGATGCCGGCGAACACCTGGTCCATCGCGCTGAAACGCCGCGCGTTCTGGATCAACTGCCCGAGTCCTTCGCGGGCGTTGACGTATTCGGCAACCGTGATGTAGGTCCACATCACCGACACGCTGACGATCACCGCATCGGCGATGCGCGGCATCGCGATCGGTACGATGGCCTTGTGGATGCATTCCCAGGGGGTTGCGCCGAGGTCGCGGGTACCGATCCAGTAGCTCTGCGGCACGGCCCGGACTGCATCCCGCACCATCGGGATCAGATAGACCACGGCGCCGACGAACAGGAACGCGATCTTCATGGATTCACCGATGCCCAGCCACATCACCAGGATAGGCAGCAAGGCGACGACCGGCGCCGAGCGGAACGGGTCCACCAGCGGCGACAACAGCGCGTCGATGCGCGGAGCCGCACCCATCAGCACGCCGATCGGGATGCCGATCAGGATGACCAGTATCCCCGCAGCCAGTACCCGGCCGACCGACCACAGGGTCGCCGTGAGCAACAGGCTCTGGCCCTCGTGCCAGGCCAGGTAGGACATCGCGCCGAGCACCGACCAGGGTGCCGGCAGCCGGTTCGGGCTGACCAGCCCGGAGGCCGATGCCAGGCTCCAGATCGCCAGCACCGAGAGCACCGCGCCGACGCCGAGGCGGCGCCTGGTCGCGGCCGGCAGCGGCAAGTAGGGGTTCCACAGCGAATCCACGGCGGCCTCAGCGGGAATACACGGCGATGCGCGTGGTCCGGTTCAGCGCCCGGCACTCCTCCAGGCTCATGCCTTCCGCGGAGGCTGCGCCTTCGTTGCACAGCGACTTGTCGGGGCCGTTGCCGACGATCCTGAAGCGCTCGCGGGGAAATTCCCACTGCGTGACCAGATACTCGACGACCGATCTGGCTCTGGCCAGCGAGATGCGCTGGTTGACGTCGCGCGCGCCGGTCGAGTCGGTGTTGCCGCTGACCTCGAAATAGGCGCTGCCGTTGTTTTCGATGAACGGCACGACTTCCTCGTCGACGGTTTTCTGCGCGCGCTTGCTCAAATCGGAGCGTCCGGTCGCGAATCCGACCGTGACCGGCTTGGTCAGCACCGCCTCATGGCGCGCAGCCTCCTTCAGCGCACCTTCGGTGAACGTGTACTCCGGTTTGGCGGCCTCCGCTTCGGCGGCCCGATCCTCGGCCAGCAGGGACTTGATGAACCGGTAGTCGAAACTGTCCTGTGCAGGGATCACCGGCGAATTCGGATTGGCCAAGGCACCGGCCTTGCGGTAGATCTGGTCGAAGCGCTGGTAGACGCGCTCGTAATGGTTGGTGCCCCCGCCGGCCAGCCCGAGAATGCGGGCATTGTCGGCGAGTCCGGTCCAGACCAGGTTGCCGAACAGGCCTTTCACGAAGTCCTTGCCCTCCTGGCGGGCCAGCAGGTTGAAAAATTCTTCGGTCTTGACCAGCGCGTCTACGGCGTTGTCAGGATCCTTCCGGGCGGCTTCGACGCCTTCCATCCAGCCGGCGACGAACTTCCGGAACACGTCGGTGTTCTCGGGCTGGTTCAGCGCGCGGGTATCGCAGGTGATCACATCGAAAATCAGATTGGTCGCGGTCTTGGTCGAATACACCACATGCGCGCCTTTGACGTTGCGCAGCGCGAGCGACAGGTCGGGATCCCACAGGGCCGCCGCATCGACATGTCCGGATTCGAGCGCCGCGCGGACGCCGGCGGTGCCCTCCTCGGCGTTGACATAAACGTACTTCACGCTGGCCTTTTTCTTCGCGGTCATTGACGAATTGTCGATCGCATCGATCGTCATGCCATGTGACGGCGTGAACTGCAGCAGCGCGATCGTTCGGCCGGCCAGGTCTTCGACCGTACGAATGTCGGGGCTGCGGGCGATGATCGCATCGCCGCCCTGGGTATTGTCGACGATCATGATTGCACGGGCATCCAGTCCGGCGTTGCGGAGATTCGGTTGCTCTTGGGCCCAGAAGTCGGAAGTACGCCAGGCGCAGTGGGCTGCCCCCGATTCGAAGATCGTCATCAGCGGTGGAATGTCGTCCTGAATCACGAACTGCACGTGCAGGCCTTTCGCCGCATGGATCGATCCGGGCTGCGTGGTCAGGCTGTTGCCGTTCGCGACCAGCGCAGGCGCGTAGCCGTGGAAGCTGACGATGCTGACCTTCAGCGGGTTGCCGGCGGAGCCCAAGGGTCCAACTTTCGATTTCGCAGCGGGCGGCGCGGGTGCCGTGGTAGCCGCGGGTGGTACTGTGCCGGAGCCAGATGTCGCGGACTGGGTGGGCGCGGCGCCGGTTTCGTGTTCCCCGAAACGCTCTTTCAGTCCGAGATTCCATGCCAGCGAGGCGGCGCCCGCCAGAATGATGACCGTCATCAATCCCTTCGCCAGGGGTGTTGCAGTTGCCATGGTGATACTCCTCGAGCCTCAAGCGTCGTCAGCCGGTGATGCAAAATGCCGGGGGATCTCGCGCAACCGTTCGATTTCGGCGTCGATGCGTCGGGTCTCGCGGTCGGCGGCCTCGCGGTCGGCCTGCAGTTCCGCTTCCAGCCCCGCAATCGCCTCGGCGCTGCGCGCCGCCTCGCGTTCCAGCAATTGTTCCAGTTCGGCGATCTGCCGGCGAATTTCCGCGGCGCGCTGCTCACGCCGCTCGCGTTCATCGGCACAGCGCCGGGCGGTATCCTCGGCCCGGCCGCCGACATAGGCGCTCAGGCTCTGCTTGTGCGACTCCAGCACCGCGATCTTGCGTTGCGCGTCGAGGACCGGGTCGGCGATCTGCCAGGCTTCGTCGGCCTGGTCCATCGCCAGCACGGCGGTCTTGCGGGTGGAGGGGTCCATCGCACGCAAACCGTCCAGCAGCCGCAACAGACGCTCCGCCGGAAACGGTGAGGATGGGAGATCGGCGGCGGCATAGAGGTCGTCGAACGGTCTGCCTTCGTCGATGTCCGCGAGCGTTTCGGCGGTCGGTGCGCTGGAAAGGATCGGCGCCGGCTCGGTTGAAGCTTCGTCGGCTTCCGGGAGCACGGCGGCGGATTGTGCGGCGGTGCCGTGCGGATCCAATGCGGCTCGTTCCTCTTCGGACAGTTCCACCAGCCCGGCCTTGGCCAGGATGCTCATCACGCGTCTCACTCGCCAGCCTCCTGATATTCCGTGCAGCAGCCGCGCCGATCGCGGGTCGGATGGGACGGCGGAATCCGGGCGTCCGCCGCCGCGCTCGTCGTCGGTCATGCCATCATAGCAAGGCAGGCGCCGGCCTGCATCGGTTCGGTAACGGCGCGGAGCCCTGCGGGCGGGGGCCGAACAGCGCGGGGCGGGAACTGCGCGCGCCGTCGCGTGATCAGTCAGAAGGTCTCGCCGAACGGCGGACGCGCGCGCTTCAACAGGACCTTGGCGCGGAACAACGCGGCGGCGATCACGCCGGCGGCGACCGCTGAAAGGTCCATGCCGAGGCCGAGCCATAGCCCGTGATTCCGGAATTGATCGCCCAGCAACGGGGCCAACAACCCGTACATCCAGACGGCGAAGCCGGCGTAGTAGACGAGGACGCCGCCGATGCACCAGGCCAGAGCGGGCAACCGCGAGCGCTCCGCCGTGACATAGAACCAGGCCGCGACGGCGAGGATCGCCAGAGCACCGATCATGATGAAATCTCCGTGGTTACCGGGGAAGGTTCGAGGGGCGTGCCGGCGGCAATCGCGCCGGAAGGGCGGTCGACGGGCGGCGGCGTTGGTCGGTTCGGGGGCATTAGCGGCCCGATTCCTGTTCGATCTGCCCGGCGAGGACATCCAGACTTTGCATCACCCGGACGTCGCGCAGTCCCGGCGCCGCGTGGTGGGCGTGGCGCGGCGGAATCCAGACCGCGACCATACCGGCCTCGATGCACGCCGTGAGCCCCGGCGGTGAATCTTCCAGCGCCAGGCAGCGGGCGGGCGGCACGCCGAGGCGGCGTGCTGCTTCCAGGAACAGATCCGGGGCCGGCTTTCCGGAAGCCACCTGATCGCGCGTGACCATGACCGGAAACTCATGACGGGCCCGGGCCGCGTCCAGACACAGGCTGGCATAGGGTTCGTCGCTGTTGGTCGCCAGCGCGTAGGGGATGGCGTGGCGCCGAAGCGCGGCCAGCAGCCGATCGAGGCCCGGCATCTTGGCGACACCGTCCGCCTGCAGCGTGGCCAGCCAGTGTCGTTCGGCCGCCGCATGGAATGCGTGCGGGTCGAAGCCGGAGCCGCAGGCGGCGGCCAGGGCGGACTTTACGTCGTCGGCATGGCGGCCGAACAGGCCGCGACAGAATTCGTTGGAAAGCGCGTAGCCGAGTTCCGCTGCGGCCCGCTGCCAGGCGGTGCAGTAGGTGGCTTCGGTGTCGAGTGCCAGGCCGTCCATGTCCATCACCACCGCGTGGAACGGTGGCAGCGGTTCGAAGGTCCATGCGAGGCGTGGCTTCAGCGAGTGGGGCATCGGGTCAATGACCTTGCTTCAGCATGACCTTGGATCGAAACAGCGCGACGACAGCGGCGGCGATCAGTGCTCCGGAGAGTTCGATCATCACGCCGCCCAGCATCGAATGATTCCGGAAGCCGGCACCCAGCAGCGGCTTCAGTATCGCGAAGGTCCACACAAACCGGACCGCGTAGAACACCACCAGCGCGCCGATCACCCACGCCAGCGGATTCAGACGAATCCGGACCGCCGTCTGATAAAACCACGCGCACAGCGCGGCTGCAATGACTCCGCCGAACATGGCACCGCCTCCTCGACTCGCCGGTCGTTGTGACCGGGGAGTGAATTTAGCAGAGTCGCGCGCCGTGACCAACCGGCAGGGCGGTGCCGTTCAGCATGATCCCGCCGTCAGTACACGCAGATACTCGCCGGGGGCTTCTCGCGAGCTGCCGATCAGCAGGCGCAGCGTGCCGGATTCGGCCTGCTCGAGCAGGCCGGTCGCCTCGACCGTTTCGCCATTGCAGGCCTGGCCGACGTAGGTGTGGGTGTAGACGCAGATTTCGGAGAGTTCGGGGTGGTCGATCCGGTAGCGCGCCGGATGGTCGAACGCGGCCGACGCGTCGATGACCACCGCGCGAATCTGCCTACGCCCGCGCTTGCGCCAGACGGTCGGGTCCGGCGGCGGGTCCCGGCACACCTGGGTCAGATCGAATTTGGCTCCCTCGAACACGGCCTTGTTGGCCTTGCGCCGCTCGTGCCAGATGAAGTCCCGGAGGCTGAGCGCACAGCCGCGGCGCCGGTAGGCTTCAGCCCACTCGGCGGGCTCCAGATCGCGCAGCACGCCTTCGGCGAGTCCCTGCCGGATCGCATTGCGGGCGGCCTGGAACGCCGGACGTCCATACGCGACGAGATCGATGTCGGAATGCGGGGTCTGAGCGCCCAGCAGCAGCGAACCGGTCACGCCCAGGTCGTCGGGAACGATACCGCTGCGGATGAATCGCCGCACCAGCCGCCGCAGCCGGGCCTCCAGCGGATCGGACGAAACGACGGTTAACAGCTCCTGCAGTCGCCGTCTCGGTTCATGATGCCGGGCGATCGCGCTGGCGGCGACCGCGTGCAAATCGGCATCCAGCCGGCCGGAGTGGTACAGGTAGTGCGGGAAGTGCCGGTGGAGCCAGGCATTGGCCGCGGCGGTGTCCACCTTGTGGAGCAGTCCGGTGGACGGGTCGCGCAGATAGCGTAGAAAGCACAGTACCCGTCCTTGTTCAGGGCAGCCGTCGACGACCGCGAAGACGAGTCCCTCGCGGGTCTCGACGAAGTCCCGTGGTAGCACGGTCAAGCCGCGGGCTCGAAAGTGTCCGGGAAGAAGCGGGCCGCGCCGTCGACATCGCCGGTGTCGCGATAGATCATCGGAACGGCCTGCGGCCGCAGCAGGCGGCCGTCGAACACTCGTCCGACGACGACCCGGTGATCGCCGGCACTGCATTCGTCTTCCACCACACATTCGAACTGCGCGATCGCGGAATCGATCAGCGGGAGGCCGTCCGCGGAAGGGTGCCACGCCTGGCCGGCCAGCTTGTCGACGGTGGCCGGCTGGCCGAAATGCAGCGCCAGATCGAACTGGTCACGGGCCAGCACACCGACCGAAAATTTTCCGCCTTCCTTCAGCAAGCGATAGGACGAATGGCCGGGATTGACGCTGAGTGCGAGTATCAGCGGCTTGAACGACACCTGCATCACCCATGCGGCGGTGAACACGTTGCGCTGCTCTGCATCGGCCACGCCGATCACGTAGACACCGTGGGTCACCCGACGGAACAACTCTGCGATTTCGAGACTCATCGTGTCTTCTCCAAGTTAGAATGCAAAAAGCGATCGATCACCAGGTACCAAGCGGCATGTCGTCATTGACTCATTTTAATCAGTTGGGCGAAGCGCACATGGTGGACGTCGGCGGCAAGGCGGCGACCGAACGGGTGGCCGTTGCCGAGGGCTACATCGAAATGCGGCCGGAAGCGCTGCAGGCGATCGTCGGCGGGCAGGTCGGCAAGGGCGACGTGCTGGGCACCGCCCGCATCGCCGGCATCATGGCCAGCAAGCGGACCGCCGACTTGATCCCGCTGTGCCATCCGGTCGCGCTGACGCACGTCGAGTTAACCCTCGAACCGGAACCGGAGCGCGGACGCGTGCGTTGCCAGGCCCTGGTCAAGACTCGGGGGCAAACCGGGGTCGAAATGGAGGCGCTGACGGCGGTGCAGGTCGCGTTGCTGACGATCTACGACATGTGCAAGGCGGTGGACCGCGGTATGACGATCCAGTCGGTCGGACTGCTGCAGAAGTCGGGCGGCAAGTCCGGGACTTGGAAGCGGGGTCAGCGATGAACCGTCCCCTCCCGCGAGTGCGTGATTCACATCAATGCGGCGACGTGGTGGCGGCCGGCCGGTCCAGCACCAGGAAACTGTACGGATAAGGGAAATCGGGGTCGTCGTCGATGTCTTCACGGCGAGTGGTCAGCCATCGGCTCGCATCGAATTCCGGGAAGCGGACGTCCCCGGCGTAGTCGTGATGGATCAGCGTCAGGTGAATCCGGTCCGCACGCGGCAGGAAGTCGGCGTAAAGCGCAGCCCCGCCGATCACGAACAATTCGCCGGCCGGTCGAGCGCGTTCCAGCGCTTCGGACGGCGAATGCACGACCAGGCAGCCGGCGGCGGTGTAGGCGGCATCGCGGGTCAGCACCAGATTGGTCCGACCGGGTAGCGGGCGGCCGATCGACTCGTGGGTCTTGCGGCCCATCAGCAGCGGATGCCCCATCGTCAGAGCCTTGAAGCGCCGAAGGTCGGCGGCCAGATGCCACGGCAGCCGGCCGTTCGCGCCGATCACGCGGTTCGTCGCCATCGCGACCAGCAGGCTGATGCGCATCAGCGAGGTTCCTCGGCCGGACGGTCAGACCGCGACCGCGGCCTTGATGTGCGGGTGCGCCCGATAATCCTCGACCGCGATGTCTTCGAACCGGTAGCCGAAGAAGTCGTCCGGGGTGCGGAGAATCCGCAGGCGCGGCGGCGGATAGGGCTTGCGCTTGATCTGTTCGCGGGCTTGGCCGAGGTGATTCCGATACAGATGGGTGTCCCCGCCGGTCCAGATCAGCTCGCCGACGCCCAAGCCGCAGTGGTCGGCGATCAGATGGGTGAGCAGCGCGTAGCTGGCGATATTGAACGGAAGCCCCAGAAACACGTCGATCGATCGCATGTGGAACATGCACGACAACTTCCCATGCGCGACGTAGAACTGGAAGGCGTAGTGGCAGGGTGGCAGCGCCATATGATCGACATCGGCCGGATTCCAGGCGACGACCAGATGCCGGCGGGAATCGGGCTGATGCTGGATGGCATCGATCACGCGCGCGAGCTGGTCGATCCGGCCACCCTGCGGCAGGTCCCAGGCGCGCCATTGCTTGCCGTAGATCGGCCCCAGGTCGCCGTGTTCGTCGGCCCATTCGTCCCAGATCGTCACACGGTTCTCGTGCAGGTAGCGCAGGTTGGTATCGCCGGAAACGAACCAAAGCAGTTCGTGGACGATCGAGGGAACGTGCAGCTTCTTGGTGGTCAGCAGCGGGAAGCCATGAGCCAGGTCGAAGCGGAGTTGCCGCCCGAACACACTCAGGGTACCGACGCCGGTGCGGTCCTCCTTCGCCACACCGTTGCTCAGGATGTCGTCCAGCAGTTCCAGATACGCGTGCATCACGGCGACCCCGGTGGGTGATCCGGGGACGGTGCGGTGCGATACGCCCAGGCCATCAGCAACGCGCCGAGCAGGATCATCGGCACGCTGAGGATCTGGCCCATGGTCAGCCAGTTCAGCGCGACGTAGCCGATGTGAGCGTCGGGTTCGCGCAGGAATTCGGCGATGAAACGGAAGGTTCCATAGAGCAGCAGGAACAGCCCGCCGATGGCGCCGAGCGGCCGGGGCCGTGCACTGTAGAAATGCAGGATCAGGAACAGCACCAGCCCTTCCAGTGCGGCTTCATAGAGCTGCGAGGGGTGGCGCGGCAATGGGCCGCCGGTCGGGAACACCATTCCCCAAGGGACAGCCGTGACCCGACCCCACAATTCCCCGTTGATGAAGTTGCCGATCCGTCCGGCGCCGAGTCCGATCGGCACGTACGGAGCGATGAAATCGCCGAGTGCCAGGAAGCGGATCCGCTCGCGGCGGGCGAAATAGCCCAGTGCCGCCAGCACGCCGAGCAGCCCGCCGTGAAACGACATGCCGCCTTCCCAGACACGCACGATCATCAGCGGGTCGGACAGGAAGCCGGTGAAGTTGTAGAAGAGCATGTAGCCGATGCGGCCGCCCAGGACCAGCCCGAGCGCGGCAAGGAAGATCAGATCTTCGACCTGAGCGACCGACCACGGGAAACCGGGACGGGCGGCGCGGCGACGCGTCAGCCACCAGGCCGTGCCGATGCCGATCACGTACATCAGGCCGTACCAGTGCACTTTCACCGGACCGAGACTGATCGCTACCGGGTCGATTTGGGGGTAATTCAGCATGGGCGTGACGACGGTGTGGTGAGCGTAATCGGGGACTGTCGCGCGGCAGGTTCGTTGGCGGTTCGCGGCGACAGGCGGCCGGGTGGTACGGCGCGACGCTGGGTCATTGTCGGACCGGCCGGCGGTTAGATGTCCAGATTGGCGACATCGAGAGCGTTGCGTTCGATGAAGTCACGCCGTGGCTCGACCTGGTCGCCCATCAACATGGTGAACACTTCGTCGGCGGCAATCGCGTCTTCGATCTTGACCTGCAACAGGCGTCGGCTGTTGGCATCCAGCGTGGTTTCCCAAAGCTGCTCCGGATTCATTTCCCCCAGGCCCTTGTAGCGCTGGATGTGTTGCCCCTTTTTCGCTTCCGCCATCATCCGTTCGAAGGCCTCGGAGAAATCGCGGACCGGAACGCGCTGATCGTCGAGTGCGAGCACGGTCTGCGGGCCGAACAGATCGGCGGTGGCGCGGCCGAACGCCGCGAGGTGGGCGTAGTCGGACGAAAGGAAGAATCCGGGCGTGACATCGAACTGTTTGGCCACCCCGTGCAGGCGTTTGGTCACATGCAGCGTGAAGTCGGCAACGCGTTCGCCGTGGCTGAGCCGCAGCCGGAACTGGGCGCGGCGATCGCGGGCGTCCAGCGCGCTCTGCAGTTCGTCGACCCATTCGGCCAGGGCCAGCGAGTTGGCCATTCCTTCCCGGCTCAGCGGGGCATGGTGGAGGAACGCTTCCAGAAGGTCCTCGTCGTAGCGGTGCGCCTGTCGTGCAATGATTTCGCGCACGTGAAGGTAGTCGCGGGCCAGCTTCTCGAGCCCGGATCCCTGGATCGGTGGAGCCGACTCGTCCGCCAGCAGTCTGGCCTTTTCGAGTGCAAGCTGCAGCAGGTAGTTGTTCAGCTCGTTGTCGTCCTTGACGTAATGCTCCTGCTTGCCCTTCTTCACCTTGTAGAGCGGGGGCTGGGCGATGTAGACATGCCCGCGTTCGATCAGCACCGGCATCTGCCGATAAAAGAACGTCAGCAGCAGCGTGCGGATATGGGAGCCATCGATGTCCGCGTCGGTCATGATGATGATCCGGTGGTAGCGGAGCTTGTCCGGATCGAATTCCTCCTTGCCGATGCCGCATCCCAGCGCGGTGATCAGCGTGCCGACCTCCTCGGATGAAATCAGGCGATCGAAGCGGGCACGTTCGACATTCAGAATCTTGCCCTTCAGCGGCAGGATGGCCTGGCTGCGGCGATCGCGCCCCTGTTTGGCGGAGCCGCCGGCGGAATCGCCCTCGACGATGAACAGCTCGGAAAGCGCCGGATCGCGCTCCTGGCAATCGGCCAGTTTCCCGGGGAGCCCGGCGATGTCGAGCGAGGTTTTGCGGCGGGTCAATTCACGGGCCTTGCGCGCGGCTTCGCGGGCCCGCGCCGCCTCGATCACCTTGTTGGCGATCAAACGGGCGATCGGGGGATTTTCCAGCAGGAACTCGGACAGCTTCTCGCCCAGCGCGGACTCGACGGCGCTCTTGACTTCGGACGACACCAGTTTGTCCTTGGTTTGCGAGGAGAACTTGGGATCGGGGACCTTCACCGAAAGGACCGCGGTCAGGCCCTCGCGGGCGTCGTCACCCAGCGTGTTGACCTTGTGCTTCTTGGTCAGTCCCTGCTCGTCGATGTACTGATTCAGCGTCCGGGTCAGCGCGCTCCGGAAGCCGGCGAGATGAGTTCCGCCATCCCGCTGCGGAATGTTGTTGGTGTAGCAGAAGATGTTCTCCTGATAGGAATCGTTCCACTGCATCGCAACTTCGACGACCACATCGTCCCTGGTGGCCTGAAAATGGAAGACCTTGTCGAACAGCGGGGTCTTGTTTTTGTTGAGGTGTTCGATGAACGCGCGGATTCCCCCTTCGAACTCGAACACGTCGCTCTTGCCGGTGCGTTCGTCCTCGAGTTCGATCCGGACCCCGGAGTTCAGGAACGACAGTTCCCGCAGCCGTTTGGCGAGGATCTCGTAATGGAATTCGATGTTCGTGAAGGTGGCGGCACTGGGTCTGAACGTGATGCTGGTGCCGGTTTCTTCGGCGACACCGGTCTCGGTGAGCGGAAAGGCCGGTTCGCCGTGAAAATACTCCTGGTGATAGCGCTTGCCGTCTCGGCAGATTTCGAGCGTCAGGTGTTCGGAGAGTGCGTTGACGACCGAGACGCCGACGCCGTGCAGGCCACCGGAAACCTTGTAGGCGTTGTCATCGAACTTGCCGCCGGCATGCAGGATGGTCATGATCACTTCGGCGGCGGAACGGCCTTCTTCGGGATGCAGGTCGACGGGAATACCGCGCCCGTCGTCGGTGACCGTGACCGACTCGTCAGCATGAATGGTCACGCGAACGCGGGAGCAATAGCCGGCGAGGGCTTCGTCGATGGAATTGTCCACGACTTCGAAGACCATGTGATGAAGGCCGGTGCCGTCGTCGGTGTCGCCGATGTACATGCCGGGACGCTTGCGGACGGCGTCGAGGCCTTTAAGCACCTTGATGCTAGAACTGTCGTAATGTGCTTGGGTCATGATGCGATTAGCTGAGATTCACTAGCCCTCGAAGATTCGGCCATGTTCCACGTGAAACATCGCCGCGTCTTCGTTCGACGTGCACTGCAGATCGGCTGCGTGCACCGCCGTAACAAAACACTGGGTACGACGCCGAATGAGCAGCTCCAGAAGTCGCCGCCGGTTGCGAGGATCCAGTTCCGAGGCGAGGTCATCGATCAAGACGCAGACGGAGCCGCCCTTCCCTTCCATCAGATTCGCCTGCGCGAGCAACAACGCATAGACCAGCAGCTTGGTCTGGCCGCGCGACAGATACGTCCGAGCCGGAGTGTCATTGATGGTGATTGCGAAATCGCCACGATGTGGTCCGGACCGGGTGTAGCCCTGCCGGATGTCTTCAGCCGTGTCGCCCTGAATGGCTTCGAGCAACGGCATCGCGGCTTTCCATCCCGGGAGGTACGCGACGTGAATCGCACAATCCCCGAAAAACGTACCGATCGTCTCCTTCAAGAAGGGCGACAGAAGTTCAAGGTATCGACTTCGCGCCTCGGCGACTATTGTACCGTATCGGGCGAGTTCGTGATTCCATGGCTCGATGTGCGGCGGGCGGCCTTGCCGCAGCAAGGCGTTGCGCTGATTCAAGGCCTTGGCGAAGCGGCGCCAGTCGTCGAGGTAGGAAGGTTCCACGTGGAACGTTCCCCAATCCAGGAACTGCCGCCGGCTTTTCGGCGAGCCTTCCAGCAGCGTCACGCTCGGTGGATGGATCACCTGTACCGGGAACGTCCGAAGCAGTTCGGCGCTGGATTGCAGGGTCCGGCCGTCCAGATGAATGTCGCGCAGTCGGCGCGCCAGTCGAATGCCGATCCGCCTGCCGAGTCCGTCGCGGTCTACGATCGCGCCGGCGATCAGCGCGTCCGACGCCTTGAACCGGATCAATTGGCCGGGCTGGGCCGTTCGAAACGACCTCGCCCGGCCCAGAAGATGAATGGCCTCCAGTACGGTGGTCTTGCCGCTGCCGTTCTCGCCGATCAGGAGGTTTAGACGAGGTGCGGGGGTCAGGACGGTCTGCTCAATATTGCGCAGCCGGTTGATTTCGAGCTTTGTCAGCGACATGAAGCCGTCGCGTGGGACTTTGCACGGCCGCCAACGGGGCGTGCCGGAACGGCCCGGCTAGATGCGCATCGGCATCACGATGAATCGGAATCGCTGGTCTCCGCCGTCCTCGACCAGGCAACTGCCGTTGCTGTCGGCGAAGGACAGCAACACTTCGTCTGATTCGACGTTGTTGACGGCATCCAACAGGTAAGCCGCGTTGAAACCGACAGTGAAGGCTTCGCCGGCGAACTCGATCGGAACTTCCTCTTCCGCCTCCTCGTGGTCCGGATTCTGAGTCTGCAACCGCAGGACCCCCGGCTCGATGTCGAGACTGACGCCGCGATACTTTTCCGTGGAAAGCACCGAGACCCGTGTCAGCGCCGCCTTCAGTTGGAGCTTGTCGACCACGACCTTGCGGCTGGTCTGGGCGGGCATCACGCGCCGGTAATCCGGAAACCGGCCTTCGATCAACTTCGAAGAGAAGCACCACTCCTTCATCATCACCCGAACCGAGTTGGAGGCCAGCTCCATGCGCAATTCGGCCTCGGCATCGGTCAGCAGGCGGAACAGCTCCAGAACACCCTTGCGCGGGATGATGGCCTGCGCCCGCTCGATCTCCAGTCCGACTTCGTCCTCGAACAAGGCCAGGCGATGGCCGTCGGACGCCACCGCACGGATGGTCCGACCGTCGATTTCAAACAACAGGCCGTTGAGGTAGTAACGGACGTCCTGCTGAGCCATTGCGAACAGCGTCTTGTCCAGCGCGCGCCGCAACACGGGACAGGCCATCGTCAGGCGCTGGTCGACCTCGCCGGTATCGAATTCGGGAAAGTTCTCGGCCGGCAGCGTGCTCAGCACGAAGCGGCTGCGGCCCGAGCGCACGTGGAACCGCTCGTCGCGGCAATCCAGCGCGAGTTCGCTCTTGTCCGGCAACAAGCGGCAGATGTCCAGCAGCTTGCGCGCCGGAACCGTGATGCGCCCCTGGTCCGAACTCTCGACCGGGATTCGGGTGACGAGCTGCACCTCCAGATCGGTTCCGGTCAGCTCCAGACGCTCGGGCTCCACCTTCAGCAGCACGTTGGCCAGGATCGGCAGGGTCTGCCGACGCTCGATCACGCCGACGATTTGCTGCAGCGGGGTCAGCAGGACTTCCCTGGAAATCGCGAATTTCATCGTGAACGTGGTCCTGTGTTGATGGATCGGGCGGGTTCGGTCCCGATCGGGTGATCATCAGTTGGAGAGTGTGCGAAGGAGATTGGAAAAGTCCTCGTGAAACTTGCTGTCGCTTTCCTTCAGTTCCTTGACCTTGCGACACGCATGCAGCACCGTGGTGTGATCGCGCCCGCCGAACATCTGGCCGATCTCGGGAAGGCTGTGATTGGTCAGTTCCTTGGCCAGTGACATCGCGATCTGCCGCGGCCGCGCGACCGAGCGATTGCGCTTGTTCGACAGCAGATCCGCGACGCGAATCCGGAAGTACTCGGCCACGGTCTTTTGAATGTTCTCGACGTTGATCAGCCGATCCTGCAGCGCGATCAAGTCACGCAATGCCTCCTTGGCGAACTCCAGCGTAATCTCGCGGCCCGTAAACTGCGCGTTGGCGATCACGCGCCGCAATGCGCCCTCCAGTTCCCGAATGTTCGAGCGGATGCGCTTGCCGATGAAGAACGCCACCTCGGGCGGCAGTTCCGTGCCGGCCTGCTGCGCCTTGCTTTGCAGGATCGCAACCCGGGTTTCCAGGTCGGGCGGCTCGACGGCGACCGGCAATCCCCAGCCGAATCGGGACTTGAGCCGCTCTTCCAGGCCCTTGATCTCTTTCGGGTAGCGATCGCAGGTCAGGACCACCTGATGCCGATTTTCCAGCAGCGTGTTGAAGGTGTGAAAGAATTCCTCCTGTGATCGCTCCTTGCCGGCAAAAAACTGGATATCGTCGATCAACAGCGCGTCGACCGTGCGGTAATACTCCTTGAAGGCGTTGATCGCGTTGTGCTGCAGCGCATTGACCATGTCCGAGACGAATCGCTCCGAATGCAGATACACGATGTTCGCCGAAGGATTCGCCCGGAGGATGTCATTTCCGATCGCGTGCATCAGGTGCGTCTTGCCGAGGCCGACCCCCCCGTACACGAACAGCGGGTTGTAGGCCCTTCCGACATTCTGTGCCACCTGAATCGACGCCGCCTTGGCCAATTGGTTCGATTTTCCCTCGACAAAGCTCTCGAAAGTGAAGCTGGCGTTCAGATTGCTGGCACCGGCCTTCTTCGGTGCGGACGGCTTTCTGGCCGCCGGGGCGGGCTTCGGATCCGGGGATTCGGCCTTCCGGCTTCCGATCTCCAACACTACGGGACGCTGCGGGAATTGCGATTGGGTAGCGACCAGTTGTTCGATCCGAGCGACGTAATGCTGCTTGACCCAGTCCAGCACGAACCGATTGGGTGCGAGCAGCCGCAATTCGGCCGCGCTCTCGACGGCGTGCAGCGGGCGGATCCAGGTGTTGAACTGTTGCGGCGGGAGATCTCCTTCGAGTTTGCTGATACAGTGGCTCCAAAGCGTGCTCATCGGGTTCCCTTTGGTGTAAGCTGATGTTCGGCTGTTCGAGCCATACCGGCATCCCCTCTGGACGGGTCGATTACTATACCGGAATCGCCGGGCGCCCAACACTCTTAAAACGGCGTTGACAGTGCGGCGGCCGCTGCCGTAACATCCTGAGTCTTTTTTGGCCGTGTCCAAGCAGGTCCGTCGATGAAAAGAACTTATCAGCCCAGTAAAATCAAACGTGTTCGCACACACGGCTTCCGTGCGCGCATGAAGACGCGCAGTGGCCGGGCCATCATCAATGCGCGCCGCGCGAAAGGCCGCAAGAAGCTGACCGTCTCGTGATTGGCGGCCATCTCACACGGCTTTCCGCGAAGCCGGCGGTTGTTGAACGCCGGGGATTTCCGCCGCGTCTTTTCGTCCCAACCGGTTCGTTCTTCCGACGCCTATCTGACGCTGCTGGCTAGGCCGAACGGCGGCGTCACCGCGCGGATCGGCTTCGCATTGTCTCGCAAATCCTTGCGCCGGGCAGTCGACCGGAATCGACTCAAGCGTCTGGTCCGCGAGGATTTCCGGCTGAAGCGCCAGGCGCTGGCCGGTCTCGACGTCGTCGTGATGGCGCGGCCCGCTGCCGCGCGCGCGGATCGTGCCGTGTTGGAGCATTCACTGAACCGGCATTGGCAAGTCCTGCTGCAACGATGCGCCGCGTCGCCGTCCTCTTCATCCGACTTTACCGCCTCCTACTGAGCCCCTGGGTCGGCTATCACTGCCGGTTCCATCCCACTTGCTCGGTCTACGCCGAAACCGCGATCGAGCGGTTCGGCCTGTTGCGCGGTTCCTATCTTGCAATCAGAAGGCTGCTAAAATGCCACCCTTGGCATCAGGGCGGCCACGATCCCGTCCCGGAAGAATTCGGAAACAAGCATGGCTAACATCAGGTTCGTACTGTTCATCCTCCTGGCCTTTTTGTGCTTCTCGCTATGGCAGCAGTGGCAGATCGACTATGGCCCGAAGCCAACGCCGGTGCCCGGTTCGGTGAGCACGACGACTGCGCCGGATGGTCCAGCCCATGACGTTCCCGAAACGACGGCCCACATTCAGGACCTTGCCGGCAAGGACACAACCCGTCCCGAAGCCGTTGCGGCCAAAGGCGAGCGCGTGACGGTCACCAGCGATGTGCTTCAGGTGGAAATCGACACCACCGGCGGCGACCTGCGGGTCCTGGATCTGCTGCAGTATCCGGTCAGTAAGGACCAACCCGACCAGCCGGTGCGGTTGTTCAACGATCAGGGAGACCTGTTCATCGCCCAGAGCGGTTTTCTCGGTGACGGGGCGGTCGCCCCGACCCATCACACCGTCTGGCAGGCCGAGTCGATGCAGTACCGGATGTCGCCCGATCAGGACACGCTGCGTGTTCCGCTGACCTGGACCAGTGACGGCGGGGTCCGAGTGACCAAGACCTACGTGTTCCACAAGGGCAGCTACTCGATTCAATTGGAACACGCGATCGACAACCGGTCATCGGCCGATTGGCGCGGCGCCCAGTATGTGCAGCTCCAGCGGTCGGATACCTCGGACAAGGACAAATCCCAGTTCGTGCGTTCCTACACCGGCGGCGTGCTGTACACGCCGGAGGAAAAATACGAAAAGATCAGCTTCGGCGACATGCGCGACAGGAATCTGAGCCGGCGGGCGAAGAACGCCTGGGTCGCGATGATTCAGCATTATTTTCTGGCCGCGTGGATTCCCCCTGCGGAGCAGGAAGCGAGCTTTTACACCAAGAGCCTCGGCGACAAGCGCTATCTGATCGGAGGATCGATACCGCAAACGCTGGTGCCGGCGGGACAACAGCAGACGGTCGGTGCGACGCTGTATGCCGGACCGAAGCTGCAGCGCGTTCTGGAAGCGACCGCGCCGGGCTTGGAACTGACGGTGGATTTCGGTGCGCTGACGGTGGTCGCGAAACCCATCTTCTGGCTGCTCGAGTGGTTCCACAAGGCGTTCAACAACTGGGGCTTCGCGATCATCTTCGTGACCCTGGTGATCAAGGCGCTGTTTTTCAAGCTGTCCGAAGCGAGCTACCGCTCGATGGCGAACATGCGCAAGCTGCAGCCCAAGTTGCAGGAACTGAAGGAGCGTCACGGTGACGACCGCCAGCGCTTCAATCAGGCGATGATGGAGTTGTACCGCAAGGAGAAGATCAATCCGCTGGGAGGCTGTCTGCCGATCCTGGTCCAGATTCCGGTGTTCATTGCGCTGTACTGGGTGCTGGCCGAAAGCGTGGAACTGCGCCAGGCCCCGTTCCTGTTCTGGTTGAACGACCTGTCGTCGCGTGATCCGTACTACATCCTGCCGGCGCTGATGATGATCTCGATGATCATCCAGCAAAAGCTCAATCCGGCTCCGGCCGATCCGGTGCAGGCCAAGGTGATGCAGTTCTTTCCCTACGTGTTCGGCGTGTTCTTCGCGTTCTTCCCGTCCGGCCTGGTTCTGTACTGGGTGGTCAACAACATCCTTTCGATCCTGCAGCAGTGGTACATCACCAAACAGATCGAAAAACCCGCGAAAGTTCCGGCCTGAGCCGGCACCGACCCGCCTCCCCGCAGCACGCCTTCCCGCCGGGGGCGCCGATACGCCCTGCTGCTGAGTCTGCCTGCCGCCCGTGCCCGGCTTTCGCCGGGTACGGGGATGCGAGATGAAACCTGCCGACGGTCCGACCGGCCGGTTCGAAGCAACCGACACGATTGCCGCGATCGCCACGCCTCCGGGCCGGGGCGGTATCGGCATCGTGCGGATCTCGGGCCCAGACGTCGCGAAGATCGGCGACCACCTCGTCGGAAGACCGCTCAGGCCACGCTACGCTCACTATCGCGAATTTCGGGATCGCGACGGCTCGATCATCGACAGCGGCCTGGCGATCCTGTTTCCGGCGCCCTCCTCCTTCACCGGCGAAGACGTGCTCGAGTTGCACGCGCACGGCGGGCCGGTGGTACTCGATCTGCTGCTGCGTCGCGTGTTGAGCCTCGGTGCGC
Organism: uncultured Methylococcaceae bacterium; assembly: GCA_964644665.1. Classification (GTDB taxonomy): domain Bacteria; phylum Pseudomonadota; class Gammaproteobacteria; order Methylococcales; family Methylococcaceae; genus Methylotetracoccus. Next base: position 23,785 of record CAZXXC010000060.1, read on the forward strand.
GTTCGGCCCGGCCCGGGGAGTTCAGCGAGCGGGCGTTCCTGAATGACAAGATCGACCTGGCGCAGGCGGAAGCGGTCGCCGACCTGATCGACAGTGCCAGCGAGCAGGCAGCGCGCGCCGCGCAGCGCTCGCTGCAGGGGGATTTCTCCCGGCGTATTCGGGAGCTTCTCGAGCGCCTGATCGAACTGCGCACCTTCGTGGAGGCAGCCATCGACTTCACCGACGAGGAGATCGATTTTCTGTCGGAGGGTGCCGTGGGTCTGCGAGTCGATCGACTGCAAGCCGTGCTCGCAAGCGTCGCCGCGACCGCGCGACAAGGGGCGCTGTTGCGGGACGGCATGACCGTCGTGATCGCCGGCCGGCCCAATGTCGGAAAGTCGAGCCTGCTGAACGCACTGGCCCAACGGGAAACCGCGATCGTCACCGACATCGAAGGAACCACGCGCGACCTGCTGCGCGAACACATCCAGATCGACGGTATGCCGCTGCACATCATCGACACCGCGGGTCTCCGGGCCACCGAGGAACTGGTCGAACGGGAAGGGATTCGTCGTGCCCGCCAAGCGATCGAGCTGGCCGACCGGGTGCTGCTGGTTCTGGACGCGCGGCAGCCGCAGCAGGGCGAAGAGGCGCTGAGCGAACTGCCGCCGGGGCTTAAGGTGACCCGCGTCCACAACAAGATCGACCTGGCGGGGCGCGAACCGGAAATCGAAGCAGACGCCGAGCGCCCGGCGGTCTACCTGTCGGCCAAGACCGGTGCCGGCATCGATCTGCTGCGCTCTCATCTGAAACAGTGCATCCATTTCGAAGGGGATGCCGGCGGGGTGTTCAGCGCCCGTCGGCGCCATCTCGATGCGATCGCGCGGGCGGGCTGCTCGCTGCAGCAGGCTCGACGCCGGGTGGCCGAGGAGTCGCTGGAATTGCTGGCGGAGGATCTCCGAGAGGCGCAAAACGCGCTGGCGGAGATTACCGGCGAATTCACCAGCGACGACCTGCTGGGTCGCATCTTCGCGAGTTTTTG
>CAZXXC010000061.1:0-24743 GCA_964644665.1 uncultured Methylococcaceae bacterium
ATGGCCGCCGAAGTGCGGGTCTCGGCCACCAGGATCTCGGCGGAGGCATCGCCGGTCCACAGCGCGAGCAGAGAAGAGTTCACTAGCAGACTGATCAAAGCCGCCAATCGTGTGTTCATGACATTCGCTCCTTACGTTCCGTTTGAAGTCGGTGCTGATCGGGCGAGGTCCGCGAATCATGCAAGGGATCGCGATGCCGCTTGACCGATCGCGAGCCCATCGCGTGCCTGACCTCGAGACACACGGTAGCAAGCCGATGCTGACCCCGTCAGGTGAAAATGGCGCAACGAGTGGGTGAGCTATTCCCTATTCTTCAGCAGCCGCCGACTCACCGGTGGCGTGCCTGGTGCCGGCACCGGGTCGTTGACATCGGGGGTCGCGAGCCGCATTCTTCGTGCGCCGCCGGACTGGCCGGATCCGATTCGAACGGTGATGTTCGTCCGGCCCGTTTTCCGGTCGGCCGCGCTCCGTCCGTGTGTCAGGTGATCCGTGTTGAGCGATTCATCCCCGAAGAAGTCCGTCGCCGTGCTGTGTTTCCTTCCGGATTACGGCCATGTATTCCCGCTGCTGGAGATCGCTCGGCAGTGGCAGGCCGAAGGTCACGCTGTGGTCTGCTATCTGCCGGAGGAATGCCGAACGCTTGCCGACCGTTATCAGCTGCAATACGTGTCTCTCGGCCCTTGTCTGCCTGCGGATCGCGAAGCGGTGTTTCGCGAGCTTGCCGGGCGGTCCGACTGGTATATCGTCTGTTCGGACTATTGGGATCTGCAATTGAGGTACTGGTTACCCATCAAGATCGCGTTGTTGCCGGCGCTGGATCGGGTCCGGGAGGAGTTGCTCCGGAGCCGGCCGGACTGCCTGCTGGCCGACTCGCATGTCTTCGGCGAATGGTATCGGGCGCTCGCACGAGGCCTGGATCGGCCCCTACTGCTGAATGATACGGAGGGCACCCATCGCCGGAGCCGGCGCTGGTATCAGGCGGTCAACGGTCTCGAACCGAAACCCGAATCGGTGATGCGGCGGTGGGAGCGCTTCCATGCCGCCTGCGTGACTGCGCTGCCACATTTCGTGAAACTCCGTCACCTGGGGGCCTACCTGCTCTACCGGAAGACCCGGCCGGAAATGGAGGCGATGCTCAGGAAGGTTGCCGGTGATGGCGGGACTGAACCGCCGGTCGTCGAATTCGCGATCGGCCTCGGCGTGCTGGAGAAGCAATATCTGTCCGACCGGGTGGAGATCCGTCGCGACACGCGGTTGTTCTTCGCACCGGAGCCGGATCGCATCAGGACGGCGTTGCCGCAGGAGTTGCTGTCCTGGTTTCGGGATATTGCCGGCCGGCCGGTGGTCTACCTGAGCTTTGGTACGATGGCGCAATTGAACCATCGTCTGGTCCGTGCGGTGGTCGACGGCTTGCGGCGGCTCGAGGTGGCTGCACTGTGGGCGATGCCGGCCTCGCAGCAGCGATTGCTGCAGGGGATCGATCTGCCGCCGCACCTGCGGGTCGAGTCCTTCGTACCGCAGCCCGCGGTTCTGGCGCATCCGGCGGTGGCTTGCTTCGTGTGCCATGCCGGTGCGGGCGGGTTGCGGGAAGGCTTGACCAACGGCAAACCGATGCTGTGTATTCCGTTCATGTGGGATCAGCCCTACAACGCGTCGATCATCGAGTGCCTTGGGGCCGGGAAGATGCTGCACAAGCGCGCGGTCACGGCCGACCGGATTGCTCGGGAACTGCAAGCGCTGTTGACCGACCGGGCCTATCGCGAGCGCTGCGACCGGCTCAGGCAGGATCTGGAACGGCACCGGGCCGCTCACCCGCTGCACGAACTGTTCGTTGCGTTGGGCAGGCGTGCGATGGCGGAGGGACGCGCTCCGGCCGACGGCGCCGGGGCGTGTTAGGCGTCCTGTGGCGGGAGTTCGGCCAGCCGGCTACCCTCGACCGGCGAGAGCGGCAGCAGGGGCGGCCTGACCGCCCGCCAACCGTCGACGCCGGTCTGCGCGGCGCGGAGCGCCTTGAATGCCGGTACGAACGGAAAGCTCGCCAGAGCGTCCAGCAGATTACGGACGCGTATCTCGTCATCGGCGGTCACCGACGGACTCATCAGTGCGGCGACCCGCTTCGGAAAGACGTTGGCCAAGCCGCAAATCGTACCGGCGCCGCCGGCCCGCATCAGTTTCGGGATGTCCGGTTCATGTCCGACCAGGATGGACAATTGTGGGATGCGCTCCAGCAGGGATGCGGTGTTGGTGAAATCGCCGGCGCTGTCCTTGATGCCGGCGACGACGCCGGGAAAACCGTCGGCCAGCCGAGCCACCACGTCGGGGCGAATCGGAACCCCCGACATCTGCGGGAAGTGGTATAGATAAAGGCGCAGCCGATCGTCTGCGAGCTGCTCGATCAGGCTCGCGTAATAGCGGAAGACCGCCCGATCCGGCAACTGTTTCCAGAAGAACGGAGGTAGTATCAGGCAGCGCGGGCAGCCGGATTGCAGCGCATGCCGCGTCAGTGCGACGGTGTCGGATAGCGCGGCACAGCCGGTGGCGGCGACCAGCAACCGGGGCGCTATTCCGGCGGCCAGCACCGTCTCCAGACCCTGGCAGCGCTCGGCCACCGAAAACGACGGTCCTTCTCCGGTCGTGCCGAACAGCACGACGCCGTCCACCGCGTTCGTCAGCAGCCCCTGTATGTGCGCGGTCAGCAACGCCGGATCAAGGGCGCCGGTCGGTCCGATCGGACTCAGGGAAGCGCACCAGAGTCCGCGCACGGCGTCCGAGGCAGACAGCGCTTCGGGGCGTCTCGGCAGCGTCTCGGCCAATGATTGTTCTCCTCGCCAGGCGCGGACGCCGCTCAACCGGTATTCCGCATGCCGGCGGCGATCGCATTGATCGAGCGCAGCAGCGGCGCCAGCCAGCGGCTTTCCCGCGGGTCGGTGCCGGCGTCACTGCGCAGCCGACGCAACAGCGCGACCTGGATGTAGTTCAGCGGATCCAGATACGGATTTCGGCGCTGCAACGATATCGCCAGCGAAGGGTTTTCCTCCAGCAGCACGTTGATGTTCGCCACATTCAGAATTTGCCGCGACGCGCGCCCGTACTCTTCGCTGATCAGCCGGTAAACCTCGTTCCCGGTTTCCGGGTTTTCGCACAGCGCGGCATATTCCTTGGCGATGCTCAGATCCGATTTGGACAGCGCCATCTGCGCGTTGCTCAGCAAGGTCCGGAAGAACGGCCATTCCTGATACATCTTCTGCAGCTTCGCCAGCCGCGACGGGTCGCTCTGGCGCCAGGTTTCCAACGCGGTGCCGATGCCATACCAGGCCGGCAGAGTCTGGCGCGACTGCGCCCAGGCGAACACCCAGGCGATCGCCCGCACCGAGGCTTTCGAGCGGTCCTGCTGATTGCGGTGCGACGGGCGGGAGCCGATGTTCAGCATGCCGATCTCCCGGACCGGTGTCGCTTCGTAGAAGTAGTCAAGGAATGCTGCGGTGTTTTCGGTCAGCCCGCGATACGCCCGTTCCCCGATCTCGGCCAGTTCGTCCATGATGCCGAGATAGTCCTTCCGGTCTTCCTCGTGCGGCCGGATCATGTTCAGGCTGGCTTTCAGCAGACCGGTCAGTCCCATGGACAATTCGTAGGTTGCGGTTTCCAGGTTGTTGTACTTGTAGAACAGCACCTCGCCCTGTTCGGTGAATTTGATCTGCCCGCGCACGGTGCCGGGCGGCTGCGCCAGGATCGCCTCGTGAGTCGGGCCGCCGCCACGGCCGACGGTGCCGCCGCGGCCGTGGAACAGCCGGCATTGAATGCCGTGGGCTTCCGACAAGGTGATGATTTTTTTCTGCGCGTCGTAGAGGTTCCAGGCGGCGGCGAGGATTCCGCCGTCCTTGCACGAGTCCGAGTACCCGAGCATCACTTCCTGCCCCTCGCCCGAAGCCCGCAGCAGCATCCGGTAGACCGGGAGCTGGTAAAGCATCGACAGCACCGCATCGACCCGCTCCAGGTCTTCGATCGTCTCGAACAAGGGGCTGATGCCGATGTGGCAATACCAGTTGCCGGCCAGTTTGCCGACCAGGCCGGTCTGGGCGGCCAGGAACATCACCTCCATGATGTTGCTGGCGGTGTGCGTCATCGAGATCACGTATTTCCCGAAGCAGGCGGCGCCGAGCGTACGCCGCATGTGGGCGATCACCTGCAGCACGCGTAGCGTCTGCTGGGTGCGTTCGGACAGTCGTGCGGTATCGTAGAGCAGCGCATTGGGGTTGCCGATGGCATCGCTCAGCAGTTGCAGCCGCTGCTGTTCGTCCAGGCCCGCGTAGTCCACGCCGAGCGCGGACTGCAGGATGTCCGCGACCGCTTCGGTGTGGCGGCCGGATTCCTGCCGGACATCGAGTTGCAGCAGGTGGAAGCCGTAGGTTTCGACCAGCCGAATCACATCGAGCAAGTCGCCGCGAGCGATCTCCTCGTCGCCGTGGGCGACCAGCGACTCCCGGATCAGGTTCAGATCGTTCAGAAATGCCTGCGCGCTGGCGTAACCCGGTTCCTCGTGGCTCACCTCGATCCCCTCGATTTCCCGTTCGATCAGCGTCAGATTGCGGCGAATCCGGTGGCGCATGTACTCGATCTTACGGCGATACGGCTCCTGCCGGTAGCGGTTGGCCCGTTCCCCGAAAACCGTTTCCGCGTACTGCGATTCATCGGCCTCCAGGCTCTCCAGAAACCCGACGGATGGCTGACACAGCGAGATCGAGTACGACAGTTGGCTGTTCAGGCGATCCAGTTGGTGCAGATACTCTTCCAAAACGGTGCGCGCCTGCAGGCGCCAGGCCAGTGCGGTGGTCTCCGGTGTCACGAAGGGATTGCCGTCGCGGTCGCCGCCGATCCAGGAGCCGAATCGCAGGAACGTGGGAACGTGAAACGAATCCGCCACTTCGTGGCCGTAAATGTCGCGGAGGGCCTTGCTGAAATTGCGATAGACGTTGATCGTCGCCTGAAACAGCGAGATCGGGAAATAGAACAGACCGGCGCGGACCTCATCGCGTACGTCCGGTTTGTAGGCCCGGACTTCATCGGTCTTCCACAGGATCTGAATGCGGTCTCGCAGCGTTTCGAGCGTCTCGACGCGGAATCGTCCCCGCACCCGCGGATCGTTCAGAGATTCCATGCTCAGGAAGATGTTGCGCAACGCGCCTTTGACGGTGCGGCGTTTCGCCTCGGTCGGATGAGCGGTGATCACCGGCATGTAGCAGATCTGATTCATCAGTCGCTGCAGTTCTTCCGGTGTGATGTCCTGTGCCTTCAGTGTCAGCAGCGTGTCGCGAAAGGAACCCTTCCATAAGTGGCTGGTCGGGTTGGTGTCGCGCAGTCGCTGGTGCAACTGGAATGCTTCTTCCGCGACGTGCAGCAGGCTGAAGTAGATGTTGAAGGCGCGGACGATCTGGCTCAACGCGTCGGGTTCCAGCCCTTCGATCAGCCGGGTCAGATGACGCCGTTTCGGTGGATCGTCCTGCTCCCGCAGACTCTTGAAGCCCCGGCGCAGTTCGCGGATGGCCTCGTAAACCGGCCGGTCCAGTTGCTGCTTCAGAATCTTGCTGAGGAGCAGCGTCAGGATTCGAATGCGGCTGCGCAGTTCATTTTCGTGGGGCAAGGTCAGCATAAATCTCCCGTTGGCGGATCGGCGCGTGGTCAGTTGATTCGTAATCTAACGGCTAAGGAAAAAACGTGCCACTGAGGGATCGACGACAACGCGTTTCGGCCCGGTGCCGGAAAGACGCTGGATCGCCGTGGTCCCGTGCGGCGGACATCGGGCCGGCCGGGAGGACGGCTCTCACTGCTGCAGTTCAAGCGGATCATCGGCGAATGCGGTTCAGTGCGGACGCCGCCGATGCGATTTCGGGTCCGCTTCCGCGGGTGCCGAGAAGCGGCAGCGCGATTCCTCCGAGCAGCACCAGAGCGCACCCGATCAGTGCGTTTCGGTCCGGGATCTGGGCGAACAGCAGGACGCCCCAGATCATGCTGAAGACCGGTCCGGTGTAGCCGACGGCGCCCAGCAATGCGGCAGGTGCCTGCTGATAGGCGCGGGTCATGTACAGTTGCGCTCCGGTCGCCATGATCCCCGATCCCAGTGCCCAGGCCCAGAATTCCCGGTCATTCGGCCAGCGTCCACCGATCTGGCTGAAGTAGGCCAGATGCAGCACGACGCCGACCAGGCAGAAGTAGAACACGATGGTACTCGGGCTGTTGCTGCGTCCCGACCGGGCGACCATCAGATACGCCAGCGCCGCCAGGAAGCCCGATGCCAACGCGATCCCGCGGCCGGCGATGTCGGCGTTTTCGATCCGGACATCGAACAGTAGTCCGACACCGGTCAGGGATGTCAGTATCGCGATCCAGATCAGGGCATGCGTCTTCTGGCGCAGAAACCACGGGCTCAGCAGTGCGACGAATACGCCGCTCGTGGCATGCAGAAACGCGCTTTGACCCACGCCGATGCGCTGGATCGTGGCGAACGACAGCATCAAGGCCATGGCACCGAACAGGCCGCGCAGCCAGAGCGCCGGCCGGAGGTCTCCGAACAGCCCGCAGACACGCCGGCGGAACAACGCCGGCACCAGCAACAGCAGCAGATTCACGAGAACGCGGATGAAGCTGACCACGGCCGAATCCACCGAGGGATCGGCCCGTTTTGCGCCGTAGACACAGGCGTTCATCAGCGAGAACAACAGGCTGGCGAGCAGCATGCAGGCGATCCCGTGCCGGACTCGACTCAGCGATCGACGCAGCGCATCGCCGGTCGGGGAGGGGAAATCGTGCATGGAACGGCGCAAGGTCGCGGGTCGGGACTGCCAGTGTAATCCTTCGTGTCCCGCGGGGCACTCCGAGGCGGAAAAATCGTCGCCTGGGCGTGCCTGACGCGTCGCGGCGGCAGCCGCGTGTCGCCTCTCGCAATCGGCGGATTCGGGTGATCGAATTCGGCGTTGTGATCCTGTAGACTCGACAGGGCTCTTTCAATCAACGACCAGGGAAGTATCAGCCATGGCAAGCAAAGACGAGTACCTCGCGAAATTCAAACAGCAACTCGATGAATGGGAAACGGAACTCGACGAATTGAAGGCAAAGGCGAACACGGCGGCAGAGGAAGGCAAGGCCCGCCTTCAGGAGCAGATCGACGTTCTGCAGGCAAAATGGGAAGAGGGACAGACCAAGCTCGGCGAGTGGGTCGATGCCGCCGACGACCTGTGGGATGACGTGAAGGACGAAGCGGAAGAAAAATGGGCCGCACTGAAGGATAACGTTCAGGAATCCGTCGACCGGATCAAGTCGTACTTCGCGTAGCCCACCGCGGCCAGCGGTTTTCGGTTCCCGAGGCCGCCAACCGCTGGCCGCTGATCGGCGTCCCGAACTTTCTCCGCAGTCCTCGAAGTCCTTTCGTTCGGCGGTCTTTCGGGCTGTGCAGAACGATGGAGTTGCCCGTAGCTTCCAGAACCGACGACCCATGGCCGAAGCCCGATGGAATCGACTGTGACCGACCCGGCGGAATTCGCCGAAACCTTCGTCGACGCTTTCACGGACTGGTCATTCCCTCCTGCCGAACTGCAGGCGTATCAGCGGCTGGTTGCCGAACGCAAACCCTATTTGATCTGCATCACGCCGCGTTCGGGGAGCACCTACCTGGGGGACTTGTTGCGCCGTACCCGGTCCGCAGGCAGGCCGGGCGAGTACCTGAATCTTGTCGGCTTGGGTCCCGCATTGCAGAAGCGCAGGGCTTTGGGCGAAGTGGTCGAGACCTTGCTGCAGTACCTGGCGGGTGTAATCGAACGTCAGGCCCCGACTGGCGGTGCCGTCGGAATCATGACCAGCTTTTTTCAATTTCAGCCGCTGATCGAAACCGGTCTCGATCGGCTGTTGTTCAGTCGATTCCGGCGGATTCGTCTGTATCGCAAGGACCTCGTGCGGCAGGCGATCTCGCTGTATCTGGCGACCGAGACCGGATTGTTTCACTCTCACCTGCCGGTCAACGAGGAGCGCTGCGCCGATCCGCGGAACGTCTGTTACGACGAAGAGAAAATCCGGGGCTGGATCGAGCACATCTGGGTACAGGAATGCGGTTGGGAGAATTATCTGCGTCCGCAGAGACAGCCATCACCGCGAATCTACTATGAGGCACTGGAAAGCGCCCCGATCCGGGTGGTGCGGCGCATCCTGCAGTCCCTGGAACTCGAAATGGGTCATGTGCCGGTGCCTCACCGATCCAAGGTGAAGAAAATTGGGGATGCGCGCAATGGCGAGTGGGCGTGTCGCTTCGTGTCCAACGCGGACAGTCTCGCGTTCCTGCGCGGCCTCGGCATTCCGGACGACCGAGTGACCGCAGTGCAGCCCGCTGACCCGTCAGTTGCGCCAACTGCAACGGCAGTCGCTCATGGCTAGCCTTTCGATCGCGGACGTTCTGCCGACGATCCGCAACAAGGACCTCGAGTTTCGGAAGTACGCGAACCTGCTGGCGGCCTTGATCAGCCGCCGGGAACGCTGGAACCGCGTTGCGGGCAAACCGCTGGACATCACGGTCGACCTCAGCACCGTCTGCAATCTGCACTGCCCGTATTGCGCGACCGGGAACGGCAGTCTGCAGCGCCCATCCGGAATTCTGCGCGCCGAGGTCCATTCGAACATCATGGACTTTTGCGGTTCCGAGCTGTTCATGTGCTCGTATTTCAGCAACGGCGAGCCCTTGCTGAACAAGCATCTGCCCGAATTGATGGCGATGGCCGCCGAAAAGGAGGTGTTTTCCGTCGTGTCGACGAATCTCAGCGTCGCGGTCGGGCGAAAGAAGCTCGAAGCGCTGGTGGATTCCGGGCTGAACTTCGTTTCGGCGTCGATTGACGGCGCCAGTGAAGCGACCTATTCGCGCTATCGGGTCGGCGGTGACTTCAACCTGGTGATGGACAATCTACGAACGCTGGTCGAGATCAAGAAGGACCGGCAACAAACTTTCCCGATCATCGAGTGGCGCTTTTTGCTATTCGAGCACAATCAACACGAGTGGCCGGATGTGCTGCAGCGGGCCGCGGAAGTGGGCGTCGACCTGGTCGAATTCTTCCACGGGAATGCCCCGCCGGATCCGCCGGCGGGCAGCGTCAGACGCTGTACGCTGCAGGAACTCCCTTGTGCGGCGGTGCACGGGCCTTACCTGGACAACTGCCGGAACCGAACCGACTCCCTGCTGCGCCGCCGGCTGTCGGGGGTGACTCACGCCGCCGGTCGTGCGAATCAGCCCAGCCTGCAACGCAAGTGCGATTGGCTCTACTTCGGCGGCATGTATTACCCCGAGGGTGCCGTCGGCCCTTGTTGCGTGGTGGGTCACGTGCAATCGGACTTCGGTACATTCTCCGAGCAGGGGGGTTACGAGCACATCTGGAACGGCGAGGCCTACCAGAGTGCGCGCCAATCGTTCAAGACGCCGAACCGGGCGGCTCAAAGCACGGTGTGTCAGCGCTGCCCGCTGCCGGCGGCGCAAGACCAGATGTTCAAGAACTCGCTGCGGGCTTATCTGCTGAACGCACCGAAGTGGTTTCTGGCGCTGGTGTCCGCGGACCCGGAGCGCTTTTTTCATCCCCGCGATTTCGCGCTGCTGCCCCGCGAGGTCAACGCCATCGTGGCGATGAAGGACGAGGAGCTGCCGCTGCCGGCCCCGGTGGTTTCCCGTCTTTATCGCCGTTTCGAAAAGCGCCCCCGGGTTTCCGTTGTCCTTCGCGAAGTCATCCGGAAGCGCAGCGGGGACGTCAGCCCGGCGGGTGCGGCCCTGTGATGTCGCGGTGCACCGGACCGCGCGGGACCAGCTTGAACGGTGCGCCAGTGCTTCTGGTGCTTACCGGTGTCGTACTGCAGGAAGGCAGGAACTGCGCAACGGGTCGTGTCGGCTCGGCCGGATGCACCCGATTTCGAATGTAGCGGTTGTCACCGATTCGACGAAGGCGTCCCTGATGAGAGCGATAGAAGAATACCCCGTCAATTTTGTTGAAGAATTGATTTCCAGCAAGCTGATGGATCTGTTCATTCGGGTCGGCTTGATCGCTTTTCTGTTGCTGGATTCTTTCTCCATCCTGAAGCCGTTCGTTCGTCCGATCCTCTGGTCGATCATTCTGGCCATCGCGCTCTACCCGCTGCACATCTGGTTCGCCGATCGTATGGGCGGCAAGCAAGGCCGCGCGGCAACCGCGCTGGTGCTGGTGATCCTGCTGTGCGTGCTGGTGCCGACCACCTTGCTGGCCATGTCGTTCGCGGACTCGGCAACCGAATGGGTGCGTCAGATTCGCGACGGGACTTTTCAGGTACCCATCCCTCCTGACTCGGTCGCGGCGTGGCCGCTGATCGGAGCGAAGCTGCACGAGTTGTGGCTGTCTGCACACGACAACATCGGCGGCGTGATCACGAAATTCGAGCCGAAGATTCTGTTCGTCAGCAAGCATCTGTTGAGTTATGCCGGCAGCGTCGGTGCGGCGATGTTGAAGTTCCTGGTTTCCCTGGTTCTGGCCGGCGTCTGGATGGCCTATGGCGCGGCCGGCCAGGCGGCGGCGCGGGCGATCGCCCGGAAGATGATCGGACCCGCGAAGGGCGATGACTTGGTCAAGTTGTGCACTTCCACCATCCGGGCGGTGGCGCAAGGTGTGATCGGCATCGCCTGCATTCAAGCCTTGCTGCTGGGCATCGGATTCGTGCTGGTCGGCATTCCTGCCGCCGGCATCCTGGCATTGCTGGTGTTGCTGTTGGGTATCGTGCAGGTGCCGGCCCTGCTGATCGTGCTGCCGACCATCGTCTATGTTTTCGCCACCAACGACTCCACCGCGGTCGGGGTGATGTTCGCGGTTTATGCCGTCATCGCCGGGGCGGTGGATAACGTCCTGAAGCCGCTGCTGCTCGGCCGCGGTGTGGAGGCCCCGATGCCGGTGATCCTGTTGGGGGCTCTCGGCGGCATGGCAACCGAGGGCATCATCGGGTTGTTCCTTGGCGCGGTGATGTTGGCCTTGACTTACCAGTTGCTGATGGCCTGGGTCTACGGCGACGATGCCGCCTCGAGTGACGGTCGCACCCGACGCGATGTGTCGGTCCAGCCTGCCGTGGACCGGCAGGACTGAGCGCGGTACCGCTCGAACGGCAGATTCAGCTTCCGGTCACCCAATTCACGATCGAATCGGCATCCATCGCCCCCGACCGGCGGCTGAGCTCCCTGCCGTTCCGGAACAGGATCAGCGTCGGAATGCTGCGTATGCCATAGGGTGCCGCGAGGTTCGGGTAAGCCTCGGTGTCGAGCTTGGCAAGGCGGAGTTGCGGTTCCAGGCGTCGAGCGGCCAGCGCGAAAGCGGGGGCCATCGAGCGGCACGGGCCGCACCAGGGCGCCCAAAAATCGACCAGTACCGGAATGTCGCTGCGCCCGATCTGGGCCTGAAAGCTGTCGGGCGTCAGCTCGACCGGCTGGCCGCTGAACAGCGGTTGTCTGCATTTCCCGCAACGTCCGTGATCGGCCAGTCGCTCGGCGGGAAGCCGATTCAGCACGGAACAACGAGGGCAAACGATTTGCAGCGTGGCGGACATGGATCGATCTCGCAGAGTATCAGAGATTGCTGAAATGCGATGATGCCCGCCGGATTTCAAGCCCTCCGTCTGCTGGGGTGCTCGATGGCGCCGCGCGGCGCGTCTTGGGGCAAGGGCTCCGGCCCTTACCGGTTGTTCGCTCTGCGGCTATCGCCGGGTCATTCTGGGGTGGCGCGCCCGACAGACCTTGAAGCCTTGCTGTTCCAGGACTGTTGCGACCTCGGAGTAGTGCTCCGACAGCACCGATTCATACGGCAGATGACGGTTGGCGACCAGCCACAGCGTGCCTTGCGGCTTGAGATGAGCGGCCGCGGTTTCGATGAAGGCGCGACCCAGCGCCGGGACTGCTGCGCGGCCCGTGTGGAACGGCGGATTCATCACGATCCAGTCGAAGCGATGTCCGGCAACGCCACGGGTCACGTCGGCCCAGTGACAGGCTATCTCGCAGCGGTCCCGCCACGGTGCGAGATTCAGCTCCGCGGCCTTCAGCGCCTTCCGTTCGATGTCGTAAAGGTCCAGCCGGCGAACCTGCTCCGACTGCATCAGGATGGATCGGCTGATCGCGCCGTATCCGGCGCCGAAGTCTGCGCCGTGGCCGGCAAGCGGGTACGGCAGCGATTCGCACAACAGCCGGGTACCGGCATCCAGCGAGCCGGCGGAGAAGATGCCGGGGCAGGTGTACAGACCGGTATCCGGCATCGGCCGATAATCGCCCAGCGCGAGCCAGGCGCCGACGGTCTCGGGCATCGATTCCTGCGTGCCGTGGGTCAGCCACAGCACCCGGCACTTGGCCAGCGACCAGACGCCCTGCAGCGGCATTGCCGCCGCGATGCGTTTCGCCAGTGATTCACCGCCCAGCGCATTGGCGGCGCTGACGATCAGATGCCCGCCGGGGCGCAGCAGCGACCAGCCCAGGGCCAGGTGATGGAGGTTTTCATCCTTGTGTTTGGTGGCTTCGATCAGGCACAGATCGAATGGACCGGCGGCTTCGCCGACGATCCGGAATCCGCGCCGTTCCAGCGCATCGGCCCGTAGGCGATTGGTCTGCAGGCAGATCACTTGCTCCGGCTGGAAACGGTCGAGGGCATCCGGCGTGTGAGCCCGGATCGACAGCACGCGCTCGGCGGCGGAAGGCGCGCCGAAATGGTGTCTGAAGAACCGCTGCAGCGCCAGGCCTTGCGCCGTTTCGGCGCTCATCGATGAGACTTCGGTCCCGTCTGCCCGGCAGCCGTTATAATCAGCCGCTTTTCACCGAGAGGAAGCGGACAATGTCGCAGTTCGATCACGTGAGTGTGGTCAAGAAAGCCAACGTCTATTTCGATGGGAAGTGCGTCAGTCACACGGTACTGTTTGCGGACGGAACGCGCAAGACGATCGGGGTCATCTTCCCGTCGAAGCTGACGTTCGATACCGCTGCACCGGAGACGATGGAAATCATCGGTGGCCGTTGCCGAGTCCGGCGCGAGGGCGACAGCGAATGGAGCACCTATCGTGCCGGAGAGTCGTTCTCGGTGCCGGGTGACAGTCGCTTCGAGGTCGAAACGCTGGAAATGCTCGATTATGTGTGCCACTTCGGCTGAACGCCGGTGACGATTCCCTCCGCCCCCTCGCGTCGGAGAGGGCGGAGGCAAATGCCGGAATCGGCCCGCCCGGCGTTCCGGGCAAGGCCGGCCGAATCCGTCTAGCGATCGAACACCGGGGAGTCGATCAGCGACGGCGGCCGTTGGTACGGGGGCGTTCCAGGTTTACCCGGAGGCTGTTGCCGCGCAGCATCTGGCCGTCCAGTCCCGAAATTGCGGCGCGCGCTTCGTGGCCTTCCATTTCGACGAAGCCGAAGCCGCGGCAGCGGCCGGTGAACAAGTCACGCACCAGTTGGGCGGAGCGAACCCGACCGTAAGCCGCGAACAGTTCGGTAAATTCATTTTCGGTGCAATCCGCAGGAAGATTGCCGGCGTATATTCTCAACATCGTTGTGTTCCCTCTCAGGCGCGGGGACGCGATGTCCTCCGCAGAATGGACGGGTTCAAGTCGGGTCGTGCCGTCGCATGACCGGTCGGTGAACCCTGATGTATGCCGCCTGCTCCCTTTGACCGCTCGGTACGGCTGGTCGATTCAGTGGGGAGGCGATGGCGACGGTTTCGCTGGTTGCGTCTTGGAATACACCGGGCGGTGCCGACTTCAGCGATTGCTCGGTGATTCTACACGTTTTTGCGGCGACTCCGAAGTTTTCTTCGCCGAATGGCCCGTGATTGGCCTGTTCATTGCATTTTCGCGCTGCCTTCGTGGCGTGCGAGGGTTCATCTCTGCGGCTTGCGGTCCGCAAACACCTCCTCGCGCCAGTTCGGCCCCAGTTGCTGCTCGATGTAGTCCCGAATCAGTTTCCGTACCATCTGCGAAGGGGTGACATCGGCTTCCGCGCACAGCCGTTCGAAGGTGGCTTTCTTGTCCGGGTCGATCAGCAGCGTCAAGCGTGCCGTACGATTTTCCAGGTTGACTGCACTCACATCGTATTACCATGCGATGAACATTTACAAAACATATTATGCTGATATGATGATCATTCATCAAGCATATTCACCGACGAGCCTTCCTTTCGGGCGAGCGATGGACGCGTCGTGGCCGGCCTTCCTCGACCGCAAGTCCAACGTCTTCCGGCTGCAAGCGCCGCTATCTCAGCGCAGGCGTAATGACCCGGAAGAGCCGCCGGGCGGCATGATCGAATGTCGCCACGGGATTGTTCGGCCGGCAGGAAGTCTCGAGTGCCGCGCATACGCTGACGTTCGCCGGGAGCCAGCAGTGCCGTGAACGGGACGGCCGTCGATGTCCCGCTGGGAGAGAAATGTCCACTGAACCTTTAGTCCTCGCGATGCTGTCCAGCCTGGCTGCTCTGCTGTCGAGCGCGGCGGCGCTGATCCAGTGGCGCCGTGTGCGCATGCCGGAGGTCGGGCGCGGCCCCTTCGGGTTGCTGATGCTGTCCGGCATTGCCGCCATTGCGGCGGGTGGCGGTGCGCTGCTCGGCGGCACGCCGGCTCAGACGACTCTGCCGATGGGTTTGCCGTGGCTGCATTGGCATCTCCGACTCGATGCCTTGTCCGGCTTTTTCTTGTTCGTGTTGGGGATTCCGCTGATTGCGGTGAGCCTGTTCGGTCCGGGTTACGTCCGGGAGTTCGCGCACGGCAGGCATGCCTTGGCCGGGCTCGGGTTGTTCACCGGACTGTTCGTGGCCGGCATGGAGTGGGTCTTGCTGGCCGATGATGCGTTCTTTTTCATGGTGGCCTGGGAGCTGATGTCGGTCGCGAGCTATTTCCTGGTCACCTATCAGCACGAGCACGCGGCCAACCGGCGCGCCGGGTTCCTATACCTGCTGATGGCGGAGATCGGCGCGCTCGCCATCATCCTCGCATTCGGCGTGCTCGCCGCGTTCGGCGGCGGTCTCGGCTTCGCCGAAATGCGTCATCTGGCTCTCACCCCGGTATGGGCCAGCATCGCGTTCGTACTCGGCTTGATCGGATTCGGCATGAAAGCCGGCCTGGTTCCGCTGCATGCCTGGTTGCCGGAAGCGCATCCGGCCGCGCCGTCGCACATCTCGGCGCTGATGAGCGGCGTGATGCTGAAGGTGGCGGTCTACGGATTCATCCGGATGACCTTGGATCTGCTGCCGGGACTGCTGTGGCAATGGGGGGTGCTGGTGTTGGTCCTGGGTGCCGGCTCCGCGTTGCTCGGTATCCTCTATGCGCTGCAGCAGCAGGCCTTGAAACGGCTGCTGGCATACTCGTCGGTCGAAAACGTCGGCATCATCTTCACCGCACTCGGGCTGTCGATGATTTACCTCAGCAACGGATTGAACACGCTCGGCGCGCTCGCCCTGGTCGGAGCGCTGTTGCACTGCCTGAACCATGCGGTGTTCAAGAGCCTGCTCTTCTTGGGCGCCGGTGTCATTCTGCATCAGACGCACGAGTCGAGCCTGGAGAACATGGGGGGCTTGATCCATCGCATGCCCAAACTGGCGCGGCTGTTCCTGATCGGTACGCTCGGCATTGCCGCGCTGCCCCCGCTGAACGGCTTCGTTTCCGAGTGGCTAATCTTTCAGGCCGCGCTGCAGGCCGGCACGATCTCCAGCGGTGTACTGCGCAGCATGATCCCGACCGCCACCGCGGCATTGGCGTTGACCGGCGCGTTGGCCGCGGCCTGTTTCGTGAAGGTCTACGGCGTCGCGTTTCTCGGACTGCCGCGTTCCCACGCTATCGCCCATGCACGCGAGGTCGCGGATCGCGGCATGCTGGTCGGTATGGCGTTGCTGGCGGCGCTGTGCGTGCTGTTCGGCCTGCTGCCGACACCTTTCATCACGGTGCTCGGCGCGGTGACCGCCGAGTTGGTCGGAGAAACCCTGCCGGCGATCGCGGCACTCGGTTGGCTGTGGGTCACGCCGGTGTCGCCCAACGTCGCCTCCTATGCGCCGTTGCTGGTCGCGGCCGGTGCCGGTCTGGTGGGGGGCGTCGGCTACTACATCCTGTACCGGCGAACGGGTCTGGAGCCGCGCCGGGCCGATCCGTGGGATTGCGGTTTCGGCGGTTTGAATTCCCGGATGCAATACACATCGGGTGCCTTCAGCATGCCGATCCGGCGCATTTTTCGGCCGCTGTTCGAGGTGAGGGAGACGCTCGATGTCGTCGCGGAGGGACCCGGAACGCAGCGCGTGACGCGCCTTCGTTATCACTTTCAGGTGGTCGATCGGGCCTGGCTGCTGCTGTATGAACCGGCCGGGCGCTCGGTCACCCGGCTGGCGCGGTGGGTCGGGCGGCTGCAGACCGGCAGTACCCGTACCTATCTGGGCTACTCGTTCTTCACGCTGCTGATCCTGCTGTGGGTGGTGAGCTGATGGCCTGGTTGCTGGCGGTACTGCAGACCCTGCTGTTCATTGCCGCGGCTCCGCTGCTGGCGGGGTGGATCAAATGGATCAAGTGTCGTCTGCAAAACCGTGCGGCGCCGTCGCTGTTCCAGCCGTATCGAGACCTTCGCAAACTCTATGGCAAGCGACCGATCCTGCCGCACACGTTTTCCTGGATCTTCCGCTATGCGCCGTATGTGGTGTTCGCGACGACGGTACTCGCCGCTTCGGTCGTGCCGCTGGTGGCGGTCGATCTGCCCACCGCGCGGATGGCGGACATGATCGTTCTGGTGGGATTCTTCGCGCTGGCGCGGACGTTCCTGGTCCTGGCCGGCATGGACATCGGGACAGCATTCGGGGGTCTGGGCTCATCCCGCGAAATGACGATCTCGTCGCTGGCGGAGCCGGCAATGCTGATGGCGGTGTTCACGTTGGCGATGAGCGCCGGAACGACCAATCTGTCCCAGGCGATGGCCTACGTGCTGGATACCGGCGTGGTGTTGCGGCCGTCGTTCGTGTTCGCGATGCTCGGGTTGATGCTGGTGGCGGTGGCGGAGACCGGCCGGATCCCGGTCGACAATCCGGCCACGCATCTGGAACTGACGATGATTCACGAGGCCATGATCCTGGAGTACAGCGGTCGCTTTCTGGCGCTGATGGAGTGGGCGAGCCAGATCAAACTGATGCTGTATGGCGTGCTGATCGCGAACGTGTTTTTTCCGTGGGGTATCGCTCGGGCGTTCACGCTCGGCGATCTCGGAGTCGGCCTGGCGGCGATCGCGTCGAAGCTGGCGGTGCTGGCGATCCTGTTGGCCTTTTCCGAAGCGCTGTTTGCCAAGATGCGGATCTTTCGGATCCAGGAGTTCCTCAGCTTCGCGTTTCTGCTCAGCGTGCTCGGCATGCTGAGCCACATCGTGCTGGAGACGCAGCGCTGATGGCCATCACCGAACTCGACCATTTCCAACAGGGCGTGCTGCTGCTGGCGGCCCTGATCGCGCTGACTTCGTTCTTGATGCTCGGACAGTCGCGGCTGCTGCGGCTGGTGATGGTCTTCGGGATTCAGGGCTGGCTGCTGGCGGCGACCACCGCGTCGGTCGCCTATGTGTTGAATTTTCCGCATCTGTACATCTCGGCCGGTCTGTCGCTGGCACTGAAAGGAGTGCTGATCCCGATCATGTTGCAGCGTCTGATCATGCAGATGGGTCTGCACCGCGAACTGGACACGGTGGAACACCCGGCCCTGGTGATGATGGGCGGCACCAGCCTGGTGGTGTTCAGTTACCACATCTCGCTGCCGGTCGTGAAGCTCTCGACCCTGGTGACGGTCAACACCGTCGCGATCAGCCTGGCGGTCGTGTTGCTGGGTCTGCTGCTGATGATCACACGCCGCCACGCGGTGGCCCAGGTCGTGGGGTTCATGGCCATGGAGAACGGCCTGTTCTTTGCTGCGGTGGCCTCCACGAAAGGGATGCCGATGGTGGTGGAACTGGGTATCGCGTTCGACGTGTTGGTGGCCGCGGTCGTATTCGGGGTGTTCTTCTTTCAGATCCGCAGCAGCATCGACAGCCTGGACGTCGACCGGTTGAACCGCCTGAGCGAGGTGGACCGTTGATCGCCGTCGACCTGTTGCTGTTGATCCCGCTGTTCGGCATGGGCCTGATGGCCCTGCGCGGGGACGGGCCCGGGGCGGGGCGGCTGAATGTCGGACTGAATGCGGCGACCCTGCTGTGCGCGATCTGGACCGCGGCGGATGTGCTGCGGCAAGGCCCGCGCTTGTCCGGCGACAAGGTACTCTACATCGATTCCTTCAACGTCTACCTGGTCGTATTGACGGCCTTCGTCGGGCTCACCACCTCCATCTTCTCCGGCCCGTACATGCACCATGAGCGGGAGATCGGCCGCATCGGCGGCAGCCGGCTGCGGCTGTACCACACCATGTACCAGGGCTTCATGTTGGCCATGTACCTGGTGCTGACGACGAACAACATGGGTGTCATGTGGGTGGCGATGGAAGGCGCGACGCTGGCCACCGTGCTGTTGGTCAGCCTGTATCGAACGCCCGAGTCGGTCGAAGCGGCCTGGAAGTACTTCATTCTCTGTGGCGTCGGTATCGCTCAGGCGCTGTTCGGTACCGTGTTGATGTACTTTGCGGCGGAGCAGATTCCGTCCATCGGCGAGGACGGTCTGCTGTGGACCGTGCTGCACGCCCGGTCCGATACCCTCGATCCCGGCATCATGGCGATCGCCTTCGTGTTCCTGCTGGTCGGCTATGGCACCAAGATCGGGCTGGTGCCGCTGCACAACTGGCTGCCGGATGCCCACTCGGAAGGCCCGACACCGATGTCGGCGATCCTGTCGGGGCTGCTGCTGAACGATGCGCTGTACGCGGTGGTGCGCTGCAAGATGTTGGCGGACGGCGCACTCGGAACACATCTGGCGGGCAACCTGATGATGGGCTTCGGGCTACTGTCCTTCCTGGTCGCGGCGTTGTTCCTGCACCGCCAGACCGACGTCAAGCGGCTGTTCAGCTATTCCTCGATCGAACACATGGGGTTGATGACGTTCGCGTTCGGTGTCGGCAGTCCGTGGGCCACGTTCGCGGGTCTGTTCCATATGACCACCCATTCGCTGACCAAATCGGCGATCTTCGTGACCGTCGGGCACGCCGCTCAACTCGCCGGTACGCAGCGGATGGACAGGATTCGGGGGTTGATCCTGACCCACCCCGCGATCGGCTGGGGGCTGCTGGTCGGCACCGTGGCCATCGCCGGCTTTCCACCGTTCGGGGTGTTCGCCAGCGAATTCCTGGTGCTGGTCGCCACCATGCAGGAATACCCGTGGCTCACGCCGCTGCTGCTGCTCGGTATCGGCATTGCCTTCGCCGGGCTGTTCCGGCACCTGCAGCCGATGGTCTACGGCGACGTGCCCGAGGGTCAGAAGGCCATTACGGCCAACCTATGGCCGGTGATGATTCATCTGGCGCTGGTGCTGTGGCTGGGGCTGTCGATTCCGGGCTTCCTGGGCGGCTGGTTCAATCAGGCCACGCAGTTGATTTCCGGGAGTCTACCGTCATGAAAGCGTTCCCGCCGTCGCCCTGGGGCAGTTTGGCCGATCTCGCAGCGAACTGGCGTCACGATGTCGCCGCGGGCTTCCTGGTTTTCCTGATCGCCTTGCCCTTGTGTTTCGGCATCGCGATGGCCTCGAATTTTCCGCCGATGGCCGGCATGATCAGCGCAATCGTCGGCGGTCTGGTGGTGTCCCGGATCAATGGTTGCCGGCTGAGCATTACCGGACCCGCTGCGGGACTGATTACGGTTCTGTTCACGTCGGTCCAGACGCTGGGTCAGGGCGATGCTTGGGCCGGTTATCGCTACACTCTGGCTGCGATCGTCGTGGTGGGCGGGCTGCAAGCGCTGACCGGCTGGGTCAAGGCGGGACGTTGGGCGACATTCTTCCCGGCTGCCGTCGCGCACGGCATGCTGGCGGCGATCGGAATTCTGATCATCTCGCGTCAAATCCACACGCTGCTGGGTACCCGGCCGGATTTCGATACTCCGCTGCAGAGTTTTCTGCGATTGCCCCGCAGCCTGCTGCACATGAACCCCGAGATCGCGTTGGTCGGCGGCATCGGCCTGTTGATCCTGTTCGCCTGGACGCTGCTGGGCTCGCGCGGCCTGGGGCGAGTGCCGGCGCCGCTGCTGGTCGTGTTGAGCGGCTACCTGCTGGGACGGGCATTCGACCTGAACCAGGCGGAGCTGTACCTGGTTTCGCAGGGCGACGAGAGCGACCTGCTGCACCGGCACGTTTACCTGACGGCATCTCAATTCCTGACCGCGGTTCCCGAACGCCTCAGCACGATCCTGACAACGCCGGATTTTTCGAGAATCGGTACGGCAGCGTTCTGGTCCGCCGTGGCCAGCCTGTTCTTCATCGGTAGTCTCGAGTCCCTGCTGGCCGCCTCGGCGGTCGACCGGCTCGATCCCGAGAAGGGCCGGTCCGATCTGAACCGGGACCTCACCGGGATCGGCGTCGGCAACATCCTGTCCGGTCTGGTCGGCGGTCTGCCGATGGTCACCGAGATCGTCCGCAGCTCCGCCAACATCGGCTACGGTGCACGGAGCGGCTGGTCCAATTTCTTTCACGGGGTGTTTCTGCTGCTGTTCATCGCGTTGTTTCCCCGCCTGATTCAGGACATCCCGCTGGCCTCGCTGGCGGCATTGCTGATCTATGCCGGGTACCGGCTGGCCTCACCGCAGGCCTTCGCGGCTTCGTTGGAGATCGGGGCGGAACAGTTGGCGCTGTTCGTGATCA
Source organism: uncultured Methylococcaceae bacterium (assembly GCA_964644665.1). Taxonomy (GTDB): domain Bacteria; phylum Pseudomonadota; class Gammaproteobacteria; order Methylococcales; family Methylococcaceae; genus Methylotetracoccus. The sequence continues at coordinate 20,780 of CAZXXC010000061.1, forward strand.
CCATCATCGGGATTCTTGCGACCAACATCCTGGCGGGGGTGGCCATCGCGATCTTCGTCAAGCTGCTGATCCATCGCTGGCGCGGGGTCAAGCTACGGAACCTGTTCGAGCTGTCCTACCGGTTCACCCGGGAGCCCGATGGCACTCATCGCATCAAGATCAACGGTGCCGCGATTTTCTCCAACTTCATCGCGCTGAAGCGAGAACTCATGGCATTGCCGGCCGGGCAGAGCATCGTGTTCGATCTGACCTATGCCTCGCTGGTGGATCACACCGTGATGGATTTCATCGACCGGTTCAGTCGCGACTATGCCGCGGGGGGTGGTCGCTGCGAGACCCGGGGGCTGGATCGTTACCAGCCCTATTCTGCGCATCCGCTGGCGGCGCGCCGGCGCAGGGTGTTGAAATGAGGATCGGCCGGCAATGAGTGCACCGACCGCGCAGTCAGATTCCGGCGTTGACCAATCCGTGTTGCCGGACACCGGAAGCCCGCTCCAGCGGTTCTGCTCGGGGCTGGCGGCAGGCAACATCAAAGCCAAATTGATCGAGCCCGGTGGTCTGTCCCCGGCGTGCCTGATCGAAATCGAGCCGGTGGCGTGGGGCAGGGCCGCGCAACTGGCTGCGGCCGAACACTGGCGCTGGGCCGGCGTCTGGGCCGAGGATCTGGGGCTCGACTTCGAAGTCAGTGCGTGCCTGGAAATGCGCGGTGCCTACATGATCCTGCGCAGCCGATTGCCGGCCGGAAATCCGGAATTACCGTCGCAGGCGCCGCATTACTGGGCTGCCGATCGTCCGGAGCGCCACATCCAGGATCTGCTCGGCATCCGCTTCTCGGATCACCCGGATCCCCGCCGATGGACACGCCATCGGGCCTGGGGGGAAGACGCGTTTCCACTGCGCAAGACCTACCCGACCGAAGGCGAGCCGCTGGCGGGGACGCCGCCGGATGGCAACTACCCGTTTCTGAAGGCGCAAGGTGCCAGCGTCTACGAGATTCCGGTCGGGCCGGTCCACGCCGGCATCATCGAGCCCGGTCACTTCCGCTTTCAGGCCATCGGCGAAACGGTGCTGCATCTGGAAGAGCGGCTCGGTTATGTCCACAAGGGTGTGGAAAAGATCGCCGAGGGACGGGATCCGGTCGGGCTGGCGCGGCTGGCCGGGCGTGTCTCGGGCGACTGCACGGTCGGGCATGCCTGGGCGGCCTGCATGGCGATGGAGCGCGCGGCCGCCGTCGAGATCGGGCCGCGTGCCGCGTACCTACGGGGCATCCTGGCGGAAAGGGAACGGGTGGCCAATCACTTGTGGGATTTGGGGGCATTGTGCAACGACGTCGGTTTCGCATTCGGCTACTTCCAGTTCGGCCGTCTGCGGGAACTGTGGCTGCGCGATAATCTGGAATGGTTCGGACACCGCCTGCTGATGGACCGGATCGTTCCGGGCGGTGCGGCGGTGGATGTGATGCCGGAGACCGCCGTGCGGATGCAGGACGCCTTGGCGACTCTGCGTCGCGAACTGGACGAGTTGATGACGATCCTCGATGCCAATTCTTCGCTGGAGGATCGCTTGGTGGGCACCGGCCTGCTGTCCGCCGAGACCGCCGCCGCATTGGGCGCACTGGGGTTCGTCGGCCGGGCCAGCGGGCAGACCTTCGACGTCAGGAAGGACGCGCCTTATCCGCCTTACGATCGGCTCGAAGTGCGCGTCCCGGTCGAACAGCAGGGCGACGTCTCGTCCCGGTTCTGGGTTCGCTACAAGGAACTGCGCGTGGCGCTGAGGCTGATCGAGCAGATGTTGCACGACCTTCCGGACGGAACGCCGATCGTACCCTGGCAGCTTCCTGCGGCCGGTGCCGCAGGGTTTGCCGCGGTCGAGAGTTGGCGCGGTGAGCTACTCTGCTATCTCCGTTTCGATGCGGACGGGTTGGTATCCCGTTACTATCCGCGCGACCCCAGTATCGTCAACTGGCCGGCACTGGAACGCCTCACGCTGGGCAACATCGTGCCGGACTTTCCGGTCTGCAACAAATCGGTCAACGGCTCGTATTCCGGCCACGATCTGTAACGGGATTTCGATGCTGCGACTGTACGGCAAGATCTTCAGAACGGGCATGGTGACCGAACCACCGCCGGTTCCGGACAGCGATCGGGATCTCGATGCGGTCGGCGCGCGGCTCAAGTCGGCGGTGGACCGGCGGTTCCGGCGCAGTCTCGCGATCCGGCAGCTGGATGCCGGTTCTTGCAACGGCTGCGAACTCGAGATTCATGCGCTGAACAACGCCCACTACGACGTCGAGCGGTTCGGTATCCATTTCGTCGCATCGCCGCGGCATGCCGACATCCTGCTCGTGACCGGTCCGGTCTCCCGCCATATGGAGGCTGCATTGAAGCACACCTTCGATGCGATCGCCGATCCGAAATGGGTACTGGCGACGGGCGACTGCGCGTGTTGCGGCGGCGTGTTCGGGGTTTCGTACGCCAGTTGCGGCGCGGTCGCGAACGTGATTCCGGTCGCTGCGGTGATCCCGGGCTGTCCGCCTACGCCCATCGCCCTGATTCGCGGCGTGTTGGCTCTCGTCGCCGGCACGTGATGGTGATCGGCGGATGGCTTCGACTCGCCCCGCGCCTCGGCCTCGGGTGATCGAGCCATGAGTGGCGACGGCAAGCAGCCCGTCGTGACCGAGGACGAGCGACGCAAATCGCTGCGCTTCGATCGCCACTACGTGCAGAGCGCGATGTACAAGCACGCCCCGTTCGAACTCGTGCTCAGCTACTCGCGTACGGTGATGGGATTTCTGCTGTTTCAGCCTGCGCCGCGACAGGTTCTGATCATCGGCCTGGGGGGAGGCTCGCTGTCGAAGTACTGCTATCGGCACCTGCCGGAGGCGACCGTGACGACGGTCGAGATCGATCGGCGCATCATTGCGCTCCGGGATGAGTTCGCCATTCCGGCGGACGACGATCGATTCCGTGTCGTGCACGCCGATGGTGCGGATTACATCGCCGATGCGCCGACCGGTGTATTCGATGCGATCATCCTCGACGGCTACGGGCCCGGCGGTCTGCCCGGCCAGCTCAGCACCCAGGATTTCTACGACCGATGTGCCGATGCGCTCAGCGGTGAAGGGGTACTGGTCGCCAATCTATTGCAGAGTGACTCACGGATGGGGCTGTACGTCTCCAGGATCCGTACCGCGTTCAACGATCGGGTCGTGAAGATCCGTGCCGAGCGTTGCGGCAATCAGATCGTGAATGCGCTCAAATGCGAGCGACTGCCCGGACGGAGAACGCTGCGTGAGCGTGCGGCCGAGCTGGAGGCCCGGCATGGCATCAACTTCCCGGGCATGGTGAAGCGGATGGTCTCCGATCCGGACGCGAATCGGTGCGCGTTTTGAGTAGCCCGGCGGAGACGGGTGGGGCGAGGTGGATCAAATGCCGATGATCAGCGAGATCAGCGCCACCAGCGCGAGCGAGAGCGCCCAGAAGAACGGCACGGCGAACAAGACGCCGGCGACGATCAAGCCGATACGGCGCGGCCAGCTCAGGTGCGACCACCAGGTCAGCACCGCTTCGACGGTGTGTTGCCACCAGGTCAGTGCGATTTCTTTCTGGTGCTCCTTCCATTCCGGAAGCTTGGCTTTGGCTCGCCGCGTGATCCGAATGACCTTGCGGATCAGCAGCACGCCGAACAACAGCAGCAGAAAGAAGCCCAGCCAGGCGGTGGCCATCTGGGCGTAATAGTGCTCGAGGCCGACCGTATGGGCGAAAAAGACCTCCACTTCCTGTTCGGCGACCTCGATGACCGTGAGCACCAGGTGCTCCAGCACCGGGTAGGTCGTATCGAACGCAAACACCAGTAACAGCGACAGCAGCAGCAGCAGCCCGTGCAAGATCAGACGAAGCCGCGCGACCCAGGTCACGCGGCCCATCTCTGCACGGACTTTCCTCGTTGGCAGCCGCATCGGTTC
>CAZXXC010000062.1:0-24404 GCA_964644665.1 uncultured Methylococcaceae bacterium
CGCGACCGGCGGCGCCGCGGTCACCCGCAGTGCCAGCCGATGGAACAGCAGCACGCTGAACGCGGTCACCGCAAACGCCACGAGGTACAGCGCAGGCAGCCCGCCGTGGGGATAGAGCAGAGTCGCCACAAGCGGCGGCACGATGGACTGCAGCGGACGCCCCTGGGGCCACTCGATGACCGCGCGCAACGCCAGCTCGCCGATCATCGCAAGATCGGCATCCAGATATTCGGCGATGTAATGGTCGTCGTCCTCGTACAGGCCAAAGCCCGGCAAGTGCAGGAAATGCGCGATGGCGGTCAGCGCAATCAGCAGCCAGGCCGTGGGCCACCGACCGGAATACGGCCGCTTCGCAGCGATCGCCGGTTTCGGTCGAGCGGCGATGCCGGTCTTGAAGCTCACGATACCCGGTAAACCATCGGCGTGTTCACGGCAGAGTCAGCGCCATCACGTAGTCGTCGTAAAAGAAACCGTTGCCGGCGTCCGAATAGTCCTCGCACGCGATCTCGAAGCCGGCGCGGCGATAGGCCCGGATCGCCTTGTCGTTCCTCTTGAACACGTACAGCCGGACCTCGCGGGCTCCGAGCACCGCCGCGGTCCGCCGGATTTCGGACAGCGCGTAGGCGCCGATGCCCAGGCCGTGATGTTGCGGCAGCACATATAGCTTGCTGAGCCACAGGCGCTCGAACTCCGGTTCCAGCCGGTAGGACAGAAAGCCCACCGCGTCTCCGGCGTGCTCGATCCATCGAAACACGCTGCCCGAGCGCATCTGCTCGCGAAGTGCATCGGGCCGGTAGGTCCGCTGCCACAGGTAGTCGAGCTCCTCCTTCGACAGCATGGTCGGGAAGTAATGACGTTGCCAGATGTCGAGCGACATCGCGGCCAGTCGCTCGACATCGTCGAGATTCGCCGCGGCCAGTTTCAGGCCTTGCAGTCCACCCCTCGGTCGCTCGGTCATGCCGGGCGAATGGTCCCGGGGATGGATTCGCCGAGGAATTTCAGGTGGCTGCCGCAGCCCGCTCGGCAATCGGTGGCGCCGAACCGGTCGATCAGCACGGCGCCGGGCGTGCTGTGGTTGATCCGACATTCGGCTGCTTCGAAGGTTTGCGTCTGATCGATGCGGACGCCCGGTGCCGCGAGCAGATAGTCGATGTGCCAGCGGAGCCGCTTGTCGGCTGCTCGATGGCGCGCCAGCCGTGCCGCGATGGCCCGGCGCGCGCTACCGGTATAGACGTAGCGGCCCGGCGGGAACCAAAACCGACCGAGTCGCCCGACTTGCAACTGCAGCGGCCGATCGACCGTGATCCAAAGTTGATAGCTCTGGTGCATCAGGCCGGATTGTCGCTGGGGATGTAGAAGCAGTCCACAGCGAAGCGCTCGCCGATCTCCGCCATCAGTGCCTGCACGCCGAACTGCTCGGTCGCATGGTGTCCGCCGGCGAACATGTGGATGCCTGCTTCGCGCGCCTCATGCCAGTCGTGCTCGCTGATCTCACCGGTGATGTAGGCATCCAGCCGCTCGGGCAGCGCCAACACCCAATCCCGGTTGGCGCCGCCGGTGATGATGCCGGCCGACGTGATCGGCGCTGCCGGGTCGGGTGACGCCAGCAATACCGGATGATCCAGTACGCCCTGCAGCCGCTCGCGCAATGCCGCGGCTGGTAGCGGATCGCCGAAGACACCTCGGATGCCGGTCGGGCGACCCTGATGGTCCCCGAACGGCTGAAAGTCCTGCAGTCCGATCCGCCGGCCCAATTGCGCGGCATTGCCCACGAGCGGGTGGGCATCGAGCGGCAGATGGTACGCGTACAGGTTGATCCGGTTCCGGACCAGCGGGAACACCCGCCGAGCGAACGATCCGGTCAAGGTTCTCGGTCCATGGAAAGTCCAGAACAGGCCGTGGTGGACGATCAGCGCCTGTGCGTCTCGCTCCGCGGCGATCCGTGCGGATTCCGCCGTGGCCGACACCGCGAACGCGATGCGCGCGATTTCCTCGCTGCCTTCGATCTGCAGCCCGTTGGGCCCGTAATCGGCGAACGATTCGGGTGCGAGCAATTCGTCCAGATATCGGGTCAGGCGCGGTCGCGGGATCGCCATCATCACGGGCGCTTCGGGGGTGGGCGGGCATGTTACCTCGAAAGCGAGTCCGCGCGACACCGGGTCGAACGCCGGCGCGCTGGATTCCGGCCGAAATTCGGCGTGCGAAGGTGCAGTACATCGACGCCGTGGCCGGTATGCTATGGGGGTGAAAACCGCTCTGCCCGACCGTCCACCACGGTGCCGCTATGCTGAACACATTCCTGTGCAAATCGCTCGATGATCTGATGTCGCCCCGGCCCGGTCCCGAACCGGCGCAGCAGGCGCTTCAGTTGTTCCAACGCGCCGCGCGGGACGTACCGGCCTACCGGGTGTTTCTGGCCGAACAAGGCGTGGATCCTGCCGTCGTGACAACGCCGATGGATCTGCAGCGGGTGCCGTTGGTCAGCAAGAGCAATTACATGCAGGTCTACCCGCTGCCCGACCGCTGCTGGGACGGCCGTCTCGATGCCTGTGACCGGGTGGCGGTATCGTCCGGATCGACCGGAGCGCCGACTTTCTGGCCACGGTCGATTCGTCACGAAGTCGATGTGGCGGTCCGCTTCGAACAGGTGTTCCGCGACGCTTTCGCCGCACACCAGCAGAGCACGCTGGCCGTCGTCTGTTTCGCGCTGGGCAATTGGGTCGGCGGCGTCTACACCGCTTCCTGCCTGTGGCTGTTGGCGCAGAAGGGCTATCCGATCACGGTGGCGACACCGGGCAACGACAAGGCCGAAATCTTTCGGATCGTCAGGGAACTGGCGCCGCATTACCGGCAGACCGTGCTGCTCGGTTATCCGCCGTTCGTGAAGGACGTGATCGACGCAGGCCTGGCCGATGGCATCGACTGGACCCGCTTTCGGGTCCGAATGGTGTTCGCCGGGGAGGTGTTCAGCGAGGAATGGCGCGAGATCGTCGCACGGCGCGTCGGTTCGGCTGCGCCCTGCTACGACAGTGCGTCACTGTACGGTACGGCCGACGGGGGGGTGCTGGGCAACGAGACGCCGCTCAGCATCGCCATCCGACGCTTTCTCGCTTCCCGGCCGGATGCCGCCCGCGTGCTGTTCGGCGAATCGCGGCTGCCGACCCTGGTGCAGTACGATCCCCATTGCCGCTATTTCGAACAGCATGAACGTACGCTGGTCGTGACCGCCAACAGCGGGGTTCCGCTGCTGCGCTACCATATCGCCGACCGGGGCGGCATGCTGAGTTACGCCGAGATGCGGAAATTTCTGCGGGATCACGGCGCGCCGTCTCTGACACCGTTCGGCCTCGACGAATCGGCGCCGGTGCGCGAGCTGCCGTTCGTCTACGTGTTCGGCCGCGCCGATTTCACGGTGTCCTATTACGGCGCCAACATCTATCCGGAAAATGTCACGGTCGGGCTGGAGAAGCCCGAGCTGATGGCTGCGCTGACCGGCAAGTTCGTGCTGGAGTCCCCGGAAACCGCGGACGGCGACAGGGTCTTGCGACTGACCGTCGAGCTGGCGCCGGGAGTCGATGTCGGATCGTTGGATTCGGGACGGGTTGCGGAATCGGTGAAGCAGGAGTTGTTGCGCTTGAACAGCGAGTTCGCCCATTACGTGCCGTCCGGGAGACAGACCCCGGAGGTCGTGCCGCGACCGTTCGCCGATCCGCAGTATTTCCCGGCCGGCGTGAAGCATCGCTACACCCGGCGCGGTTGACCGGGGAGATGCCGATGATTGAACCGGCCATCGAAGTCCGCGACTTGCGCAAAGCCTACAACAAGGTCAAGGCGGTGGACGGTATCTCGTTTGCGGTGCCGCGCGGCGCGACTTGTGCGCTGCTGGGCGGCAACGGCGCCGGCAAGACCACCACGCTGTCGATGTTGCTCGGTCTGCTGCTGCCGACCGGCGGCCAAATCAACATCCTCGGCATCGATATGGTCCGGCACCGCTACGAAGCGCTGCCGCGAATGAATTTCACCTCGCCGTACGTCGATCTGCCGCACCGGCTGACCGTCGGCCAGAATCTCGACGTGTATGCGCGATTGTACGGGGTGCCCCGCCGCCGGCAAGCGCTGTCAAGTCTGGCGGAAGTATTCGAGTTGACCGATCTGTGGAAGCGGAAATACGGTTCGCTGTCGGCCGGGCAGCGAACCCGGGTATCGCTGGCCAAATCGTTGCTGAACGAGCCGGACGTGCTGTTGATGGACGAGCCGACCGCATCGCTCGATCCGGCCTCTGCCGACAGGGTCCGCGGCTGGCTCAGCGACTATCAGCGTCGGACCGGTGCCACGGTGCTGCTGGCCTCGCATAACATGCTGGAAGTGGAGCGCCTGTGCAGTGACGTGATGATGATGAAGCAGGGCCGGATCGTCGACCGGGGATCGCCGGAAGAACTGCTGCAGCGTTACGGCCGCAGTACGCTGGAGCAGGTGTTCATCGATATCGCACGGGACGGCGCGCGATGAAGGGCCGAGCGGAGTGCCGCAAGGCCGGCTCGTTGAAACGGATCGCCGCGTTGGTGGTGCGCTATCTGTACCTGATGCGAAGTTCCTGGCCGCGGATTCTGGAACTGGCCTATTGGCCGACCGTGCAGATGATCCTTTGGGGCTTGATCAACCGCTTTCTGGCCGGTCATAGCGACTGGGTCGCGCAGGCGGGCGGCCTGCTGATCGGCGCGGTGCTGTTGTGGGATGTGCTGTTCCGGTCCCAGCTCGGTGTCTCGCTGCCGTTTTTCGAGGAGCTCTATTCGCGCAATCTGGGCAACCTGTTCGTGACGCCGCTGCGCCCGTTCGAGATGGTGGCGGCGCTGCTGGTGATCAGCCTGTTGCGTACGCTGATCGGTGTCGGCGCGGCCGCGGGTCTGGCCGTGCTGTTGTACCGGTACTCGATTTTCGACATGGGCTTGGCGCTGCTCGCATTCTTCACTCACCTGATGGTCATGGGCTGGTCCATCGGCCTGATGGTCGTAGCCCTGGTCATGCGCTGGGGGTTGGGGGCCGAAGGCCTGGCCTGGGCGATCATTTTCGCGTTCGCGCCGTTGAGCGGCATCTACTATCCGATCTCGGTACTGCCGGGGTGGTTGCAGGATGTCGCGCTGTGCATGCCGTCCGCCCACGTGTTCGAAGGCATGCGGGCGCTGGTCCGCGAGCGCCACTTTGCATGGGATCATTTCTGGAGCGCAACCGGCCTGAATCTGATCTATGTCGGGGTCGGTTTCGCACTGTATCTGTGGGCGTTCCGGGTCGCGCGCAAGGACGGTCTGCTGTTGCAGATGGGGGAATAGCAGGAACGCCGATCAGTGGCGCCGGCGGTGTGGGTCGATTCCCGGCACGACCCGGTCGAATCGGTTTCCCTCCGCCGGCGAATCCGCCGCGCCGGAATCCTGCGCCTGCTGCATCGGCGCGGCCCAGGGCGGAGTCCGAGGCCTCCGCTACGTATACATCCTTAAGGAATCGGCCGAATTGACGGTTCGCATGCGCACAGCCTGTAATCGTGCTGTGATGTGAGAAACCGATGGCCGTTGATTTCGTTAGGGAGTGAATACCATGAATATTTCACGAGCGCTCGCCACGGCGTTGTTGATGGGTTTCTGTGAATCCCCAGGTGCAACCGGTGCGGATGGGAAGACCTTCCCGGGAGAATTTTGCCACCCCGACGGTCAGACACTGACCGTGTTCCATTCCAGCGGCGGCCTCTTCAATGCCATCGGTCTGGACACGATTCTGGACCCCAGCGATGACTTTTCCCAATATTTCGGCTGTCCGGTCGTTCGGGATGTCATGGCGGCGCAGGGGGACGGCATCTTGTTTGCGCGCATGAATGTGAACGACTCCAGTTCGTCGGAAGATGTGAGTTGCACGCTGTATTCCCGCTACCAGACGGGTCCGACCAGCGCGCCGATCGTCAAGGAGTTTGTTACGCGCACGTCCAGCGGCACCGGGACCCAACGGCTGAGTTACCCCGGTTTGGACTCGGAATCAAGGGGTACCTATGACTTTCTTTGCCACATACCCAAATTGACCAGCAGTGGATTCTCGGGAATCTGGTCTTATGATGTCGAGGAAAAAAGTCCTTGATCGGAAGTTGTCCGGCGTTCGGGGGTCCGGCTAGAACATGGCCGTTCGTCCGGAGCCGGGCGCAGTGCGAAACAGCAGGATTCGCCAGGTTCGGTGGGAGGCAATCACCCAATGTTCGAGGGGCGAGCCAATCGAGCCGGATCGCCGTCATCGAAGGAGTCATCAATGACACGCTATCGCCGGCCGACCGTTTGGCTGACTCTGATCGGGCTTGTGGCCGGAGGGCTTTGGTTCATAGGCCAGTCGTCCAATTCGCCGGCGGAAGACGCCCGTGCTCCGCTCGAACTGGGAACGGCGTCTCCGCCGGGCAATGTGGATCCCCGCCTGGAGCAGATACAGCTTCAAATCGCCCGACTGCGTCGGCAACTCGAAATACAGCAACAGACCGTGGCACGGATGCAAAATGCCGGTGTGCCCGGTCATTCCGCGGGTGACCGGACTGAAAGGGACCGGGCACTGGCCAATCAAAGGGCTCGCGAAGCGCGCCTGTCCAGGCTGGAATCCGAACTGACCGAACAGGTTGAGGATGTGGGCTGGAGCCGAGCCGCGGAAGGCCAGATCGCGGACGCCATCGGGCGTGGGATGGAGGCGCTTGCCAAAGATGGTTTGGGCCAGGCGCCCCAGCTTACCGATGTGACCTGTCGCAGCAGTTTGTGTCGGCTGACACTGGAGCGCGGGGATGAGATGTCGACGCAGCGCTTTGTCGAACAGTTTCCTGAATGGCTAGGATGGCGGGAAACGCACGGTCTGGTGCAGACCATCGTCAACGGCAGCGGCGAGGTTGGTACCCTGATCTACTTGTCGCGAGAAGGCCATAGCCTTTACTGAGGTCAGACTGTTCGCACAGCGATTTGAGCGTGAGGTGGCCGTCGCCATGATTGACCCGGACCTTCCGGGCCGGATCAGGTTCCACCGGCCCGCTTCGTTGAAGCAGTCACCATAGCGAAAGCTCCGTCGCGAAATCAGTGGTCTTCAGTATTCCGCAATGTTCCGGCTCCGTCCCGCACGAGCCGACGGGTCGCGCCGACAACTGGCCATTTTCATCGATCACCAGCTCCAGCGGAATCGGCGGGTCCGATTCCTTCGAGTACCACAGCCGGACCTGGAAGCGGATCGCATCGAACCGCTCGCGGTCGGCGTAAACCATCATTTCGCGGGCGACAGTTTCGCCGGGATTCAGTGCCGAGGGACTGCTCGGCAGCGCGGTGGCGCCTTCGAACAGCGTGCCGTACCGGAAGATCACCTCGCGCTGTCGCTGATCGTCGTAATAGCGGGCCGCGCTGACCGTGTTGGTATGCGCCAGATCTGGCGCGAACTCGCGTTGGCGTGCGGTTCTTGCCGCAAACTGCACTTTGATGCCGATAGCGTTGTAGGTGAGTCCCAGCAATCGGACGCCGGTTTGGCCGACGTTGCTCCGGCTGACGGTCGAACGGACGGCGACCTGACTGCCCTTGGTGCCGGCCTTTTCCAGCGTACTGGTCACCGAAAGAGTGGGCGGCGCCAGGTCCGGGACGATCTTCGCCTGATAAACGAACGTGTAAATGGCCCACAGTCCGGCGCCGATGATGGCAACCGTCTGTACCACACTGTTCAGTGTTTCGGCGCTGAACGTTCTGGATGCGCTCATGCTGGAACGGCTGCTGTCGGGTGGGAACGGGTGGCGGTCCGAATGCATTGTATGCGCGAAACCTCTCGGTCGCGATGGTTGCGACCCGGCGGCTGCCTCACAATAGCAGCCCTCCTTCATGCCACTTCGACGATCGATGTTCAGTCCTGCGACGACCGCATGGTTCGAAGCTGCGTTTCCGGCACCCACCGAGGTGCAGCGCCGCGGATGGCCGGTGCTTCAGACGGGCCGCCACGCGCTGCTGCTGGCGCCCACCGGCAGCGGCAAGACGCTCGCCGCCTTCCTGACCGCGATCGATGCGCTGCTCACGAGTGCGGCGGACGAGGGAGGTGTCAAGGTCCTGTATGTCTCACCGCTGAAGGCGCTGGTCCATGACGTCGAGCGGAATCTCCGGGCGCCGCTGGTCGGCATACAGCGGACCGCCGAGCGTCTGGATCTGCCGGTACGGCGGATCGGCGTGGACATCCGAACCGGCGACACGCCGGCGCGGGAACGCCGGCGGCAGGCGCGAGAGCCGGCCGAGATTCTGGTGACGACACCGGAATCGCTGTACCTGCTGCTCGGTTCGAACGCGCGCGAGGGTCTGGTCGGGGTCCGCACCGTGATCGTCGACGAAGTGCATGCACTGGCGCCGGTCAAGCGCGGCGTGCACCTGGCGCTGTCGCTGGAGCGACTGGCCACGCTGACCGGGACCGACCCGCAGCGGATCGGATTGTCCGCAACGGTGCATCCGGCGGATCAGGTGGCGCGCTTCCTCGGTGGCGACCGCCCGGTCGAGGTTGTCGATGCCGCGGTGCCGCCGCGACTGGATCTCAGGATCATCGTGCCGGTGCCGGACATGGCGCACGTGGTGCCGAAACCTGCCGAGCCGGAGCGCCGCGGCGGTTCGGTGCTCGGTGAACTCTATGCCCGCGACGTCGGCCGCCCGAAGACGGAACGCGGAATCTGGCCGGCGATCTATCCACGACTTCTGGATGAAATTCGCGGCTGCCGCTCGACCATCATCTTCGTGAACAGCCGGGGGTTGTGCGAGCGCCTGGCCCAGCGGCTGAACGAGGAGGCCGGCGAGGAACTGGTGATGGCGCATCACGGCAGCGTATCGCACCAGAAGCGCGCGCAAATCGAGGAGGATCTGAAACTCGGGCATCTCCGGGGCATCGTCGCGACCAGTTCACTGGAACTCGGCATCGACATGGGGGCGGTCGATCGCGTGGTGCTGGTCGAGTCTCCCGGTTCGGTCGCCCGCGGGCTGCAGCGGGTCGGCCGGGCCGGCCACCGCGTCGGCGAGACCAGCGTCGGTCGGATTTACCCGAAGTTCCGCGGCGACCTGCTGGAATGCGCGGTGATCGGGCAGCGCATGCTGCGTGGTGAACTGGAGGCGATCCGCGTGCCGCAGAATGCCTTGGATGTGCTCGCGCAGCAACTGGTCGCCCACTGCGTCGAGCGGCCGCGGACCGTGGACGAGCTGCTCGAACTCGCTCGGCGCGCCGATCCGTACCGGGGATTGTCCCGTTCGCTGCTGGAGACGGTGCTGGATATGCTGGCTGGCCGCTATGCGGCGGACGCGTTTGCCGATCTCCGTCCGCTACTGAGCTGGGATCGCAGCCAGGATCGGCTGTTGCCGCGGCGCGGTGCGGCGATGGCGGCCCGGCTAAACGCCGGCACCATTCCGGATCGCGGCCATTACGGCGTCTACCTGAGCCCCGATGGTCCGCGGGTAGGGGAACTGGACGAGGAGATGGTGTTCGAGACCCGTGCCGGCGACTGTATCCTGCTCGGCGCAAGCACCTGGCGGGTCGAGGAGATCACGCGCGACCGGGTGCTGGTTTCGGCCGCACCCGGCGAACCCGGCAGGCTGCCGTTTTGGCGCGGCGAGGGACCGGGGCGGCCGCTGGAACTGGGCCTCGCGCTGGGCCAGATGCTGCGGGAACTGTCACGCCTGGACCGCGATCAGGCGCGACGGTGGCTGATCGAGCATGCGCCGCTGGATTCGTTCGCGGCCGAGAACCTGGCGGCGTACGTCGCCGAGCAGAAGGAGCACACCGGGACACTGCCGACCGATCGGAGCATCACGATCGAACGGTTCCGCGACGAACTCGGCGACTGGCGCGTCTGCATCCTGTCGCCGTTCGGTGCTCGGATTCACGCTCCGTGGGCGATGGCGATCCAACGGCGGTTGTCGGCCCGTAGCGGCTACGAGGTCCAGGTGATGTATACCGACGACGGCATCGTGCTGCGCTTCGCAGATGTCGAGGAACTGCCGGAGCTGGAGCTGTTGCTGCCCGATCCCGACGACGCGGAAGACGCAGTGACCGAACAACTGGTCGACACCTCGCTGTTCGCCGGACTGTTTCGGGAGAATGCAGTTCGGGCCATGCTGCTCCGGAGGAACCGCCCTGGTGCCCGTAACCCGCTGTGGGCACAGCGGCTGAAGGCGCAGAACCTGCTGGCCGCAGTGAAGCGCTTCCCGGCGTTTCCGCTGACGCTGGAAACCTACCGTCAGGCGCTGTGCGACCAGTTCGATCTGGCCGGATTGCAGAATCTCCTGCGCGACATCCGGAGCCGGAAGGTCCGGATGGTGGAGGTGGAAACCCGTTCCGCCTCGCCGTTTGCGCGCTCGCTGGTGTTCGCGTACGTGGCGGCCTATGTCTATGAACAGGATGCGCCGCTGGCGGAACGCAAGGCCCAGGCGTTGACGCTGGACCGGCGGTTGCTGGCCGAACTGCTGGGTCAGGCCGAACTGCGGGAACTGCTGGATGTCGCCATCATCCGCGAGCTGGAAGCGGAACTGCAGCATCTGACCGAAGAGCGCCGGGCGAACGATCGCGACGAACTGCATGATCTGCTGCGCTGGCTCGGTGATCTGACTGCGAGCGAGATCGCCGAACGCTGCAGCGCCGATCCGTCGGACTGGCTGTTGCAGTTGACCGGCGAGCGGCGCGCAGCGGAGGTCACCATTGCCGGCGAACCGCGGTGGATCGCCGTGGAGGACGCCGCACTGTTTCGCGACGCGCTCGGTGTGATGCCGCCGAGGGGGCTTCCCGAGCGGTTTCTGGCCAACGCCGAGCGCCCGCTGTACCGGCTGTTGTCCCGCTATGCCCGGGTCCACGGCCCGTTCCTGACCAAGTGCCCGGCCCAGCGGTATGGGCTGCGAGCGGCTCAGGTCGGACCCGTGTTGCAGCAGATGGAACTGGATGGTGTGCTGGTTCGCGGCGAAATCCGGCCGGGCGGCGTGGAGCCGGATTGGTGCGACGCCGAGGTATTGCGCCGGATCAAGCGGCGCACGCTGGCGAAGCTGCGATACGACGTGGCACCCATGGATGCGGCGGTGCTCGGGATTTTCCTGCCGACCTGGCACGGGATCGGCGAGAATCGGGGCGGAACGCAGCGTCTGCTGGAAGCGGTCGGCCAACTGGAGGGTCTGCCGTTGCCGTGGAGCCTGCTGAGCCGCGTGGTGTTGCCGGCGCGGGTCGCCGGCTTCACGCCGGAGGCACTGGATTTTCAAGCCGCGACCGGCGCTATCGTCTGGGTGGGGCACGGTCCGCTCGGGCCGAACGACGGTCGCGTTGCGCTATACCGCCGCGAACAGGCGGCCGCACTGATCCATCCCTCTACCGCGCCGGTCCCGGATGATCCGCTGCACCGGGCGATTCTGGATCATCTGCAGTGCCGCGGCGCGTCATTTCTGTTCGAGCTCGAATCCGCCGTGCAAAGCACCTGCGGCCGGGTCCCGGTCCCCGAGTTCACTTCGGCGCTGTGGGACCTGGTCTGGGCCGGGCTAATCACTAATGACACGTTCGCCCCGCTGCGCGGCCTCGGCCGGCGCTCCGATCGTTCGCTCCGTGGCGGTCGGCGCGGTGGCCAGCCGTTGGCCGGCGGACGCTGGTCGCTGGTGGCGAACCTCTTGGATGCCGGCACTACGCCAACCGAGAAGGCGCTGGTCATGGTCCGGGTCCTGCTGGAACGCTACGGACTGCTCAGTCGCGACGCGATACGGGCCGAATCGTGGCCGGGCGGTTTCGGGCCACTGTATAAGGTGCTGCAAACACTGGAGGAGGCGGGCCAGGTACGCCGGGGTTATTTCGTCGAGGGCCTGGCCGGCAGCCAGTTCGGTTATCGCGGTGCGATCGACCGCTTGCGGGGCTGCAGGCCGCGGGAGGAAGTCCGGCGAGACGAGGTGGACAGCGCCGATCTGTCGGTCCTGGCCTCCCTCGATCCGGCCAATCCCTATGGTGCGCTGCTACCCTGGCCGGATGCCGCGGACGATGTGGAAATCCGCGCGCGCCGAACGCTCGGTGCCTGGGTGGTGTTGTGGCGGGGGCGGCTGCTGCTGTATGCGGCGCAGAACGGCCGGCGGGCGTTGCGGTTCGATTCCCCGGCGTTGCCGGAGACGGTGTGGGAAGCCGCGTTCCTTGCGCTGGCTCGGACTGCGATGCCCGGTCGCAAGGGCTTTCTGCTGGTCGAACGGATCGATGACCAGCCGGTGCGCCAATCGCCGCTGTACGAACGTTTGCAGCGCGCGGGTTTCGAGAGCGATCACCGCGGGCTGATCGCGGGTCCAGGCTTGTCTCGATCGCTTCGAATCACTACGATGCTCCGGGAATGAACGAAACGGCAAATGCGCATTCGGCGGACGCCTCGGAGCACCCATCAGCGTAGTCGCCGTTTCTCCTGCAACGATCCTGACGAGACGATCGGCCATGAAGTTTCTGGCAGTCCATCCGAGCCCGCTGATGTACACCAAGGTCTTCTTGCGTCTGGAACCGCTCGGTCTCGAGTTGGTCGCCGAGACGGCGCGTCGAGCCGGACATCAGGTCCGGCTGGTCGATCTGCAGGCGGAAAGCCATCGGCATTTCTACCGCGAACTGGAAACCTGGCGTCCGGATGTGATCGCGTTCTCGCTGAACTATCTGGCCAATGTACCGGAGGTGATCGATCTCGCCAAGGCGGCCAAGGATCTGCTGCCGCACAGCTTCGTGTTCATCGGCGGCCACAGCGCCTCGTTCACCGCGCGGGAACTGCTGCAACACGGAGAAGGGAAGATCGACTGCGTGCTGAAGGGGGAAGGCGAAGCCGGGTTGCCGCCGTTGCTGGAAGCCATCGAACACGATCGGGCCAGCGTCAGCCGCGTGCCCGGCGCGGTGACGCCGGACGGGGAAGGACCGCAGCCGAGCTTCGTGGCCGACCTGGAGGAAATCCGTCCCGCGCGCGACCTGATCAAGAACCGTCGCAAGTATTTCCTCGGCACGCTGGACCCCTGTGCATCGATCGAATTCACCCGCGGTTGTCCATGGGACTGCTCGTTTTGCAGTGCCTGGACGTTTTACGGACGCAGTTACCGTGTGATGAGCCCGGACAAGGTGGTCGATGAACTGGCGCGCATCCGGGAGCCCGGAGTGTTCATCGTCGACGATGTGGCCTTCATCCAGGACAAGCACGGCATGGAGATCGGCGAGGCGATCGCGCGCCGGGGCATCAACAAGGAGTATTACCTGGAAACGCGCGGGGACGTGCTGTTGCGCAACAAGGAGGTGTTCAAACTGTGGAAGAAGATCGGCATGGAGTACATGTTCCTCGGCGTCGAGGCGATCGACGAAGAGGGTCTGACCAAGTTTCGCAAGCGGGTCAGTCTCGGCAAGAATTTCGAGGCACTGGAATTTGCGCGCTCGCTCGGCATCACGGTCGCGATCAACATCATCGCGGACACCGATTGGGACCGCGAGCGCTTCAAGACGATCCGCGAGTGGTGCATGGAGATCCCGGAGATCGTGAACATCAGCGTCAATACGCCTTACCCCGGTACCGAGACCTGGCATACCGAATCGCGCAAGCTGACAACCTACGACTACCGGATGTTCGATATCCAGCACGCGGTACTGCCGACGCGGCTGCCGTTGGCCGAGTTTTACGAAGAACTGGTCAAGACGCAGCAGGTGCTGAACATGAAGCATCTCGGCTGGGAGTCGCTGAAAGGGACCGCCCGCATCGTCGGCCGCCATCTGTTGCGCGGCCAGACCAACTTCCTGAAGAGCCTTTGGAAGTTCAACAGCGTGTTCAACCCCAAGCTTCAGATGGCCGATCACGCCCAGCCGGTCAAATACGCCATGTCGCCGCCACCGCCGCGCACCGAGGCCCGGATCGATGTCAGGAACCTGTACGTCCACCAGCCGCGCGGGCGTCGCAGCCGGGCCTTGGATGATTCCACCGAGCGCTTCGTCGATGAAACCCGATTCGGGACCGGCTGATAGCCCGCGGTCGCTCGCCGACTTCGGCTTCAGTCGATGGGCGGCAACTGCTCGCAGTAAACGTTCTCGGCCTTGCAGGTCGGCCTGAGTGCACTGCCGGCGCGGCACTGGCGTTGTGCTTCGTCGATGGCGGACTGACGTCCCTCGTCGATCCCGAAAAACAGATCGCCTTTGCCGTCGCGCATCACGCATCGCCACGGGTAGGTCGAGGCCAGCGGAAACAGTGGTCCGCCGCTGCAGCCACAAAGCGACAGACCGAGGATCAGCAGCGCGATCCCGTTTTTCATGCTTGCTCCGGTGAGGTGGAACGGCGTAAGGCCGATGCGGCGTGACCTTGCCGGCTGCCGGGCCGCTTGTCAATGTCGAGGGCATCGCGTCGGCCCCGCGGGACCGGCTTTATACCCGGTCAAATGTCGGGGTCACCCGCGGCTTCGGCCTCCAGTCCATCGAGATCGACGCCCGCCTGCCGCAGCGCCGTTTCCATCTGCGCGGCCCAACCGCGGTTCGCCTGAGGGCTCGCGGGGCTGGGATGCAGAACCCCACCGCAATGCACGGCGCTACCAGACAGGGCTTCCGCAATGCGGCGTTCGGCGAAGCGACCGATTCCCAGCACCCAGCGCGGGCCGAGGATCGTGACCGTATCCCGGAGCGCCTGATCGCAGGCGGTCTGCAGCGCCCGGCGCTGCGGCGATGGCAGCTTGTCGGGAGTCAGATTGGTACCATCTTCGAGAAAGAAGCAGAGTGGACAGTAGTTGCCGACGAAGAACCGTTCAAAGAAGGCGTCCGGCGTTCCGAACCGTTCCTTCGCCCAGCCCCATAAGCGCCGCCCGCTGCCTTCGCGACGGCGGCAGCCGAAACCGAGGACCGGCCGTTTCGGGTGGAGAAGCGGCGGGGGGGCGACCGGGCCGGAAATCTGCAGCCAGTCCCGGACCATCTCGACATCACCGAACGGAACGCCGGTCTGAACCATGCCCCAGGGGCCGGGATTCATGCCGATCAACAGCACGTCCCGCCGGTGTCGGCCGTAACGCTCCAAATAGCGCCGGTGCGGTTCCCAGGCATAGACCAGCGGATGGTAGGTGCGGCTGACCGGGTCGCCGAAGCGAAGGTCGGCGAGCCGGTCCCTGAGGCGTGCAGCGACGGCGATCAAGTCCAACGCCTCATTCTCCAACGGGAAAGCGGTACCGCCGACGGAGCGCCGGAACCGGACCTACGTACAACTCCGACTTACATCGGGTCAGGCGATGGCCGATAATCGCACAACAGGCCGCGCCGCTCGGAATTCGGCGCAGAGGCCGATCCACGGATTCTGACGAAAGGAGCGTCAACATGCCGGTCTCGACGATCCACATCTCCGCCGATGCCGGAGGTTCATTCGAGGCGTTCGTCGCGGTGCCGAAAGCAGGGAAGGGGCCCGGCCTGTTGCTGTGCCCCGAGATTTACCGCCTCGACTCGTTTCTGCGCGAAGTCGCCGAAGTCTATGCCGAAGAGGGTTACACCGTGGTCGCGCCGGACGTGCTGCGGCCGGTGGCGTCGGCCGGCAGTCTGCGGCGCGGCACACGCGCTTCGTTCGATGTGTTCACGCGTTTCGATATGGCGCCGGCTCTCGAAGACCTGGAAGCGACGATCCAGGCGATGCGCCGGATGCCGGAAGTGGTCGGCCGCATCGGTGCTCTGGGTCATTCGCTGGGAGCGTTGCTGGCCTTGTTGGTTGCGGCGCGCAACCTGGTCGATTGTGCGGTCGCTTATCATCCGATCCATCTGCAGCACTACCTGCGCGAGCTTTCCGGCGTGCAGGTTCCTATCGCCGTCCATTTTGCCGAGGTCGTCGAATCGCATGCGCCCGGCGATCTCGGCGATTTCGATCCGAAGAGCGGACCCGGCGCAGCCACCCGTCGAATCTATTTCTACCCCGACGCGCATCCTTCGTTTGCCCTCACTGGCAGCCCTCACTACCAGGCGCGCGCGGCGCAGATTGCGCACCAGCGATCGATCATGCTGTTCCGCGCCACGCTCGGTCCGCATTACGACTTTTCGGCGCTGTGGGACCGACATTGTGCCAGCGAGTTCGAGACTCGGGATGTCGATGCGACGATGGCGACCATGGTGGTCGAGCCCTATGTCAACCATATTCCGACCATGACCGGCGGCGTCGGGCGCGATGAACTCCAGCGCTTTTACCGTGAGCATTTCATTCCGAGTACGCCCAGCGACACGCGCCTGATCCCGATTTCGCGCACCGTTGGCGAAGGCAGCCTGGTCGATGAATTGTTGTTCTGTTTCACGCATAGCATCGAGATCGATTGGATGCTTCCGGGCATTCCGCCGACGGGACGCTATGTCGAGATCCCGTTGGTCGCCATCGTGAGGTTCCGTGGCGACTTGATCTACAACGAGCACATTTATTGGGATCAGGCCAGCGTGCTGGTTCAGATCGGATTGCTCGATCCCCATCGCATCCCGGTGGCCGGCATCGAGGCGACCCGGAAGCTGCTCGATCCGTCCCTGCCGTCCAATACTCTGATGGCGGCCTGGCACCGATCGGCGGAACCATCGGCCTGACGGCAGGCTTCGCCGATGCCTCTCGGCCCGATCGCGACGGGTGTCGCCATCGGGGTTCGCGGGCAGCGCAAGACCATCGCCGAGCGGGCTGCCGGTCGTTCGTCGGCCGCGTCGGGAAGATTCCGGTCTGGCGACTTCCCGGGCGGACGGGTCACCCCGCGCGGTTCTAGCGCATGACCTTGCCGACGATCCGAAGGATATCGTCCAGCGCGTTGCCATCCCCGTTCAGATCGAGCATCGACGCCAGCCCGGAGACGACCGTGCCGGCCGAGGCAAGGCCGCTGCCGTCGCCCTGATTCGTTCCCGCCAGAGCGCCGTCGGCGGAGGGAGCCTGGACTGCGGGGTCACGCTGCTTCGCCATGAAGCCGGCGACCAGCATCGCGAGCATCGGCAGCATCTTTTTCAACAGACTCGGGTCGATGCCGGACTGCGACGCGGCAGTTTGCGCGACCGCTCGGCTGACATCCTCGGTGCCAAAGATCTGTCCGAGCACATCGTTACCCCGGTTGAGGTCGGTCGGTTCGGGTGCCAGCACGTTGTCGAGCAAGGTGCCGCCGCCGAGCTGACCGAGCAGGCCGCCGAGACCCTCCAGTCCCGCGGGTTGTGTCTGAGCCTGTTTCTTGAATCCACCCAGGAGGGCGGGAATGAGCGCCTCGGCTCCGCTCGCCGCCTGCTCTTCGCTGACGCCCAGTTCCCGTGCGATCGAATGGATGCCGCCCAGTTGGGCGAGAATGTCGGTGATCTGCATCTGCTGATTCCTCTGGTTGACGATGCCGTGAGGCAACGGGATTATCGGGCGGTCTGGCGGCGGTCATGGCTCCCGCGGCCAGGGTACCATGTTTGTGCGATTCTGACGTGTCCAGTGGCAGCTCCGCAACGGACCGGCCGTGCGCCGAATCATGTCGTCGCGTTGGGGCGGTGCGCCCATCGGCGGCCGCGACTCCCTGTCGCGCCGCCGGCCAGACTCGCGACGGCGACAAGACTGCCCAGGCTGACCCAGTAGCCCAGGCGCTCCGATACACCGCGAGGCAAGTTCAGTTCGATTCGGTGGAATCCCGACGGAAGCGACATTTGCATCAATCCGGTCTGTGGTGTCGGTCGCAGGGTGATTGCGGCACCCGAGGCATCCTGTGCAACCCAGGCCGGGTAATACAGCAGACGGAGTTGCGCGGTGCACGGTTCGGTGCAGGTGACCTCTACGATCCGGTGCCTGGCTGCGAGCGTTTCGAGGTGAACGTCTCCGTTGCCCTGCAGGACGCGGGTTTCCATCATCGGGCCGGTGGCCGACCAGGGATGGTCGTCGGTAAAGGGTTCGGCGGTGTGCAGGTAGGCGTAAAGTGCCGTGTCCACGGAGCTACCGGGTTCAAAGTCCACCTGGTGCGTGTAGATCTCGTGAGCGTGCCAGCCCACCGCACCGAGGGCCGCGAGCCCGGCGAATCCCGAACACGCGGCGAGGAGTTTGCGGCCGGGCCGTGGGCGGAGTTGCAGCAAGGAATGAAACAGAAACGCGATGAGCCCGGTGGTCAGAATCGACATCAGACCGCAATAGCGCCAGGGAAACTGGAGATTCCAAAGCAGGCGCAGGTGCTCCCACAACACGGACGTCCACCGGCTCATCAGCAGGAAGCAGGTGATCACGCCGGCCAGCAGCCACAGCGGCATTCGCCGCGGGGTCGATCCGGGAAGCGCGAGAAATGAGATCAACGCGGCTTCCAGTGTCAGCAGCGCGAATCCGAAAATGCGGCTGCGCTGGACGATCACCCATTCGGCGCTGCGTTCGGTATGTCGGAACAGATCGGGCAAACCGATCCAAGGGGCGGCTACACTGAACACGACGAGCAGCAATGCCAGAACCGCGGGGGCATGCGGAGCGGCACGACCCGGCGCGCGCCGACGCCAGTGCCGCAACGCCAGCCACAGGGACAGCAGCGCCCCCAGGCGCGTAAGCCACATCAGACTTCGCCAGCCTCGCGATCCCGAGTCCAGCACGACACTGTCGATCGGGAACAATTGGTTGTCGTAGTCAAAATTGCCGCCGGCCTGGTCAAACAGTTTGCCGATGTCGAAGTGGTGCCGATGATCGAGCAGCGGCAGCAGATAGGCGCCCGCCAAGCCGACGCCCAAGGCTACACCGAGAGCGGTCAGGGCCAGTGTGCGTCGCTTGCCTGTACCGGGCCTGATGGCCGCGACGTAGAACCCGAACGCGGGAAGAAAGATGACGGCCGAGAAGATGTGGGCGAAAGAAATCAGGCCGAAGCACAGAGCGATCCCGGCGACGGCGCGCCGTGGTTCCCGATCGAGATCGTGGCAACAAGAGAGCGCCAACGGCATGAATGCCAGAGCCAGGCATTCGCCGATGGCGTTTCGATAGTAGAAGTCGAACCACAATACATACGGCAAGGTCAGCCCGGCGATGGCTGCCATGGCCGCGGGCGGCCGAGCCACCAGCCTGCAGCACCAAAGGTACAGCGAAGCGGCCAGAAGGACAGCAGCGGCGAAGAAGACCAAACCCAGCGCGTGGGATGCGCCGGCGGTAGTCGCCGGCAGATCCAGGACGTAATGAAACGTCGCTGCGGCGAAGAAGGGCAGTGGATACTGGACGAAGAACACCGGGCTTCCAGCGCCTTCATTGAGATCCGTGAGCCAGCGGGGATAGAGTTCTCCGCCGCGAAGCTGAGCGTAGAACGACTGAAAGAATTGAAAGTGGACGTTGCTGTCATGTCCCGGAGCGAGTCCCCAGACGATCCAGGGGTAGCTGAGCAGCAGCGCAGCGACCAACACGGAGATTCCGTAACGGGAAACCGGGGGGCGCCAAGCGGTGGTTTTCCATCGCCCGGACGGATCAGTCATGGATGCGGCGGGCTGATCCGGTCTCCGCGAGTTCACAAATGTTGAAATCATCCTGACGATCCTGGGGCCTTCCTACCGTGCTTTGCGGTGAAGATGGATGCGACCGTTTTCCGGCCGTTTCGTCTCGGGCATCGGCGGAGGGTCTCCGGCAAACCCGAGAGACCGCGCGGCCGTTACTTGGGGGCGAATCACTCACTCGGCCGGCCGACGGTGTGGGTTGCACTTCCTATCTCGCGATCCTGCCGATCAGTGCACACGGCTTTCGAACAAAGCCTCGATGAACCGGTCGGCATCGAAATCCTGCAGATCGTCGATGCCCTCGCCGATGCCGATGTAACGGATCGGGATCCCGAATTGTTCGGCCAGCGCAAAGATCACGCCGCCTTTTGCGGTGCCGTCCAGTTTGGTCAGCGCGATTCCGGTCAGACCTACGGCCGCGTTGAACTGCCGCGTCTGCGAGATCGCGTTCTGGCCGGTCCCGGCATCCACCACCAGCAACACCTCGTGCGGTGCTGCCGCGTCCAGTTTGCCGATGATGCGCTTGATCTTGCGCAGTTCTTCCATCAAGTTTGATTTGGTGTGCAGCCGTCCGGCGGTGTCGGCGATCAGGACGTCGACGTTGCGGGCCTGCGCGGACTGGACCGCATCATAGATCACCGAAGCCGAGTCGGAGCCCGAAGCCTGGGCGACCACCGCGATGCCGTTGCGCTCGCCCCAACGTTGCAACTGTTCGACGGCAGCCGCGCGGAACGTATCACCGGCGGCCAGCATTACGCTATGCCCCTGCAGTTGCAGACGCTTTGCCAGCTTGCCGATGGTCGTGGTCTTGCCGACACCGTTGACTCCGACCACCAGGATCACATAGGGTCTCACGTTTTCCGGAATCACCAGCGGGACGCTGCAGGGCCGCAGGATACCGAGCAACTGTTGGCGCAGACGCGCCTGCAACACGTCCCAGTCGCCCAGTTCATGCCGCTCCAGACTCTGCGTCAGATCGTCGATGATGCGCATCGTCGTGTTGACTCCCAGATCGGCCATCAGCAGGCGCTCCTCGACTTCCTCCAGCAGTTGTTTATCGATCGCCTTCTTGCCGAGCGCCAGATGGGCCAGCACTCCGGTCAGTCCGCCGCGCGTCTTGTCCAGTTGCGAGCGCAGGCGATCGAACAGACCGGCTGCGCTCGCCGGCGCTTCTTCCGCGACGACCGGCGGCTGCGTCACGGCAGCCGGCACCCGAGGCGGAACCGCCGCTGCGACCGCTTCGGCAGGGGCTGCCGGCGGCGTGCCGGCAGCGGCCGACACCGCTTTCCGCAAGTAGACGTTGACGTAGACGACGTTCAACAGAAGCAGTCCGGCGACCGCATGATGCGCCATGGTCAAGGCGACCGGCAGGCGCAGCAGCACCGTACCCACGCCGAGCGCGATCGCGGCGAACAGCAGCACGTTCAGGGCCAGACCGGCACGGCTAAGCCGGATCGGATGGCGCCCGGAACTAATGCCGAACGCGAGCAACGTCAGCATCACGAACGTCAACCCACCGCCGAGCCGGTGCACCCAGTTGATCGCGGCGCGGACATCCAGCGGCAACACGCCGTTCTGTTCCTGGGTTTGCAGGAACAGCCGCGGATCGAAAGCGGCCGCGTAATCGACTTCCGGCCAGTAGCTGCCGAGACAGGTCGGAAAATCGGGGCAGGCGGTTCCCGCCAGATTCACGCTGGTCCAGCCGCCGAGTGCGATCTGCAGCACCAACACTGCGAGTCCCGATCGTGCCAGCCCGCGCAGGCCGGTGCTCGCGGGGACCGCCTGCAGACCGCCCGGAACAGCCTCCAGGTAGGCGGCAAACAGCAGGGCCAGCACCAGAAAACCCAGCGTGAACTGGCTGGTCCACAACAGCGGGACATCCCCGGCCCGCGTGCTCCAGTAGCCGAGGCCGGCGAGTGCCAGTACCGTCAGTGTCGCAGCGACGGCATGGCCGACCATGCGCGGGCGGTAGTCCGGCAGACGCCAGACCAGGCTCAGCATGATCAGTACCGAGAGCCCGATGGCGGCCCCCAGATAGCGGTGGGCAACGCTGCTCCAGGTACCGCCGGCGACCTGCATGCGCGCATCCACGGCGTGCCGCAGCAGTTGCGACGGTTCGTCCGCGATGGCTCGGCCGAAGCAGCCGGGCCATTCGGGGCAGCCCAGGCCGGTGCTGGCCAGACGGACGTACGTCGCCAGCAACCCGGTCACGAAGACCAGCACCAGAACCAGCAGAGCGGATTTTCTGAACATGGGGTTCGTCGAAGAGGCAGGAGGGGGCGCCGGTTCGGTCAGCCGATCTGCGAAGATCGCAGCAGGTGTTTCAGATCCCGAAGGACGCCGTAGGGGTCGAAGCGCGGCGGGTACCACATCATGGCGTTGGCGAATGGATCGATCAGGATCAACATGCCTTCCTCCGGCGCTCGTCCAAGTGCGCGGGCCAGTGCCTCGGTCACCGCCGCAGTCGCCTTGCCGACCAGAAGATCGGAGTCCCCGAGCGCGTCGTCCGGCAGGGCCGATGCGGCGTCCGCGAGCAGCAGTCGGCGGACACGAGCCATGTCCTTGTTCAGCAGCAGCCGAATCTGGCGGGAGGCCAGCAGCGTGTCGCGGCAGACGGTGCCGCATTCGGTGCCGGCTGCCAGCGCCTGCAGCATGATCCAGCGACCCTTGGCCTGCTGCAATGGATTCCGGCCGGCGTCGGCAGGCACCAACAAGTCGTCATAGGACAACGGTTGAGCGGGAATGATCAGCGTCCCGTAATTGCTCCGTTTGGTGACGAGATTGGGGTTCCTGGCATAGAACCAGGCGAGCAGGAACGGGACGATGGCGATCGACGCGATCAGGATCGGCATCCAGCGCTGGGCGGCGGATCGGGCGGTTCGGCTCGTCACGGGTCTGTCGGATGGGCTTCAGTCAGCGTGGATGCGCGGATTTGGGTTGGAGCCCGAACCAGATGAACAGCACGATCAGGATCGTCGCAAAGGTAAACCACTGCAGCGCATAGCCGCGATTCCTTTCCGGAGCCGCGGGGGCGAATCGCCAGTTTCTGGTGTAGCCGTCGGGTTCGGCAGGGTCCAATAATACCTGATAAGGAACGACCGGATAACCGAGGTGTCTCGACAGTGCTCCGGCATCCAGCACTTGCACCACCGCCGGCCAACCAGGCGTGGGTGTTTCCGCGCCTTGCAGTCGCCATCCGACCGACGGAAACCGATCGGCAACGCCGCGGATGCGTTTGGATCTTGCGGTCATGGCCACGCTTGGTAACTGTGAGCGCGCGGGGCCGGCGGGAACCCAGCCCCGATTGATCAACAGTACCCGGTCGCCGCCCCGCGGCAGGAACGGCGTCAGCACGAAATACCCAGCCTGGTGATCGACCACCTGGTTATCCAGCAGGACTTGATGGGCGTCGTCGTAGCGCCCCTCGATCGTGACGTGCCGAAATCGGATGGCGTCGATCGCTGGAAATTCCCCGGGCCCGAGAACGGAATCGGGAGCGCGCATCCTCTCGGCGTGAAGTGCGATCAGGTGCTCCTTCTCCTCGGCCCGATGCAACTGCCACAGGCCCAGGAAGACGAACAGGGGGAAAAGTATTCCCGTCGCCATTGCCGGTACCCGGCCCGGTTTGAAGTTATAATCAGCCATCGGTCGAAATTGCACACACCCGATCATCCATCCAGGGCTGGCGGCGAGCACTGGCCTCGCCGGGCATGGAGGTGCCGCTTCTCCAGTGTAACAGCATGCGGCCCCGGTTTAGAGCCCGGGAGGCCGGGCGGGTGCGTTGAGACCGGCGCCGGGAGTGCGGCCACTCGATCCATCATTCCGATGCAAACTCTCATCATATTGATCCTGCTGATTATCGTGGCGAGCCTCGGTTCCGCGTTGGTCTACCTGCTGCGCGATCGCAGCCGGTCGGCGCGAACCGTCAGGGCGTTGACATTCCGTATCGGTCTTTCGATCGCCCTTTTCGTGTTGCTGCTGCTGGGTTATGCCTTCGGTCTGCTGCACCCGCACGGCCTGCGGTCGGGCGCACCCGCCGGCGCGCCGCAGGCGCCGGCAGCAACTCCTGGGGGGACAGCGAACGGTCGTTGAGTCGAAATCGAGGACCGCGCGTCGGGTCGTTCCCCGTTTTCATCTGTACGGAGCATACAGTGAAGATTTATGACACCCCCAACGCGCTGCATCCGGTGCTATCGCCGGAAGTGGCGGCCTGTCTGATCGACCGGGCGCCGTTCGGTATTCTGATCTGCGAGGGATCGGATGTGGTATGGGCCAATCAGACCCTGCTCGAGCAGATCGACAGCGACCGGGAGGAACTTCGCGCAGCCGGAGGCGCGGCGGTGGAGGGGCCGGCTGGTCGGCTGGCGGGCCTTTTCGGCGGCAGTGCGCGTATCCGGATGACACACCGCGACGGTCACATCTGCTGGCTGGAGCGGGTTGCGATCGACTTGGCGGATGCCGCCCGCACCGTCTGGTTTTTTCGGAATGTCACGCGCGAAGCGGAACTCGAAAATTCGCTGGAACATTTTCAGCGACAGGCCGCATCGCTGGAGATCCACGATCCGGAAACCGGACTGCTGAACAGGCACGGGGTGATCGCGGCGCTGGACCGCCAATTGGCGCGCAGCCGGCGCTACGGCAACGCGCTGGCGGTGATCCGGCTCACACTGGAGGCACCGCATCATCCGGGAGACGAAAGCGAGGTTCTGTGTGAGTTGAGCCAGGAGTTCCGGGCCCGGCTTCGCTGGGCCGACGAGATGGGGCGGCTGGACCGGAACAGTTTCCTTCTGGTGCTGCCCGAGACCACTCGGGAAAGTGCCCGGATGCTGACGGCAAAGATGCGCGACGAAGGAGTGATGCCGTCCCGTCGTAGCGAGGGTTGGGTGCTGATCGCCGAGGAGGCGACCTGGCAAAAAGGGGATGATCGGCGCAGATTGTTGCGGCGTGTCGGTGTCGATGCGTGAGTCGTTACAATGGCAGCG
>CAZXXC010000063.1:0-23864 GCA_964644665.1 uncultured Methylococcaceae bacterium
CCGGCCTGCCAGGGGCCGCTGATCGCGCAGCTCATGCCGCTGGCGGGCGTGCCATCCCCATAATGTGGGGAGCCACTTGATTTGCAATAGTGGTCACTAACAAAGAAAACGAAAAACGCGCGGAAAACCAAGCGTGGCGCGGGTTTGTGGGGGTGGGGAAAAAACAGCAACGCAAATAGCTTTTTTGCAACAAGTGACAAAAAAACAACAAATTGTCATTCAATTTGCGTCAGGTGTCCGATTCGGCTGTCACGGAAAACGAAAAATTTAACGCGTGATGCGGGGCACCGCGGGCGTTTTTTAACACGGTGATTATGAGGTGATGAGGGCGGGCTTTCCCGCCTTTTTTATTTGCTTTTGTCGAAGAGGCTGGCGGCTTCGGCGACGGCCTGGCCGGCGGCGAGCCAGGCGCGCATGGTGCGGTCGCGGATGGCGCGGGCGAGCACCAGGAGGGCGTGACGGCCCTCGGGCGCGGCCTCCTTATATATGGCCACCAACTCGGCGAGATCGGCGGAGGCCTTATCTGGCAAGGGTTCCGGCGCTTCCGGGCGCTGCATGGCGGCGACCACGTCCTTGCGGTATTTCGGCTCGCGGCCGGTGGCCAGCCAGTCGAGGGTGACGCCGCCTGCCTCAGCTATAGCTGCGGCCTTACTCAATGGAGGCATCCTGCCATCGTTGATGTAGGTACGAATAACGGCCTCGGCAATGCC
The DNA here is from genome assembly GCA_964644665.1 of uncultured Methylococcaceae bacterium. Taxonomy (GTDB): domain Bacteria; phylum Pseudomonadota; class Gammaproteobacteria; order Methylococcales; family Methylococcaceae; genus Methylotetracoccus. Next base: position 711 of record CAZXXC010000063.1, read on the forward strand.
GCACTGCTTGGCGAAATTGGTCACGTAACGATCCCCGATCACCTCGCGGATCCGCCGGGAAACGATTTCGTTTTCAGAACCAGAGAAAACGAAATTTCCTGACGGCCCTCTCTGGCGTTTCGTTTTCTCATTTTCTGTTGCGAAATCAGCGCACTCTGACATTTCGTGCCTCAGTGATGTCACGCCAGAAAACGAAACGCCTGCCGAGAATTTCGTTTTCTTGAAAAAATATAAACTTGTTGCTTGACAAATTAAAACTAGTTGCGAATAATTCAACCATCAGCAACCAGACAGCATTCTAGACCATGACCCACCACCGCACTAAAAAGCGCCTGCTCTCGGGCAAAGAAGCCAGGCAGGCTTTCGTGGCCAACGGCGTATCGATCGCGCACTGGGCGAAGCGCCACGGGGTTTCGGTGAATCTGGTGTACGAGGTGCTGGCGGGGCGCACGTGCCGCTATGGCGAAAGCCACAAGATCGCGGTGCTCTTGGGGATGAAGGATGGTGTGATCCTGGACGCGCCTTCGGCCGAGCCGGACTTTACGGCATGGGCGGCGCGGCTGGCGGACGGCGAGCGGGATGCGGCGTGAAAACCAGGACTATTCCCGACGCCGCATGCATGCTCAAGGCGCGCCGGATCGAGCGCGCCGCGCTCAGTTCCCGTTGTGCTGAGGCTTCGGCTTCCCCGCAGGATCGCACTGTGCCTGATCCACTGTCTCACGTCGGCTTGTTGATGGAGTTTTACGCGGATTCCGGAACGGAATCGGCGGAAGACTTTCCGGCGTGCCTTTCATGAGCAGCACGCGGATGCATTCGTCTGGCCCTCGATTAGGCTGCTGCCCCGCAAGCCCCACGCCGCCCGCGCGGCAGGCGCGCAGGGTGCGCAGCACGCTCTCGAATCGATCAAGCGCCAGCGCCTGGATGACAGGCGGCGCGGCAGCCAGCAATGCCTCGGTTTCCCGGGCGTCCGGTGCATCCAGCGCCGCCGCCAGCAAGCGGTCTACGTGCGGGCGGTTGCGGTGGTGCGTTTCGGTCAAATCCACGCCCAGCCGGGCCAGATCGGATGCGGCCGATAGCCAGTCCATGCGCCCGGCGCGGAACAGCGCGCGCCCGGTGGCGATCAGTGCGTCGATGAGTTCGTCGATGGATTCTTTTTTCATTGGGAAGGCTCCTGCGGAGGGTGAAGGTGTGGAAACCGCATTATCCGCCGGGAACACGCCTTCCCGCCCCATTAGGGAGGCAGCGTGATGCTGGACTGGAATACCTTTACGCCGCCCGCCGGCTGGGCGGTCAGATCCCCAGGGGCGACTCGTTCAGCGCGGCCAGCATCTCGGCTGCGCCGGTTTCTCCAATGCGTTCGGGCTGCGCTCGCGCGCCGGACAGGTTGCTGAACAGAATGAATGAAGGGACGCAGATGTCGAGCCTGCCCCCGGATTCTAGCGGGCGCGCCCTCGCCCCTATTGCCGCGCCGTGGTACTTCGGCGAGTGGTTCACGGCGCAGCAGCTGGCTGGGTTGCCGGGGATGCCGACGAGCGAACGCATGATCCAGATCAGCGGCGAAAAAAATTTGTTCGCTCGACGCAAGAAGTTGCGAGGAAAAGGCTATGAATACGCCCTGTCCAGCCTGCCGCCCGCCACGCGCCGGCATATCGACGACCTGCGGCATGCCTGGGTGCGTGCGGAGCAGCGGAAGGCGGCGTCCGCTACGCCAAATGTAGCTGTTGCTACGCCGGATGTAGCGCCCGGCCAGGGCACCCCCTCCCCCGAAGGGAGAGGTGGGCTTGTCGCCCCGCGCGGCCTCAGGCCCCTCAAAACCCGCGACCCGGCGACGATCAACGACCTCGACCGGGCACGGATCGATGCGGTGTGCGGGCTGTGCCGCGAGATCGAATCGATCATGCTCGACCGCGACTGCCGCGCCACCACGGCGATCCGGCTCCTGGCGGAGCGGTTGTGCGAACGGCGCGGCACGCCAGAATTGCAGGCGGCGGCGGAAACCGGCTACATCAAGCCGCGCGGGCGGCTGTACCTGGGCGGGGTGGACGCCACCATTGCCCGGCTGGCGCGCAATTACCACGCGTTTTCCCGCGGCCACGCCGAGGGCGACGTGACCAAATACCTCGCCCCCGGCCGCCCGGTGCGGCGCGGCCCCGATCCGCGGCTGGTGAGCGTTTTTCTGCGCGCGTACCAGAACCCGATGAGGCCGCCGCTGGCGCGCGTGCTGCGCGAGATCACCCCGGTGCTGGAAGCCAACGGGCTGGCGGTGCCGAGCTATTCCGCCCTGGTGCGGCTGGAAAATGCCCTGCCGCTCACCACCAAGATGCGCGGCCGCATGACCGGCAGCGAATTCAAGGCGCTGCTGCCGTATATCAAGCGCGACGATTCGATGCTGAAGGCCAACGACATCTGGGTCGGTGACGGCCACAGCTTCAAGGCGCGCATCCAGCATCCGGAGACCGGGCGGCCGTTCGTGCCTGAAGTGACCTTCATTCTCGACTGGGTGAGCCGCAAGATCGTCGGCTGGTCGGTCGATCTGGCCGAATCGACGCTCGCCGTCTCCGCGGCGTTCCGGGACGCGCAGCGCAAGACCCGCGCCCGGCCGCTCATCTACTACAGCGACAACGGCAGCGGCCAGACCGGCAAGCTCATCGACCACCCGGTGACGGGCACCCTGCAACGGCAGGGCATTGCCCACCACACCGGCATTCCCGGCAACCCGCAGGCGCGCGGAATCATCGAGCGGCTGTGGGCCAGCACGCTGATTCCGCTGGCGCAGACCTACCCCACCTGCCACTGGAAGGGCGCGGATCAGCTCACCGTCAACCGCGTGGGCCGTGCCTTGCAGAAAAAGGACTTTGGCGGGCTGGCCGTGCCCAACTTCGGCCAGTTCCTGATGGACGTGGAACGCGTGGTGGACGAATACAACCGTCACCACCGGCACAAGAGCCTCGGCGGCAAGTCGCCCGAGGACGTGTACCTGGAAAAGATCGACCCCACCAGCCTCGTCTTCGCCGCCAGCGACGACGCCGAACTCGACGCCCTGTGGATGCCCGAGAAGCTCAGGCGCGTGCAGCGCGGCCGGGTGCGGCTCTTCAACGGCGAATACGGCTCCGACCTCCTGGCGCACGCCACCACGGAAGGCGAAACCGTGCGCGTGCGTTTCGACATCCACGACGGCAGCCGGGTGTGGATTTTCCGCGAAAACGGCGAGCCGCTGGGCGTGGCGCACTACCGCAAATACAGCCAGCCGGTGCAGCCGCCGAGCTACCTGGAAACGCGGCGCATCAAGCGCGTGGAAGGCCAGGTGGCGCTGCGGCAGCGGCAGATCGACGAGGCCAAATCCATCCTCGGCAACGTCATCGACCTCACCCCCACGCTGGTGATGGACGTGCCCGCGCTGGATGCCGAGCTGATGCCCGTGGCGCGCGACGCGCCCGAGGCCGACGAAATCACGATCAGCCACCACGATTTGACGATGGAACTGTACGGCGCGCCGGAAGGCGTGGACGACGAAGACACCGGGGACGACCCGGATTTTGAGAGTGCCGCCGGTTAGCAGCCACTAACCGACGGCGGATTGCAACCCCCCGCGTACCAACGATGGGATCACACAAGGAGCGTACCACCATGTTGAAGTTTTTGAAAAACCTGTTCAGGAAGCCATCCCCGGAAGGCAAGTGCAGCCGTTTCGGTGCGGCCAAAGCCACTCCGCTCACCCCGGCTGACATCGCCGACATGCGCCGGCTGGAGGCCGCCCGCGACGCCGCCTGGCGGCGCGCCTGGCTCGCCGCGCAACAGTCCAGCCTGGAATCGGTGGAATGGAGGGGCTGAACGTGAAGCGCCACTTCGTCAAAACCGAAAACTACGCGCGGCTTCTGGCCGCCGTCGAAGCCATGCGCCAGCGCGGCTCGCTCTCCGCCTGCCTGTGCCTGGTCGAAGGCCAGCCCGGCGTCGGCAAAACCCGGAATGTCAGCGCCTGGGGCGCGGGCGGCGGCGTGGTGCTGGTCAAGGGCCACGTCGGCATGAGCCTCTCCGGCCTGCGCTGGAAGGTCTCCGAGCAGCTCGGCCTCAAGCACCGCGGCAACGCCACCGCCGAGGTGGACGCGCAGATCGCCGCCCTGCGCGAGCACGGCACGCCCATCGTGTTCGACGAAGCCCAGTACGGGCTCGCCATGAAAAACGGCGCGGTGCGCCAGGCCGGCATCGAATACCTGCGCGACGTAGCCGAGCGCGCCGGCACCTACGTGCTGCTGGTGGTGCACGAATCCGAAGTGCGCGGATTCTCCGAAACCGCCCACATCCGCACGCGCATCGCGCACCGCTGCCGCATGACCGAAGCCAGCGAGGCCGACACCGCCAAATTCGTCGCCGAATGCTGCGAAGTGCCCGTGGGCGAAGGCGTGGCCGCCATCCTGCACGCGCAGAGCCAGGGCCGCTACCGCCTGCTGGAAAACGCCGTCGCCGTGGTCGAGGCGCTGGCCAAGAATCGGGGGCTCGCCAAGATCGAAGCCGCCGACCTCAAGGGGCTGCAACTGGTTGTAGACCACGAGAACAGCCTGGTGCCCAAGGTTGTTCGCACCAAGGGAGGCGCGCGTTGACGATCATGCAACACGTCCTCGAAGCCGTATCCAACGGCACCATCCACCTCCCCGAGATCGCCAGCCGCTGCGGCATCAGCCGCCGCCAGGCGCAGCTCGCCGCGCTGGCCCTGAAGCGCCGCCGGCTCTTGAGCCAGGCCGGGCTGCGCGGCGCGTACAGCGTCACCGACGCAGGCCGCGCCTGGCTGGCCGAAGGCCGCCAGCCGGTCGCCAACGAAGGCCGCCGCGCCCGCACCGTGACACGTGGAATAAGAGAGCGCGCCTGGTGGCACCTGCGCGCCCACCAGTGCGCCACCGTCAAGGAGCTGCTGTCCACCCACGCCAGCCCGGAGCTCAAGGCCCCGCGCGTCACCCTGGTCAAGTATTTCTCCGCGCTCGCGCGCGCCGGCGTGCTCGCGCGGCGCGTGCCCGTGGCCGGCGGCGAGGCGGTATGGAGCCTCAAGCGCGACCTTGGGCCCCACACCCCCGTGTGGCGCGAGCGCAGCGCCGAAATCTGGGACCCGAACAGCGACCGCGTGCTGAAAGTGGAGCGCGTCAAATGACCCCGACCCCCGCCCGCGATTTGACACGCCAGCTGCTCGCCACCGGCCACACCCTGAAAGGCATCGCCGCCGGCATCGGCTACAGCCGCGTAGCCGTGTCCCTGTGGTGGAACGGCCGCTATCCCGCCGACACCCGCCGGCTCGAAGCCGAAATCCTGCGCGCCTTCGCCGTGCGCGCCTGCCCGCACGACGGTTTGAACAAGGCCGTCGAAGACTGCGCCAGAAGCGCCCTGCGGCCGCGCCCCTGCGGCTTTCCGGACGCCGAAGCGCAGTGGCTGGCGTGCCAGGCCTGCCCGCACAAGCCGAATCCGCCTTCCCTCACCCCCAGCCCCTCTCCCGCTCGCGGGCGAGGGGAGCACAAGGAGCCCGCATGAACCTCGAAACCCTACCCGCCCGCCGCCTGGGCGACGACGTGAGCCCGATCAACGAGCGCGTCTACGATGCCGCCCGGGCGCTGTCCGTGGCCATCCGCCTCATCGACCAGCTCGGCTTGCAAATCCTCGCCGTCGAGGCCGACGACCGCGGCCGCCAGCGCGTGCAGATCGGCGGCGACCCGAAAAACCGCCTGAAAGGCAAGATCGTCGCGGTCAATACCGCGAACGGCAACTTCCACTACAAGGCCGAACGCTACGGCGTCGAAATCGTGTGGGTGGAACTCGGACAGGGAGCGCCGGCATGATCACCGCCTGCCCTGCCTGCGGCGCCAACTTCAGCCTCGACGCCCTGGTGAGCCACGACGGCGCGCGGACGCTCGTGGCCGAAATCGCCTCGATTTCCGGCCCGCTCGGCGGCGCGGTGCTGCGCTACCTGGCGCTGTTCCGCCCCGCCAAACGCAGCCTGTCGTGGGACCGCGCCGCGCGGCTCTTGAATGAACTCGCCCCCCTGATCCGCGAAGCGCGGGTGGAGCGGCGCGGCCGCGTCTACCCCGCCCCGCGCGAAGCATGGGTGGCCGCCATCGAGCACATGCTCGACCACCGCGACCGCCTCACCCTGCCGCTCAAAAGCCACGGCTACCTCATCGAGGTGCTCATCGGCGCCATCGAGCAGGCCGAAGCCCGCGCCGAGGCCCGGCAGGAAGACCGGCGGGCCGGGCGCACGCCCATCGGCGGCGTCGCCGCAAAGGCGGAGAAAAAACCGGAAGCGCCCGCGCAAAAACCCGCGCGCGCCAGGCCCGAAACCATCGCCCGCGCGCTCGCCGAGGCGAAAAAGCTCACGAAAGGCCAGCCATGACCACGCCCGCAGACGTGCTTTCCGCCCTGTCCGCCCACATCGGCGCGGCAAACGGCATCCCCGCCGCCGACCTCGCCGCCCGGCTGGGTTTGCTGCCGCGCATGGTGCGGCAACTGGTGAGTGAGCTGCGCCTCAATGGCCACGCCGTCTGCGGCACCCCGCAAACCGGCTACTACCTCGCCGAGACCGACGCCGAGCTCGAAGAGACGTGCCAGTTCCTGCGCGGGCGCGCGCTGCACAGCCTCGCGCTCGAAGCCGCCCTGCGCAAAACCCCGCTGCCCGACCTCCTCGGCCAGCTTCACCTGCCCACCTGAAAGGACACTCATGGGAAAAACCGTCCCCCTCAAACTGCCCGACGCCACCCTCGTCACCGGCGACGATATCGTTGGCCGCGAGGAAATGCCCGCCGGGCGCGACCTCACCCGCGCCGTGCTCGCCGCCTGGGAAGCCAAGATCGCCGCCGACGATGCGAAGAAGGTCTTTGATGCCGCCGCCGAGGCCGTCATCGACCTCCTGCATTCGCCGTGCAGCGTCGTCGTCCCCGGCGTCTGCCGCGCCATCTACAGCGTGCGCCAGACCGTCAAGATCGCCGACCCGGAACGGCTCGCCGCCGTGCTGGGCGAACGCTACGGCGACCTGGTGGTGGAAAGCCTCGCCTACAAGGCCGAACCCAAGCTGATCGGCATGAGCACGGATGCCGACGAACCCCTGCAACCCGCCATCGCCGCCTGCCTCAAGGTCAGCGAGAGCGAATCCCTCACCCTGCGCGCCGAGAAATGACACTGGGCCCCCGCAAGGGGGATGCCGAATCCGTAAGCCGCTGAAGCGGCAACGGCTTCGCAAACCGCAGGCCGGGGTCGGGATGTAACCCCGCCAGAGGGCACGGACACAGCAAAGGGTCGCCGCCCTGCCTCCGGGAAAAAGACCGCCGGGAACCCTCGCCACTCAACTCTTTTTGAAAAGGAAACACCATGAAAAAACCCGAACTCATCGACGCCGTGGCCGAGCGCTGCGGCATGAAAAAAACCGCCGTCGCCGCCGTGCTCGACACCGCCTTCGACGCCCTGGCCAAAAGCCTCGCCGACGGCGACGAGGCCAACCTCTGGGCGCTCGGCAAGTTGAAGCCCGCCGTGCGCAAAGCGCGCCCCGGGCGCAACCCCAAGACCGGCGAAATGATGGAAATACCGGAACGCGCCATCGTCAAGTTCGTGCCCAGCAAGGCACTCGACGAGCTGATGAACCCCTGACCCCTGCCCCGGCCAAGCCGGGGCTTGTGTAAAGAAAACCGGTGTTTCTTTACACAAGCCCAGTCACACGTAAAGGAAACAAACATGTCCAGCCTCAACCAGATCCAGCTCATCGGCCACCTCGGCAAAGCCCCCGAGCTGCGGGCGCTGCCCGACGGCACCGCCGTCTGCGCCCTCTCTCTTGCCACCAACGAAAAGCACAAGGGCCGCGACGGCCAGGCCGTCGAGCACACCGAATGGCACCGCGTGGTGCTGTTTGGCCGCCAGGCCGAAATCGCCGCTGAATACACCGGAAAAGGCGGCAAGGTGTTCGTGCAGGGCCGGCTCAGAACCCGCGACTACACCGACCGCGAAGGCCAGGTCCGCCGCATCGTCGAAGTCGTCGCCGACAAGCTCGTCCTGCTCGATCCCCCGCCCCGCGTCGGCGGCGACAGCGGCCGCCTCGACCAATACCGCCAGCCGCCCGCGCCCGCCAGCGCCGGCCCCTTCGCCGACATGGCCGACGCACCCGCAGGGGGTACGCCGACGGGTGCCCCGCCGCTGCGCGGCGACCCTTTCGCAGACATCCCCTTCTGACCATGAAACCCGCCCCAGCCGACCGCCTGCGCAACAGCGAACTCGCCCAGATCCACCTGGCGAAAAAGCAGCTCGCAATGGAAGACGACGCCTACCGCGCCATGCTCTGGGCCGTCGCCCGCGTCAAAAGCGCCGCCGACCTCGACTGGACGGGCCGAAAGCGCGTGCTCGACCACCTGGCCGCCTGCGGCTGGAAGAAGAAATCCGCCCGCGCCAGCGGCGGCGGGCCGAATGCCGCCCAGATCGCCAAGGTGCGCGCCGTATTGATTGCCTGGGGCCGCAAGCCCGACCGCTACGCCGACGCTATCGCCGAGCGCATGTACCGGGTCAAGCGCTTCGTGTGGCTCGATGCGCAGCAACTGCGTGGCCTGATCGCCGCGCTCGAAGCCGAAAAGGCGCGCAAGACGGCTGGAGCCAGGTAATGCCGCGCGCCGATCTCGCCCCCCTCATCGCCGTCATCGGCCAGCCTGCTGCCGCCGCCCTGGTGGCCGCGCGCCCCGGCCAGACGCTCGCCGTGCCCGCCCGCCCCAGCGGGCGCGGCTGGGGCGAACTGGTGGCGATGGTGGGCGCGGATGCGGCCGGTAAACTCGTGCGCGCGATGCCGCGCGTTGAAATCTACATCCCCAAAAACGATGGCGAGCTGATCCGCCAGCGAAACGCACGCATCCGTGCGCAATACGACGCCGGCGCCCGTGTGCAGGACCTCGCCCTGGAACACCGGCTCACCGAACGCTGGGTTTACGACATCCTGGGGCGCAGCGACGAAGACGATGCCCAGCTGGCGCTTTTTTGACGCCGCCCCCTTGTTTTTTTTAACGCACTGCCGTTATCCTGTGTACGCGCCGATAAAAAGCGCGCGGGATTGGCGTCCCGAATGTAGGAGCGGCGAAAGCCGCATCGGCAACAGCAGTGCGGCTTTTTTTACGTCTTGTCTGCCCACTATGGGCGGGCTGGGCGGGGAGCCGCAAGGCTCGCCGGTGCTCCTACCGGTACGCCAACCCGTCCAGTGCCGCCCACCCCGATTGGCGTCGGGGTGTTCGGATTAACCGACCATAGGAGCAATATCATGAACGACCTCACCCCGGCGCAAGCCATCCCACTCGTCGATTGCCACGGCGATCACGTCACGACCACCAGCCTGCGGATCGCGCAGACCTTCGGCAAGCAGCATTTCAACGTGTTGAAAGCTATTGAAAGACTGGAATGCAGCCAGCAATTCCGCCAATTCAATTTTGAATTGACCCCCTACCTGGACGCGCAGGGCAAGCCCCGCACCATGTACGAGCTGACCCGCGACGGCTTCGTCTTTCTGGCGATGGGCTTCACCGGCGCTCAGGCCGCGCAGTGGAAGGAAGCCTACATCGCCGCCTTCAACCGCATGGAAGCGGAACTGCGCGCGGGCGACGCGAAACAGCTTGCCCGCGTCCAGTCCGAACTGGCGCGCACCCAGCGCCAGCTCATCGTTGCGCAGAAAGCCCTGCTCGCCGACGCCCGCCGCCGCCTGCGCGAATATTTGCCCGCCCGCGCCGCCCGCGTGAACGTGCCCGCCGCGCAGATGCCGCTCGACCTGGAAGGCGGTGCGGCATGATCGACCGTCAAGCATTCACCGCCGGCCACGCCCTCACCCGCGAAACGCAGGACTGGCTCGACCGCGTCGATGAACTCGCCGCGTGCTGGGCCAGCGTGGCCGACCTCATTGCCGGCGGCGAGCCGGATACCGCCAAGCTGGCCGACCTGCTGGGGTTCCTCAGCCGCGAATACGTCGCCGCGCGCGACGGGCTGCACGCCGCATTGATGGCGGGCATGGACTGAACCGCTTCACCGCGCCCTTGCCGCGCGCGCGCGCGAGCATGGGCGCATGACTCGCCCCATCACCGCCATCGCCATCCACTGCGCCGCCACGCCGAATGGCCGCACGCTGTTCACCGGCAAGCCCGGCGAGCCGGGATTTCGCACGCCGGTGGATGAGATCGACGCCTGGCACCGGGCGCGCGGGTTCAAGCGCGCGCCGGCGGCGCTGGCCAAAACCAACCCGCGCCTGTGCTGCATCGGCTATCACTACGTGATTTACACCAACGGGGCCATTGCCAGCGGCCGCGCCGAGGCCGAGGTGGGGGCGCATGTGGCGGGCTTCAACGCCAAATCCATCGGCGTGTGCCTGGTGGGCACCGACCGGTTCACCCCAGAGCAGTGGGCGGCGCTGGCCGATCTGGTGCGCGGGCTGCAAAAGCGCTACCCGAAGGCGCGGGTGCTGGGGCACCGGGATTTTCCGGATGTAAAAAAATCCTGCCCGGGCTTCGACGTGGCGGCCTGGCTGGCGGGCGGCATGGCACCGCTGGCGGGGCATGTTCTGGAGGCTGCGGAAGGGTCGCCGCGCAGCGGCGGGGCTCCCGCCGGCGTACCCCCTGCGGGTGCCAAGCCATGACTGACGGCCCGGATCACTACACCGCGTCGATCTGCGCGCGCCTGTGCCTGCGCCGCCACGCCGAGGCGGCCTCGCCCGAAGCGGCGATGGATGCCGCCCGCGCCACCATGACCCGCGCGGTGCGGCAGGCGGTGGACGTGGCGCACGGCGAGGGCTGCGAGGTGGAGATCGACGCCGACTACCTGGTGACCTACCCCAGCGCGCCGCCGGATCGGCCCGCGCCGCCCGTGCGGGACGACGCGCTGATCGTCGAGAAGGTCATCAAGCCATTCCTGGGAGACCCCGCATGAGCCGCATCGTCGTGATCCACGGCATCCACGCCCGCGAGGGCGAATCGAACGTGTGGCGGCTCAAGCCCTATCTCGAAATGGCCGGCCATTCGGCCGAGGTGTTCGAATACGGCTTCGTCGGCGCGCTGTGGGCGCGCTTTGCCAACCCGGGCATCGCGCGCCGGCTGGCGGCGCACGTGGCGATCGAGCCGCCGCTCGATTACGTCTGCCACTCCAACGGCGCGGCCGTGCTGTATCTGGCCATGCGCGACCACGGCCTCACGGCCCGCCGCGTGAGCCTCATCAACCCGGCGCTGGATTCCGACATCCGCCTGCCGCACGCGCAGCACACCGACATCTACTACAACGCCGACGACGCCGTGGTGGGGCTGGCGAGCCTGTTGCGCCGCCACTACTGGGGCCGCATGGGCAACGCCGGCTACGTCGGCCCGTTCGACCCCGCCATCGCCAACATCGACTGCCAGGCGCAGCCGGGGCTGCCCAGGCTTGCCGGCCACCTGGACTTTTTCACCCCCGGCAAGCTCGACGCCTGGGGCCGATTCCTCGCCGACCGCCACCGGAGCCCTGCATGAAAATTCCGCTCGCCCTCCTGCTGGCCGCCCTCACGGGCGGCTGCGCGCAATTCGACGTGGCGCAGACCGCCGTGCGCGAAACCGGCGCGCGCGCCGCCGACGACGCCCGCGAATCCGCCGAATGGGCCTTGTGCCAGGGCATCACCGTGGGCGCGTGGCGGCGGGCTTACGGCAACGATCCGGCGCGCGCGCAGGGCTGGTCGCTGCTGTGTTCTCCGCCGGCCAGCCTGCCGCTGCCGCCCGCGCCCGCCGCGCGCCAGCCCGGAGCCGCCGTATGGACGAGCTAGACCGCGCCCAGGAGCGCGAGGAAGAAATGCGCGCCGACGCACTGGCCCAGCGCCGGCCGGTGCTGGCTGCCTGCGGCGCGTGCCACTACTGCGACGAGCCGCTGCCCGCCGGGCGGCTTTTTTGCGACGCCGACTGCCGCGACGAGTGGCAGCGGCTCGACGACGCCCGGCGGCGCAACGGCCGATGAAACCGTGGGCGCGCCGCGTCAGATTCTTGCCGCCTGGCTGGCCTGGGCGGGGGCCACGCTGATGGTCTGGGCCATGAAATTACTGGAAAAGGAGCCGAACGATGGCAAATAACGACGAACACGCCCTGCTCCTGGGCGAAATCAAGGGCAAGCTGGAGATCATCAACAACAACGTCAACGCGCTGGCCGACGGCACGCAGCGGCTCGACGAGCGCCTGGGCAAGCTCGAAACCCGCGCCGCCGCGCATGGCGCGCTGGCCGGCGGGGTGATTTCCGTGGGACTCGCGCTCATCATCGAAAAGATCAAGAGCATGACGGGGACGGGCGGGGCCTGAGATGGCGCACAGCAAGACCGTGCGCGACGCCGTGCGCACCGCCTACGTCCACGAGGGCCTGAACCTGCCGCGCATCTCGGAGATTCATGGCGTGTCGCAGCCGGTGATCCGCCAGTGGAAGGCGCGCGCCCGCAAGCAGGGCGACGATTGGGAACGCGCCCGGCTGGCGAGCGAGGTCTCCGCACGCGGCGTGGCCGAGGCGAGCGAGGCCATGCTGGTGCGCTTTCTGCGCCAGGCGCAGGTGCTGTTGCCCAAGATCGAGGACGACCCCGAGCTTTCCACGGCCGAGCGCATCAAGCTCATGGTGTCGCTCTCCGACAGCTACAGCAAGATGACGGCCTCGTTTGCCCGGGCGAATCCCAAGGTCAACGAGCTGACGGTGGCGATGGACGTGGTGCGCCTGCTGGCGGAGTTCATCGCGCGCGAGCATGCCGAACACGCGCCGGCGCTGGTGGCGGTGCTGGAAGCCTTCGGCCCGGCGCTGACGGCGAAATATGGCTAACAAAACCGTCCTGAACGAACTGGCGGCAATCGCCGCGAGTCTGCGCGCCCGCATCGAGGCGGAGGTGGACGGCTTCGCGGTAGATGCCGAGGCGACCGCCGCGCGTGTTAAAACCGCCGGCGAGAGCTTCGAGTTTTTTGCGCGCACCTACTTCCCGCACTACGTCAACCGGCCCAACTCGACACTCCACGACTGGCTCTACGCGCGCCTGCCCGAGATCGCCGCCGACCCGCAGGCGGTGACGCAGGCCATCGCCGCGCCGCGCGGCGAGGCGAAATCCACGCTGGTCAGCCAGCTTTTCGTGCTGTGGTGCGTGGTCACCGGGAAAAAGCGCTACGCCATGATCGGCATGGACGCCTTCGATCAGGCGGCGGTGATGCTCGAAGCCATCAAGGCCGAGCTGGAGGCCAACCCGCGGCTCGCGCGCGACTTCCCCGAGGCCTGCGGCATCGGCCGGGTGTGGCAGGCGGGCGTGATCGTGACCAAGAACGACCGCAAGATCGAGGCGGTGGGCAGCGGCAAGCGGATTCGCGGCCGCCGCCACGGCCCCTACCGGCCCGACCTGTTCGTGGGCGACGATCTGGAAAACGACGACAACGTGCGCACGCCCGAGCAGCGCGACAAGCTCGAAGCCTGGCTGACCAAGGCCGTGCTCAAGCTGGGCGGCGCGGGCGAAAAGTTCGACTGCCTCGTCATCGGCACCGTGCTGCACTACGACAGCGTGCTCTCGCGCCTGCTGAAAAACCCGCTGTGGCACGGCAAAACCTTCAAGGCCATCGAACGCTGGCCGGACGACATGCAGGCATGGGACGCCTGGACGGCGCTCTACAAGGCCCACGGCGAGGCGGTGGCCGACGCCTACTACCGCGAACACCAGGCCGAGATGGACGCCGGCGCGGTGGTGAGCTGGCCCGCCGGGAGGCCGCTCCTGGCGCTGATGAAGCTGCGCGCCCGCGACGGCGCGGCGGCCTTCGACTCGGAATTGCAGAACGACCCGCTTTCCACCGACGGCGCGCCGTTTGCCGGCGTGATCGACTATTGGACGGGCGACGCGAACCCGCGCTGGATTTACTACGGCGCGGTCGATCCCAGCATGGGCCGGGCGGGCGCGGGGCGCGATCCGTCGGCCATCCTGGTGGGCGGCTTCGACCGCGAGACGGGGGTTTTGCACGTGGTGGAGGCGCGCATCGCCCGCCGCCCGCCCGACCGCATCATCGCCGAGGTGATCGCCCTGCAACGGCACTACCCCTGCGTGCTGTGGGCGGTGGAGAACGTGCAGTTCCAGGAGTTTTTCCGGCAAGAGCTGGTGAAGCGCAGCGCCGCCGCCGGCTGCCCGGTGCCCGCGCGCGGGGTCACGCCCAGCACCGACAAGGCGCTGCGCATCGAGAGCCTGCAACCGCATCTGGCCAACAAGCTGATCCTGCTGCGGCAAGACCAGACCGCGCTCATCGACCAGCTGCGGCACTTTCCCCGCGCCGACCACGACGACGGCCCCGACGCCCTGCACATGCTGTGGATGGCCGCCGCCACCGGCTACGGCAGCACCACGGGCTTTACGCGCGTGGCCCGCCACGAATCACGAAGGATGTTCTGATGCCCACGATCCTCGACCAACACGGCAGCCCGATCAACACCACCATGCTGCGCGAACCGCAGACCGCGCGCACCGCCGCGCTGCGCCGCCACCTCATCGATTCGCAGATTGCGGGCTTGACGCCCGAGCGCGCCGCCGCCGTGCTGAGGAACGCCGACGCCGGGTACATTGCCGACCAGACGCGGCTGTTCGACGACATGCTCGACCGCGACGCCCACCTGCGCGCCGAGTTCGACAAGCGGGCCGGGGCGCTCGCCACGCTAGACTGGCGCATCGCGCCGCCGGTGGACGCCAGCGCCCGCGAGAAGAAGACCGCCGCCTACGTGGAAGACCTCATTCGCAACGCGCTCGACGACTTCGAGGACGTGCTGCTGCACCTGATGGAGGCCGCGGGCTACGGGTTTTCGGCGGTGGAACTGGAATGGACGCGGCTCGGCGAGGAATGGCTGCCCAGGTTCCACCCGCGCCCGCAGACCTGGTTCGTGCCCGACGCCACCCGTACCAGCTTCGGCCTGGGCATGGGAACGGACGGCTTCGAGCCGCTGATCCCGATGGGCTGGATCGCGCACTCGGCGAAGAAGGTGAAGACCGGCTACCTGGGCCGCGCCGGCCTCCTGCGCGGGGCGCTGTGGCCCTTCATGTACAAGGCGTTTTCCATCGGCGACTTCGCCGAGTTCCTGGAAATCTACGGCCTGCCGATCATCGTCGGCAAGTACCTGCCGGGCGCGTCGGAGCCCGAGAAAGCCAGCCTCATGGCCGCCGTGGCGGCGCTGGGGCGCGACGCCCGCGCCATCATGCCCGACGGCATGGCGCTGGAAATCCAGAAGGTGCCTGCCGACGGCAGCGGCAGCCACCACCTCGACATGGTGAGCTGGGCCGACGACGCGCAGAGCAAGCTGGTGCTCGGCCAGGTGCTGAGTGCCGATGCGAAAGCCACCGGACTGGGTTCTGGCGTGGCCGACTTCCACCGCGAGGTGCGGCGCGACATCCTCTTGAGTGACGCGCGCCAGCTCGCCGCCACGCTCACCCGCGACCTCGTCTACCCTTTGGTCGCGCTGAACCGGGGCGGCGTGGAGAGCCTGCGCCGCTGCCCGCGTTTCGAGTTCGACCTGGGCGAGGCCGAAGATCTCAAGCTATTCAGCGAGGCGCTGCCCGCACTGGCGGCGGGCGGGGCTAAGATTCCGGTGGCGTGGGTGCACGAGAAGCTGCGGATTCCCGAGGCCACGGGCGGTGAGGCGGTGTTCGGGCTTTCCTCCCCTCTCCCGCAGGCGGGAGAGGGGCCGGGGGCGAGGGCGCTTCCGCCTGGGGATACACCCGCCCCGCCGCGCGGCGCGGCGGCGCTTTCCGCCATGAAAATCGTGGCCGACGCCGCGCCCACGCTGGACGACCAGCTCGCCGACCGGCTCGACGCCAGCGCCGCGCCCGAGGTGGCGGCATGGATCGACACCGTGCGCGCCATGCTCGATTCGAGCGAAAGCCTGGAGGAATTCCGCCAGAAGCTCCTGACCGGCTTTCCCGATCTCGACCGCGCCCAGCTCGTCGAAGCCATGACCGAAGCGATGGCGGCGGCGCACCTGTGGGGCATGAGCGAGGTGGCGGATGAATGAAGCGCTGAAACGGCACGAGGCCGCGTTTGCCGCTGTCAGCCGTCTGTCCGGGGCGGCGCTGGCTTCGCTGCGCGAGCGCGTCGAGCAACGGCTTCGAGATCGGACAGGTGCGACTGGAGATAGCGCAGGACGGGCTCACCCAGCCGGGTTGCCGACGTTCCCGCCAGAAAATCCGCCGGCCACGGCAGCGGCTCACCCTGAAGGCGGTTCAGTTCCAGCACGATGAACCAGGCCATGAACAATTCGCGTGCCGCCTGGCGGGTGGCGGCGGGCCACAGCGCCAGCGTGTCCGCGCGCAGCGTGCGGTGCGCGGCAAGGGCTGCGCGCGCGCCGGCAAAGTCCGGGGGCGTTTCCGGCGTGCCGGGCTCGCCGCCCCATGCCGCCAGCAGAAACGTGTGCAGCGCGGCGATCGCCTGTTCGTCCGTGACTGTCATCCGGGGGTTTTCTCATGGTTGACCCCGTCCGCCTGCCCTTCGCCGAGCAGATCGCCTTTTTCCGGCAAAAGCTCAACCTGCCCACCGAACGCTGGACGGACATTCAGCGCGCCGCGCACGACCGCGCCTTCGTGGTGGCCGGGGCGATGGCCGCCGACCTGCTCGACGACCTGCGCGGCGCGGTGGACAAGGCGATTGCCGGCGAATCGACGCTGGCGGACTTTCGCCGCGACTTTCTCGCCACCATCGAAAAGCACGGCTGGCAGGACTTCACCGGCGACGACCGCGCGACGCAAGGCCGCGCTGGCGGGCGGGCGCTGGCCTGGCGCACCCGCACCATTTACCACACGAATATCCTTGCCAGCCGCGCCGCCGGGCGCTGGCAGCAGCTCCACGATCCGGCGCTGCTCGCCGAGCGGCCGTACTGGCGCTACGTGCATTCGGATTTCGTCTCCAACCCCCGCCCGCAGCACAAGGCCTGGGGCGACGCGGGCTTGACCCTGCCGCACGATCATCCGTTCTGGAAAACCCACTTCCCGCCCAACGGCTGGGGCTGCTTCCCGGCAGACACCCCCGTGCGCTGCGACGCATTACTTGGACAGCGGTTCGTCTATACGGGTGAAATGGTGGAGTTTGAGACGCGCTTGGGACACCGGCTCGCCCTCACCCCCAACCATCCAGTAATGACCAGCAAGGGCTGGGTCGCGGCGGGCAAGATCGAGGCAGGACACGAGGTGCTGACAGCACCGCTCAAGGTCGACTCCCCTTTGCGAGGGATCGTAGACGATCCACAGCCGCCAGCCCGCGCCGACGATCTGTTCGAGGCGCTCGCGGCGCAGGGACTTCGCGTCGTTCCAATGGCGGCGAACGATTTCCACGGCGACGCGCTCGGCGGGGAAGGCGAAATCCACATTGCGGGAGCCGATGGCCGCCTGATGGATGTAATTGAGGCCACGACGGGTCAGATCATCGGCAAAGGCGGGCTCGATCCGGCACTGCATAGCCGGGTTAAATCCGCCCGTATTCCCGCTGGCGCGCCGCTCGGTGCGCAGCGAATCGAGCACGCCGTTCTTGCGGAGAATGCCGCCGACTGTTGGCTTGGAAATGCCGAGACGGCGCGCGATGGCGGCCTGACTCAACAGGCCGGAGCGATACAGGGACAACACCTGGCGTTCGGTTCCGGCGTTGCGGGCGTCAGCAGCGCGCCAGGCGGCAGCCAGGTGGCGGACGGTTTCGCCGCGCGCCTTGATTCCGACCCAGCGCGCGGCCATGCCGTGACTGCGATCCCGAATGGGGATGCCTCGCAACCTGAGAATACGCGCAAGCGCGGTACGGCTGACGCCGTAATTTTCGGAGAGTTGCTTGAGGCTAACTCCGGCCTGATATTGCGCGATGAAGTCTGCCTCGTTCGCAAGTTCAACTGGTCTGGCCATGTCTTCGATTTTACGACATCTACAGGCTTGATTATGGCGGGTGGTATTGTCGTAAGCAACTGCCGCTGCACGGTGAAGGCCGTCGCCGCGCCGAAAGACGGCGACGCGACCGCGCCGCCCGAAGGCTGGGACACGCGCGACGCCCGTGGGCGGCTGCCGGGCATCGATGCCGGCTGGGATTACGCGCCGGGGGCCAATACCGACACCTCGCTGCGGTCGCTGGTGCAAAACAAGCTGATCGGCTATCCGCCCGCGATCGCCAATGCCTTGTCGCGTGACGTGACGCGGTACATATCGACGCGCACCGATTTGGCAATGTTCGCCCGCAAGGCGCTGGACAACCGCCAAAAGAGCGAGGATGTGTGGCTGGGCTTCGTTGGCGACCGCCTCGATGGCGTGATTGCGCGCGACGTGCGCGATTTCCTGATCCTGCTGCGAGCGGATGGGGTCCGCCACGTGGACAAAGAACATGGGTTTGACGGCGGCAGCCAGCGTGCGCCGACGCCGGACGACTACGCGGATGCAGGCAAGTGGCTGCCGAATGGGCGCATTGAGCCTGCCGACCCGTTCGTGGACCGGTACGGCAACGAGAAGGAGCGGGTCAAGGTTACGTATGACACCGGCGGCGGGCGCAAGGTTTCGATCTGGGAAGTGAGGCCGGGGCGCCGCAACCGGGCGCTGGTGCTGATATCGATGTGGGTGAAGCGGTAAGCGCCGCCGACCTTCATACGTCCGAAACGAACTGGGTAACCCAGGAGTCGATGCTCACTTACCGCGTCACTGCGAATAATAGACCAGGAAAAGCGTTATGGCCATGATCGATATCACCGTTGACGACCGCGAGGTGCTCGACGTGCCGCCTGCGCTGCGTTTGCCCTCTCCCGCCTTGCTGCCAAAGGCGCAGAATCGCGGCGAGGCAGTCGATTTGCTGGCGCGGGCGCTGGGGCTTTCAACGGAAAATCCGTATCGGGTAATCGATACGCCCTGGTATGGCGGAGTTCCTTTGGCCTACGAACGGCTGCCGCATATGGTGGACAAGGACCGGGATGCACGCGAGCGCTACGCCAATTTCATTTTGCCGAAGCTGATGCAGCCGTATGAGATATGGGAAACCGCTTATGCGGATGGCACGACCCGTCCACGATTCATCGGCCTGTTCGACGGCCCGGCGCAAGTCATGGTGGTGGTGCGGATCGACCGCGATGGCCGTGTATTCTGGAATTACATGCAGGCCAAAAACAAGGACATGAATTCGCACCGCGAGGGGGTGAGCCTTGTTTATGGCAGGTGAGAAGAAGGGAAACGCCCCGAGGTCCCGTTCCGTGCGCCTGTCGGTGCGCCGGAGCCCTTCCGCCGGGTATCGAGCCGACCCCCACCCGGTTTCACGCCCGGAGCGTTTTGACAAGGATAGCAAACAATGGCACTGATTCAAATCGACGTAGACGACCGCGAGGTGCTCGACGTGCTGGCGAAGCTGGCGCGGCGGGCGGGCGACCTCACGCCGGCGCTCGCGCAGATCGGCGAAGACCTGGCGGACTCGACCCGCCGCCGCTTCGCCGCCGGCACCGCGCCGGACGGCAGCCGCTGGGCGCCCAATAGCCCAACCACGCTGCTGAACTACCTGGGCAGCAAGGATCGCCCGAAGGGCCTTTTCGGCAAGAAGGACGGCAGGCTCACGGCCAAGGGCATCGGCGCGGCGCTTGGCAAGAAGCCGCTGGTGGATTCGGGCAACCTCGCCGGCTCGATCACCTACCGGGTGGTGGACGGCGGCCGCACGCTACTGGTGGGCAGCAGCGTGAAATACGCGGCGGTGCAGCAGTTCGGCGCGAAGAAAGGTTCCCTGGGGCGCAACGCGCCGTGGGGCGACATTCCGGCGCGGCCCTTCCTCGGGATTTCGGAGTCGGACAAGGCGGACATCCTAAATACGATCCAGGGTTTTTTGCTCAGGCCGTAAAATCGCCAATCTGAGGCGTTCAAATCGCCCGGTGTATACCCAAGTACCTGAAAACTTTTTTTAACGCGCTAGCGTCGATTCTAACGCGGGTTCCGTCGATTTCCTGAACCGACCCCCGCTCGCGGTTTTGCGAAACCCGCCCTGCCCGCGAAAAAACATCTGCACCAGTTCTCGGCACGCCCGATCCGTAAGCCCCTGAAGGGGCAACGGCTCGGCTGAACCGCTTCACCCGCATCCGCCGCCCCGCGCGCGCAACCATTGCGGCATGAATTTCGCCGCGCTCTCCTTCGAACTCGCCGACCCGGCCAGGCCGGTGCGGGTGATCCCCGCCGGGCGCTTCCGCTCGGCGGACGGCTCCGGCCGCCCGGCCACGCCGCCGGAAGGCTGGCTGCTGGACGCCGACGGCGCTGCGGCGCTGATCGCCCGCGCCGCAGCGCGCGCCGACAAAAAGCTCATCGACTACGAGCACCAGTCGATGCGCGCCGGGGAAATCGCCCCGGTGCCGGCGGCGGGCTGGATCGAGGCGCTGGAATGGCGCGATCCGTCCGGAACCGAACCGGGCGGCCTCTACGCCCAGCCGGACTGGACGCCGAAGGCGGCGGCGATGATCGCCGCCCGCGAGTACCGCTACCTCTCCCCCCTGTTCAGCTACGACCCGGCGACCGGGCGCGTGCTCGACCTGGTGAGCGTGGGCCTGGTCAACCAGGCCGGGCTCGACCAGCTCACCGACCTGGCCGCGCTGGCCGCCATCAAATTCCCCGAGAAGGAGACTTGCATGATTCCGAAGCCCCTGCTGGCCGCGCTTGCCGTGGCCGAGTCCGCCACCGAGGCCGAGGCGCTGGCCGCTCTGGCCGCCCTGAAGACCGAGCGCGACGGCCTCGCCGCCGAAGTGGCCGCGCTGAAAACCGCGCAGCCCGACCCGGCGAAGTTCGTGCCGGTGGAAGCGGTGGCCAGGTTGCAGGAGCAGCTCGCCGCGCTCTCCGCCGACGTGCTGGCGAAGGAAGTGACCGGCATCGTCGAGGCCGCGCTGGCCGACGGACGCCTCGCCGCCGACCTCAAGGACTGGGCGGTGGCGCTGGGCAAGAAGGACCTCGCCGCGCTCAAGGATTTCTGCGCCAGGGCCAAGCCGATCGCGGCGCTTTCCGGCATGCAGACCGGCGGCGCCGCGCCCGCCGCGCCCGCTGGCGGCACGATGACCCGCGCCCAGTTCGCCGCGCTGTCCGCCGAAGACCAGATGAAACAGGTCAACGCCGGCATCTCCCTCGTTGACTGACCCTGCCCTGAAAGGACGCTGACATGGCCAACACCCTCACCGGGCTGATCCCGGATTTCTACAAGAGCTTCCAGATCGTTTCGCGCGAGCTGGTGGGCTTCATTCCGGCGGTGACGCTCGACCCCGATTCGGCGCGCGCCGCCGTGGGGCAGAACATCACCGACTTCAAGACCCGCGCTGCCGCGGCGGTGGACATCGTGCCCGGCATGGAAGTGCCGGACGCGGGCGACCAGACCGTCGATCCGGCGCAGTTCACCATCACCAAGAGCCGCATGGTGCAGATTCGCTGGACCGGCGAGGAAGAGCGCGCGCTGAGCCAGGGCCACACCGCCAGCGCCATCCGCGTGAAGCAGATCGCGCAGGCGATGCGCACGCTCACCAACGAGATGGAAGCCGACGTGGCGGGCTTGTACACCCGTGCCAGCCGCGCCTACGGCACGCCCGGCACCACGCCGTTCGGCACGGCGGGCGACTACAGCGACGCCGCGCAGGTGCTGAAAATCATGCAGGACAACGGCGCGCCGCTCTCCGAAATGAGCCTGGTGCTCAACACCGCCGCCGGCGCGAACATTCGCGGCAAGCAGGCCGACGTGGACAAGGTGGGCACCGCCAACATCCTGCGCCAGGGCGTGCTGGACGACCGCCACGGCTTCATGCTGCGCGAATCCGCCCAGGTGAAAACCCACACCAAGGGCACCGCGTCGGGCGCGACGACCAACGCGGCGGGCTACGCCGTGGGCGCCAGGGTCATCACCCTGGCCGCCGCCGGCACCGGCACGATCGTGGCGGGCGACGTGATCACGTTTGCCGGCGACAGCAACAAGTACGTGGTCGCCAGCGGCGACGCCAACGTGGCCGACGGCGGCACCCTCACGCTCGCCGCGCCGGGCCTGATGCAGGCGATTCCCGCCGCCGCCACCGCCATCACCGTGGTGGGCGGAGGCCCGCGCATGCTGGCCTTCCCGCGCTCGGCGCTGGTGCTGGCCACGCGCCTGCCCAGCCTGCCGGCCGACGGCGACAAGGCGGTGGACCGCACCACGATCACCGACCCGGTGTCGGGCATCAGCTTCGAGGTGGCGATGTACCCCGGCTTCCGCCAGATGAACTGGACCATCGGCGCGGCCTGGGGCGTGTACTGCGCCAACCCGGAACACGTGGCGACGCTGCTGGGTTAAACCTTCCTCCCCTGGGCGGGCGCTGCCCGCCATTTTTTGCACGACCTGGACGAGGGCGACATGGAAAAAACCATTTACGTGAAACGCGCCGGCCACCCGGACGGCCGCGTGCGCATCAACGAGGCCGACTTCGACCCGGCGACCGAAACGCCGTGGGTGGACGATACCCCGGCTGACCCGGCTGAATCCGATCAAACCCAGGCTAAACCGGCCAAATCCGGCAAGGCCGGCAAATCTGGCCAGTAAGCCATGCCCTACGCCACGCTGGACAACCTGATCGACCGCTACGGCGAGTCCGAGCTGGTGCAGTTGACCGACCGGGTCAACGTGCCGCCCATCCAGATCGACACGGCGGTGGTGGCGGCCGCGCTGGTCGATGCCGATGCGATCATCAACGGCTATCTGGCGGGGCGCTATACCCTGCCGCTGCCGGCGACGCCGCCGGTGCTGGTGGAACACGCCAGCGTGATCGCGCGCTACAAGCTCTGGAAGGACGCAGCCAGCGACAAGCTGCGCGCCGATTACGAGGACAGCATGAAATTTTTGACGCTGCTGGGGCAGGGCAAGCTTTCGCTCGGCGTGGTGCCCGCGCCGGCCAGTACCGGCGATGCTCGCATCACCCCCGCGCTGCCGCGCCGCCGGGACGGGATCGGGCTGTAACGATGGCAGCCGCATTCGAGCACAAGCGCGGCGACAGCTTCGAACTGTCCGGTCAGCTGCTGCAATCCGCGGGCGGCCCGCCGGTTGACCTGACCGGCACCACCATCCGCGCCCACCTGCGCGACGGCGACGCGCTGGTGGCCGTGCTCGACACCGCCATCACCGACGCCGCGCAGGGGCGCTACAGCGTTTCCAAACCGTATGCGGATACCGAGGCCTGGCCGGTCAAGGG
>CAZXXC010000064.1:0-23407 GCA_964644665.1 uncultured Methylococcaceae bacterium
CCGCCCCTTGGCCCGAGCGAAAAATCAGGCTGGCTGAAGTTCATCGCTAATCAGGTTCCCTAATAACCTTGCACCAGTCATCCAGAACCCGTGGTTCGGTGAACGGAATAATGTTCTCTTCCTTTGAGTCCATATCCTCTCTATTTGGATCATCCTGATCCACTGGCGCGTCGTCATGGTCAATGGCGCCCGCATTGTCACCGTGCATCGCCCGCCATTCGGATTCCAGATCGTGCTTCTGTGTGCGCAGCGCCGCAAGAGTCTCCAGCCTGAGCTTGCGCCCATGAGCGTCGCCATCCGGCACGGCGACCCATCCAGCGATCTCTTCGTTGAGTCTTTCGAGTTCGTCGGAAATTTCTTCCCACCTGTTCACAACGACATCACGGGCTTGTCGTTCACTTGCACGTGATGGGTTGTGCTCGAAGTCGTAACGTTCGAGGCAGTCTCGCCGATTCTCGATCAGGCACGACTCGGGCAACCCCACCAACTGTCCTGGCCGGTCCCACCAGCTCGCTTCACCTAATTCCATCATGTAGCCATTGACCTGGACAACGGCGCTTTGCCAGATTGCCTCGCCGGTGATGGATGCGATCAGCCCTGCCGTGTCTGGGTCTATTGCCGCGCGTGCCGCGAGGCTAACGGCGGTATTGATGTCATGCGGTAATTTGCCGAACTCACTCTCGATAGCTGGGAGTTGGTTCAGCAACTCGGCCGGCCGGTTTTGCAGCAGTTCCGCAACCAGTTGGACCCCAGCAATGTGTCGCCTGCGCTGCTGTTCCAGGACTCCGCCAATTTCAAGGATGAACGGATCGAGCTCAGCCGGAAGGTCCTTCAAAGGTTTGGCGATATGGGCCTCGAAAAGAGGTCGCGGATCGACGTATTCAGACATGACGCGCACCCACGCGTAGCACCCAGGAAGGAACCAAGCCGGGCGGTGGGTGAACCGCTTTTCGGGGATCAGCCTAGGCTTGGCTCGTTCAGTCTACGACGCGGAGGCCACCCTGCACAGTGCAGGGGGTTCCGCATGTCGCTTCAAGGCCGAACTGGAATCGACGGTGGACCAGGAAGTCACGCCGCGGGTGGTAGCCTGATCGCGCGGCCAGATGTCTCGCTGACCGGAAAAGCGGGAATTCCCGTTATTGCCGCTTCTGGTCGTCGGGCAATCCCTACACCAGTCCCGTGAACGACGTCCAGTATCCTTTGCTCGAATCTCAGCATCGGCGTAAGGGGAGTAGCAAAGTACTACCGCCGTTCCGAATCATCGGCTGCCATTCCGACGTGGCGCGGACAGGCGGAATTCCACCACTTGCCGGGCTCTGGGTTTCCCTGACGCCAGCGCCACCTCAAGCCCGGCGCCGCAACATAGCGACGTTCGTGTCGTCCGAGTTAACCAGAAGGTCCAGGCGCGTTCCGAGTGCCGCCCATGCCCTCGCCTGCTCTTCCCGTTGCTGAGCCCGGTTGTAGGTTCGTTTGATGCGGTCCTGCTCCAGATGGTACGTGCAGCGTTGCGCCACATCGGACGAAACGCCCAACTCCACCATCATGGTTGTCGCCGTTCGGCGCAGGTCGTGCGGTGTCCAGCGGCCACCGGTCAGTTTCAATGCGCCAGTAAGCTCGGTTCGCTTTGACAGCGTGTGCTCCGTCTGCCGGTCTCCCAGTTGGCGGGTGATGGACTTCTTGCACACCGGACCGGAGTCCGACGTGTTCGGGTACAACCAGCGGCTCACCCCGCTGTAGGCCCAAAGCTGCCGGAACTGCTCCACGGCGAAGTCGCTCAGGAACACGGTATGCGTCCGTTGGATGTGCGTCTTGTCCTTCTCCGGCTGAAACGTCCACGTCCCTGCGTCGAAATCGATCTCGGACCACTGCGCCTTCATCAGGTCGCCCACGCGACACCCGGTTGACAGCATGATCCAGACCGCCAGTTCTGACGGCTTCTGTAGATTCGCGTCGGGGAGCTTTCGGGCCAGCTCGCGGATCTCCGATTCCTCCAGGACCCTATCGCGCTCTGTTTCTTTACCTCCCACGTCCGCCTTTCGGATTCGGTGGGTCGGGTCGTTCTGCACAATGCCGCGGACGTACCCAAAACCGAACATCTGGCGAAGATCAGACAAGGTGCGGTTGGCCAGCCGCGGTGCGTTCCGGGCCAGGATCGCATCGAGAACGCGCATGACGTGCGATTTGGTGACGTCCTCGGCGTAGAGCTTCCCGATCATTGGCAGCACGTCTTTCGTAAACGCCCGGACGACTTCGGCCCGGCTGGATTCTTTGCGCTTGGCCAATTCGAGACTGACCCACCGGTCAAACAAGTCGCGGACGGTCGCGCGGGCCATCTGTTCTTCGATCTCGGCCAGTTGGGTCTTCTGCTGCGCGGCCTTCTCAACACGCGCCACCTTGCGGGCCAACGCCGGGTCTTGGCCGCCGTCAAAAACCTTTCGTGCTTCGTCCCGCTCCTTCCTAATTGCAGCAAGGCTCACCTTCGGCCAGGTTCCGCAGGCGATGGATTTCTTGGAGCCGCCGTACCGATAACGCCACTCAAAAAAAACAGAGACTTCTCCCTGTTTCGATACCCGAACGGTTCCGCGCAAGTTGCCGTCATCGATGAGCTTTTGGCCGCGGTTATCGGCGGTGAGCGACTGAAGTTCTCGAACCGTGAGCTTGGACATTGCGACCACCTGTATCCGTTGAGCGGGTGTTCATGATCCCCCCAATGATCCCCCCACTAATGATAGCTCGGATGAGATGGCGATGGATTGACTTGGACAGCTATATTTCTTTTCCTACTGTTCTATCATCTATTTTTCCTTCTCTATTGAATGGGCCTGGATGGCGCTGGATAATGATTTACCTTTATGGGGTGCAGGTGGTAGGAGGTTCAAATCCTCTCGCCCCGACCAATTAAATCAGAAAGTTACACGGAACTGGTTTGGTGATTTTGGTGTGATCTGGTTTTACGGTGCACACCACGGTACACAAAATTTACCAACACACCTCCCCCTCGACCGTCAGCACGCGCGCAGTCCCGTTCGGGCACTCCCTGCGGATGTCGTAGGCGGCCGATCCCGTTCGACTTCGCTCACGGCCAGCCGCTCGTGGATCGACGCACGCAGCATCGCCCGGTGTGAGCCGCGGGACCATGCCGGTGGGACATCGGGTCAGGGTGCCCTAAGTGGGAAGATAGAAACAGCATAGGCATGGCCATTGGCCGGCGCCAAGTCCATCCGGTCGATACGCGTATCTGAACGCTCAGGCGCCGGCAGCGCTGATCTGATCTCCGTTGTGTTTAGTCCGCCTAGCACCGCGCCACGCAGAATTTGAAAAACGTCCGCAATAGGCTCTGCCAACAGTCCTCACCCCTGCCACTTCTCGATCGGCACGTCCTCATCCCGCAGCACCTCTTCCAGTGCCTCGATCCGTTCCAGCGCAGCACCTAGCTTGCGCTCAACCTCGGCGCGGCATTCCTCGGCGAGCGCTGCATCGTCATCGCAGATGGCAAACTGTAGTTCCAGCAGCTCGGCCAGGCGCCGCACCAACGGGTCATCGGTATACCCCGGACCGCACAGGTAGCGCAGGATGTCTTCGGCGCCCATCGCCGCCCACGGTGGCGGCGGCTTGGGCTTCTCTGGTGCGGGTGCCCCAGGAGTCTGTCGCACTTAGCTTCGAACCGCTCTCGTACGCGAAGTCTGAAGCATGAATATTGATCGAGTGCCCTCAAATTCACGTAGAGCCGCCGAATGTGGCTAATTCTTAGCCAAGTTGAGCTTTTTGACTGAAAGTCCGACAGGCTCCTAGCGCTGTCCGATCCTCCGTTCTACACCGCCTGCCCGAACCCGTTCCTTACCGACTTCATCCCGCCCACGGCAAGCCTTACGACCCAAGGGGCCATACAGTCGGTACCCATTCGCGATGTGCCACACTCGGGTGGACGGACCGTCGAGTCAACTGCGGCGTCTACTCGTCACGCTCCAGGCCGAAGAGCGCTTGCCAGACTTCGTGATAGACGCGTTCGCGCTGCGTTCCTTCATGCGCGACGGAGCGCTTGAAGTTGGCGTAGTCCAGGTCTCCGGCAATGAGCTTGGCCGCCTCGGCGAAATCCACTCGCGGCGCCTTGGCCCGAAACTGGTAGTCGGAACCGGCGCCCTCGATGATGTCGCTCATCGTCGGCAGATAATGCGACTTGAGCGCTTCCAGATCGCCGCGCACTCTTGCCCGGATCGTCACCAGCCCGGCATCCGCATCACCGGGTTTCTGGACCACACTGAAGAAACCAAGCCGAGTGAACAGCCACATCTCTGCATATCCGTCATATTGGGGAGGTCCGCGATTATAGACGTGCTGCCGATCCCGCAGGAATTTGCCCGCCAGTGGCGCAGGAGCGGGCAGGACACCCGGAACCCGATGGCGAATCCGGAATCAGCCGGCAGCATCCACCCATCGTCTCCACGCTCGTGTTCAAGCGATTTTCACCGTTCGCCGAGACGCTTCCGACATCGTCGGGGGCTCGCGGCCGCGTTCGCTGTGGGATCGGTGCATTGCCCCATGCGGGGTATAGCATCCTGCTCGCAAAGAAGTAGACTGTTGTTGCGGGCCACCTTCCCCCCAATCGGTTGACCCGTTCTCCTAGGCCCTGGCTACCCTCTGGTAGTCAGGGCCTTCTTGCGACCGGACCTGCGCGCCTCCCGGACCACATCTTACGCGGCATGGCTGTACCCTGCGCGGCTGCCGGAATCGAGTCGGCAGCAACGGCGGCGACAATCCCGAAACGTCGGGGCAGCAAACACAGCGTCGATCGGAAATTCTCCAAGGACCGTGGCCCCGCCGGAATTCCACTTCGCGGCTGTCCTAAGATTGTTACTGCCACCGGCAAAATCTCGACCGGTGGTCGATTTGACGGACCCGAGTCGCGCCACCGTGCACCGGTGGCGTGCGGGTCGCCCGCCGCCACTCCTCCGTCCGCCAAGGACCGTCTCGATCGTTCCTCTTCCTCGCCTACCGCGATCGGACACGGGAGCGTCACGAAGCGGCACCGCAATACCGAGGCGCGCTGCATCGATAATCAAGCATGGTGGCTCGATTGCAGTGTGCCGGCCGGGACCCGCGCAATCGTCCCGCAGCATCCAGCGCCGACGCTGATGGCGATCGGACTGCATGCAAGCCATGGGACATCGCAGCGGCTGGGCTATTTTTTAAGGAGCACGATCCCACACATTGAATGAGCCGGAGATTCAGCCATGGAACGCCCTTCATCTGATTCGACAACTGGTCATTCTGACGCCGCGACCCGGCTCCACCGCTGCCTGCGGTCCATCGCGGCGGCAGGCGCGCTGCTGTTCGCGATCGGCGCAGCCGATGCCGAACCGGTGGTCAAGTACCGCTTGTACGGACTCAATTTCACCCCGTACGTCGAAGGCCAGGATCCGCGTCAGGATGCGACGGTCAGCCGCCGGCAACTGCGGGAACGCCTGCAAATCATCGCGCCATATACCCGCTGGATTCGGACTTTCGGCGCCACGCAAGGCCAGCAGGAAGCAGGCCGCATCGCCCACAAGCTGGGCCTCAAAGCCGCAATCGGCGCGTGGATCGGACCCGCCGATACCGAGGCGGAGATGGCGGCCAACGAGGAGGAGATCGCCAACCTGATTGCGCGAGCCAAGAAGGGACAGGTGGATCTGGCCATCCTCAACGGCTACGGCATGCAGGGCGGCAATCTCACCCCCGAGCAGGTGCTGGGCTACATCCAGCGCGTCAAAGCCGCCTTGCCAAAGAAACGAGTCGCCTACGCAGACCTTTACCAACCGCTTCTGGATCACCCCGAGATCATCGCCGCCGTCGATGTCGTCCTGTTCAACCATTGGGGCTTTTGGGAAGGGTATCCGGTGGAGCACGCGGTGTCAGCCTTGGACGCCGCTTACCAGCGCTTGGTGGCAACCGCGGACGGCAAGCCGGTCTTCGTCGCCGAGACCGGATGGCCCACCTGCGGCGAGCCGTTGGGCGAAGCCGTCCCTTCGCTCGCCAATGCCAATTACTATTTCCTCGATTTCGTGACCTGGGCAAGAGCGAACCGGGTGAAATATTTCTACTCCACGGCCTTCGACGAGAGCTGGAAAGCCGCTTACCTCGGCTCGCATGCCGCGTGCTGGGGTCTTTGGGATCAAGAGGGGCGGCTGAAGCCGGGGATGAACAGGGTGTTCAAGGGAAAACGGCTGCGGGAGCAATGATGCACACGGCACCGCGATCGCACTTCGAACCAAACCGGCAATGGCGGGAGGTACCCGGTACCGCCCGCCGACCTCTTCCCGCTGCATCGCTGCGTTTACTTGGCGGTCGGATTTGGCGATGATCTTGGGCGTTGAAGCCACCCGGTTTCGATCGCTTTGTCAGACCGACTTGCAGAGGAATGCCCGAAATGCTCAAACGAATTCTGCTCCCGTTCCTGTTGGTCACCGTTGCCAACCTCACCGCCATCGCGCCGGCCCTGGCCGAGGCAACCGGCAGCGGCGACAAGCGCATTCACCATGTCGTGATCGTTTGGCTGAAGGATGCCGGCAGCGCCGCCGCCCGGGAACAATACATCGCCGGCAGTCGCAGGCTGTCGAAGCTCCCGATGGTACTGGACTACCGAGTCGGCACGGCACTGCCGGGAACGCGTGAGATCGTCGACAGTTCCTACGATGTGGCCGTGGTCGCCACGTTTGCCGATCAGCAGGCCATCACCGCGTATATGGAACATCCGGAGCACCAGAAGATCATCGACGAAACGTTGAAACCCCTGGTCGCCAAAGCCGTTGTCTATGACTTCGCCGAGGCACCATGAGGAACGTGGTCCGGCGCCGCCGCTGTAGCGATCCCAACCGGCGGCGTCTGGACCCTTTGCCCGCGATGACTCTCGAAGCCGGGGGCCGAGTCTTCCGGTTCCGGGCCCCTCCGGCCACGTCTTGGCAAAGCCGTGCCGGCCATTGTATAGTCTCTCCATGGCTACGCATTCCGCCTTCGCGCTTCCTTCTGCCCGAGCGCTTTCCGTTGCACGGATCGCGGGCTCTTGGTCGTGCCTTCGCTCGCTGACCCTGCTGCCCTGAGGGGCAGTCAGATCTCAACTCCAATCTGCGGTTTCTTCCTTCTCGATGCGTCAATGCAGGCGCATCTCCACGCCTGATTTTCGGAGCCAGGTCATGAGCGACAAACTGATCATTTTCGACACAACATTGCGCGACGGCGAACAGAGCCCTGGCGCTTCGATGACGCGCGAAGAGAAAGTGCGCATCGCCCGCGCGTTGGAGCGGCTTCGGGTCGACGTCATCGAAGCCGGGTTTCCGGCAGCCAGCCCCGGGGACTTCGAATCCGTCCAGGCGGTTGCCCGTGCGATCAAGGACAGCGCCGTGTGCGGACTGGCGCGGGCGCTGGATCGCGACATCGATCGTGCCGGCGAGGCGCTGCGGGATGCACAACGGCCGCGCATCCATACCTTCATCGCCACCTCGCCGATCCACATGCAGCGCAAACTCAACATGACGCCGGATCAGGTGGTCGAACATGCGGTCAACGCGGTGAAGCGCGCACGGCAGTACACCGGCGATGTGGAATTCTCGCCGGAAGATGCCGGCCGATCGGAGGAGGACTTCCTGTGTCGCATTCTGGAAGCGGTCATCGACGCCGGCGCCCGCACACTGAACATCCCGGATACCGTCGGCTACGCGATGCCGGAGCAGTTCGGACGCACCATCAAGCGCCTGATCGAACGCATTCCGAACTCCGACCGCGCGATCTTCTCGGTGCACTGTCACAACGACTTGGGGTTGGCGGTCGCCAATTCGCTGTCCGCCGTGATGAACGGTGCGCGCCAGGTCGAATGCACGATCAACGGACTGGGTGAGCGCGCCGGTAACGCGGCGCTGGAAGAGATCGTGATGGCGGTCAAGACCCGCAAGGATTTCTTTCCTTGCCATACCGATGTCGACAGTCGGGAGATCGTCGCGTGCTCGAAGCTGGTTTCCAGCATCACTGGTTTCCCGGTACAGCCGAACAAAGCCATCGTCGGCGCCAACGCGTTTGCGCACGAATCGGGCATCCACCAGGACGGCGTACTGAAGAGCCGGGAGACCTACGAGATCATGAGCGCCGAGGAGGTCGGCTGGACCGCCAACCGGATGGTGCTCGGCAAACATTCCGGACGCAATGCGTTCCGCACCCGGATGCAGGAACTCGGCATCGAGTTCGCATCCGAGGAAGAACTGAACGCTGCGTTTCAGCGCTTCAAGGACCTGGCTGACAAGAAACACGAGATCTTCGACGAGGACCTCCAGGCACTGATCACCGAAGCCGGCACTGAAGCCGAGGACGAGTGGGTCCGACTGGTGTTTCTGCACGTCTGTTCCGAAACCGGGGAAATCCCGGAAGCGCGAGTGACCCTGAAGATCGAGCAGGAGGAAGTGACCGGCACCGCGCAAGGCGGCGGCGCGGTGGACGCCAGCCTGAAAGCAATCGAGTCTCTGGTGCGGACGCAGGCCAACCTGACGCTGTACTCCGTGAACAGCATCACCAGCGGCACCGACTCGCAGGGTGAGGTCACGGTCCGTCTGGAGAAGGCGGGCCGCATCGTCAACGGCCAGGGCGCGGATACCGACATCGTGATCGCGTCGGCCAAAGCCTATGTGAATGCGGTGAACAAGCTGCTAGCCGGCAAGAAGCGGATGCACCCGCAGGTCGGCGACGTCTGATGGCCTAGCCGTGGAGCCGGAACAGCGACGCTTGCATTATCTGGAAGCAATGGGCATCCGGGTGTGGGTGCCCCGCTTCGCCCCCCCCGGTTCGGAACCCGCGATCCCGATCGGCGCCGACTCCGTCGCCGGACCGGGCGAATCATTGTCCTACGCCGACGAAGTTCCCGACTCCGTCGCCGCGCGGTCGCCGGAACCAATACCACGGCCGGAGAATACGGCGCTGAGCTGGGAGGAACTGGAGGCTTGCGTCCGCGCATGCACCGCCTGCTCACTGCACCGTACCCGAACCCAGACGGTATTCGGCGTCGGCAACCGCGCCGCGTCCTGGATGGTGATCGGCGAAGCGCCGGGCGAACAGGAGGATCTGAAAGGCGAGCCGTTCGTCGGCCGTGCGGGCCAACTGCTGAATGAAATGCTGCGCGCGGTCGGGCTGTCGCGCGAATCCGTCTACATCGCGAACATCCTGAAATGTCGCCCGCCGCAGAACCGCGACCCACAACCGGAGGAGGCCGCCGCTTGCGAGGCTTTCCTGCAGCGGCAGTTGGCGCTGATTCGACCGGGCATCATCCTCGCGGTCGGGCGCATCGCGGCACAAAACCTGTTAAAAACCGACACGCCGATCGGTAGACTACGCGGTGTCGTGCATCGTTACGCCGATACTCCGCTGGTCGTCACCTATCACCCGGCCTACCTGCTGCGCAGCCCGCTGGAAAAGCGAAAGGCCTGGGACGACTTGCAGCTTGCCATGAGAACATTCCGAGAGTCGCAAACCTGATTTCCCCATGATCTACGACTGGTTCCACCGAATCAAACGCTGGATGTCCTACGACGCCGAAATCGACTTCTATTACAGACACTTTCCCAGCCTGGCGGAAAACGCCGAGTTCGGTTTTCGGCCGATGCGCCGATCCGATCTGCCCATGATCTCGCGCATCGAGGAAAGCGCCTATGAATTCCCGTGGGAGCCCATCGCATTCCGCGACTGCCTGAGCGTGGGCTATTGCTGCTGGGTCGGGGAAAAGGCCGGCCGCATCCTCAGCTACGGCATAGTCTCGGTCGGGGCCGGCGAATCACACATCCTGAATCTGTGCGTGGCACCCGAGGCCCAGGGCTCGGGTCACGGCCGCCGAATGCTGGAAAAGCTGATGGAAGTGGCCAAGGGTTATCGTGCCGAAATGATCATGCTGGAAGTACGGCCGACGAACAAGACCGCCATCCGTCTTTACCGCAACATGGGATTCAACGAGATCGGCACCCGCAGGGACTATTATCCGGCGAAGAACGGTCGAGAAGACGCGCTGGTTCTGGCCAGGATGTTGTGACCGGAGCCGCACGATGCGCTGCGGCCCCGCATTGCCAGAGTGACGCCCGAACATCGAGGAGACAGCTACATGCAGCACGATCGCTCGCGTTCCGTTCTCACCTGGTTGACGGTTTCCCTGTTAATGTATGGTGCCGGCGTGCGGGCCGAGGACACGCTCCGGATGGCCATCAGCGACTGGCCGCCGTACGTCGAAACCACGGCCCCCAACGGCGGAATCGCCATCGAACTGGTCCGCACCGCGTTGGACCGCATCGACTATGACATCGCGCTGGTCGACGAACCCTGGTCGCGCACGCTGGAAGGAGCGTCGATCGGCGTTTACGATGCGCTGGCCACGGCCTGGTACAGCGAGCAGCGCGCAAACACTTTCCTCTTCAGCAAGCCCTACCTGGTCAACCAGATCAAGTTCATCAAGCGCAGGGGCAGCCCGTTTCAGTTTCGGACGATGGACGATCTGAAGGGCCAGGTGATCGGTATCGTGAAGGACTACGCCTACGACGATCGGTTTGACAATGCCCGCGGCCTGACGCGCTTCGTCAACAATCACGTGCTGGAAAACCTGCTGCTGATGCTGCAAGGCCAGGTCGACGTCACGCTGGACGACGAAGTGGTGCTGCAGTACGAGATCACCAAGTACATGGCCAACAGCCGGGACCAGTTCGAAATCCTGCCCAAGCCGTTCGCGACTCGCGGCCTGTGCTTCGCGATGAACCGCCAACACCCGAAGGCCAAGGAGATCATCTCGGCATTCGACGCCGAGATCGCCGAGATGCGCGGCGACGGCACCTACGACAGGATCATCGCGAAGGGGCGGAATTGAACGCGCCGCTTACATCCTGCTGATCCGCACCAACTACGCCAATGTCGAATATTACTGCCGTAACGATTCAGGCGAGTGGGAAACGGGCCTGCTGGAAGGCGATGAACGGCTGGGTATCGAGTGCGGTGCCTGCCGTACCAACCTCGGCCTTCTCCACATCTACGAGGACGTGACTTTCCGGATTGAGCTTGGGTCGGGTGGGGCATTTCCGACAGGCGGTGATCACCCTCGGAAACGCCCCGTCTTGATCCCGCACACTGCCGCCTCGGGAGGCGGCGCTGCCCGTGTCAGCGGCTCTGTTCCTTCCGCGTGAAAACCGCCGCCACGGAATCCTCATATACCAGATCGAATCTCGAATCCAGTTTGAGCAGCGAACAAAGTGCTGTGTCGCGTCCTGCAATAACGAGCTTCGCCGCATTGAGTTCCTTGTCTTCCGACCAGTCCCGCTGGCCCGTCCATGTCTTGATCGAACGATCGATCCGCTCATCGCCGTGAAGGTTCGCCCGACCATCGATGCTGACCGGTATCTCGGGCAACTGCCAGATCAAGTAGCCGCCCCAATTAAAATGGTTATACAAAGGCCCGGGGTAATGGTGTGTCTTGACGAAATGCACCGCCGACTCCGGATATGCTTTCGCCACGGCAGATTTCAGTTCCGCCTCGTCAACTTTTCGATGCTTGGCCAACATAACCGAGCCAAGCATCACGACGAGCAGGGCCCCTGCCTTTTGCCACCCTGTTATCGTGAAAGGTCTGCCACCATTCTTCTTCGCCACGTAGGAAGCAACCAGATACACTGCCACGGGCATCAGAAACCAGATATCGCGAGCCGCTCGATAGGAAACGAAAAGACCCATCACAAACAGGATCCGAAGGAAAAGATCGCTGTCCTTGTTTCTTCCCATCGAATATGCCGCTGCCACCGTGAGACACAATGCCGACCAATCGGACAGATGGCGGAAGCTCATTGCGCGCATCTCGGAGATCGACTGGTAAATACCGGTTTGACGTATGACCTCGTACAGCGTGCGATACAAGTCGATGGAGTACGGCGTCAGAAGCGTGGCCGAGATGCAGAGGGTGATCAGCAGCAGCCATCTCCCGTAAGTGAATCCATTGTGCACGGCACGGACCGACGAACTTTGAATCAAACCCGTTCGCCGGAAATCCAGCGTAGCGACCCCGAACACGACCAGACCGTACACGAACTGGATATGCAGATTGGCCCAGGCCAGGAACACGACGGGTAACCACCAGACGGCCGCATGCCTGCCCCTGTCGCGGGCATCCAACAGTATTCTGAGCTCCAGCAGGTAGAAAAGGATACTGAATAACCAGGGACGGGGCGTGCGTAAGACCGGCCCCATCGCCACCATGCCCAGCACGGTGAGCCCGATGACGACGACGGGATTTGTGCTGAAGCGCCGAACGGTCGCCAATTGAACCAGCGCGATCCCGACCGACATCAGCGTCGTGATCACGACCGCGGCCATCACACCGAGCTGCCTCTCGGTCCAGTAAAGAAACAGATCGTAGAGCCAGCTATAGGCCACCCAGGGCCGATCCTGACCGTATGCCGAAAAGGGATCCGTACGGGGCACGGTGCCGCTGTCGAGCATCCATGCCGCCGTTCTCAGATGCCACCCGATATCCGGATCGATGACCGCATCTTGCGACAGCGCGATTGCCACCACCAACAGGAAGAAGGTACCGATCAGAAACGTCCGACGGAACCATTCCTCGAATGTCTGGACGACCTGTCTCATGTCAGACGACCGTAGAGTTATCCTGGCTACCCATCGCCGAGAGCGCGCGCAGCGGCCCTTCCGTATTGCACCCGTCGCTCGCCTACCAGAACCGCTTGAACCACCCGCGCCCGGCGGAATCGTGGTGATTGCCGTGCTCACGGCGAAACTCCCACGGTGGGACCGGGTTCGTCCGGGCCCACAGTCCGATGCGGCGCGCACGCGCCGACTGCTCCGCGGACAGGTAGGCGGGATCGTGCGCGTAGCTGCGGTACACCCAGGCCATGCCGCGTCTCACCTGCTGCAGGTTGATGTCGGTCCCGGACAGATAGATCGTGCCGACTTTCCGCTGGTAGCGGTCCGTCGTGACCCAATCGACCGACACTTGCCGGCCGTATACCAGTTGCGACAGCGACCGCTTTGACGATGCGCCGTAATCCTGCCCTCTTTCCGGCGCATCGATCTGATACAGCCGGATGCGATGCTGTCGCCGGCCGGCATCCAGCACCGTGATGGTGTCGCCGTCATGCACGGCAACCACCTTGCCGCTCAGCAGCGATCCGGCCGAAGCGTGCCGTGGAGCGCTCGCCCAGCATGCGGAGAGCACCACGAGAAACGCGAGGTGCAGCACGGACATGCGGCCAGCGTCGCGACCACCCGCGGCCTGCGCGAGACTCACTATCAGCCTCCCTACCGGCCGATCAGGTAAGCCGTGGCGCTGACGATCAGCGTCGCACCGATCGCGGCGACCCAGGATTTTCGCCCCCACCAGCCTCCCAGGCACAGGCCCGCGCCCAGAATCAGCGCATAGACCACGGTGCCGATCACCATGGTTTCATCGACCGAGGCGGCAATGACTTCGGGGACGTCGGATCGATAGCGCATGACGGGCAGTCAGCCGTTCAGGTCGTTCATCGGGAATCACGCCCCCGCGACCGGACGCGATGCGGTGCCGTCACAGCTCATACAGGGTATCGTCGACCTTCGGCGGCAACACCCGACTGCGCCAGCCGCTCAGCGCGCCCTTGGCGCCGAACTGGAACGGGTCCTCGGCCTCCAGCACATCACCCAACTCGCTCTCGATCCGATCGGGGTCTTCGCCGCTTTCCAGTCGACGCAACGCCTCCTGCATCCCCGCCCCCAGCTTCATTCCGGAATGATCGATGAACTTTCGCATCAGCCGGCCCATGGCCCGCGGATCATCCTCGCTGGCATTCTCGAACTCTCCGGCCATGGCCTGGAAAGCCTGTTCCATCTTCGCTTCGTCGAAATCGGGCAGGTTGCCGCCTTCATCTTCCCCGCTCTTGCTTCCGCCCTTCAGTACCGTCACCAGCGAAACCCGCTTTTCGAGTTCGGGGCGCTCGCATTTCGGGCAAGCCGGCCGCTTTTCGGTGTCCACCCGCCGGGAAAAGAAATTGAATACCGTATGGCAATCCCGACAATAGAACTCATAGATGGGCATCGTCACAATTCTCCCTATAACACGCGGCGCGCTGCCGCCGCCGCTCGATCAAATCACCAGCACCAAACCGATCAACAGCACCACGCCGACGATCGCAGCGCCCCACCGCTGATACCAACGGGCGCCGCGCCACGCATCGGCCAGCGCGGATCGCGAGGTCCGGTACCAGGCACCGACAGACGCAGCCCGCGCCTTGACCCAAGGCGCCAGCTTCCACAGCACGAACAGCGCGAGCAGCGCCAGCAGTGCCAAACTGGTCCAGGCCGCGAGACCCTGCGCCTTGGCGTACGGCATCCCGAGACCGCGCTCGAACAGCAGCATCAGTACCGCCTGGCTGGCCTCGAGCAGCAGGTCGGCGGCTTCCTCGAGCGCGACGAGAAGCAATTCACCGCCGATGGCGATCACCGCCAGCGCCGCCATCCCCCAAAGGATGGGCCTACCGATCCGCTTCGCGATCGAGGACATCACGCAGGACCAAAACCCTCAAGGATCCGATTCCTTACCATCCGAACCCCGAGTGACTCCGCTCATGCCAGCGCGATCAGCGCCTTCAGCACGTCCACCCGGCTGATCACACCGATCAGACGGCCGTGCTCCATCACCGGATAATTGCGGTAGGGCTGTTTCATGAACATCTCGGTGACTTGCGGAATGCTGGTCTCGGGCCCGATCGAAGGAATGTCCGTCGACATGTAGTCGCCGACCGTACCGCCGAAATCTTCATGATAAGCGGCGTTGTAGGCAACCCGCAGGCAGTCGGCCTCCGACAGCGCGCCCAGCAGATGCTCGTGTTCATCCATCACCAGCGCCGCGGTGATCTTGTGCTCCATCATCTTGCGGATGGCTTCGTAGATGCTCATCTCGGGACGAAAAGAGACGATGTTCGTGGTCATGTAGTTTCGGACCGTGATCTGACGCAGCATGTCACCCTCCTTCTTGTTTGCGATGCCGGTTCGCACTTCGGACCAATCGGTCGTTGATCCCCGCGAACCAGCGGCATTGTCCGGGATCACCCCGGTCTCGGCAAGCTGCACCGAAGTCCGTCAGATCAGGTGGCCATGGCATCTCCGATGCGCTCAAGCCGTCTCGACCCAAACGCTGTGCACGTTCGTGAATTCCCGCAGCCCGTGTTGCGACAGCTCGCGCCCGTAGCCGGACTGCTTGATCCCGCCGAACGGCAGGCGCGGATCGGAGAACGGCGCCCGGTTCAGAAAACCCATGCCGGATTCGATCGCGCGGATCAGGCGTCCGCCGCGGTCGAGATCACTGGTCCAGACCGATGCGGCCAATCCGTAGGCGGTCTCGTTCGCGACCCTGACGGCCTCTGCGTCATCACGCACCGCGACGATCGCCGCAGCGGGCCCGAACAGCTCTTCATCCCTGGCAGGACAGCCGGGCGGGACCGCATCGATCACGGTCGGCGGATAGAACGCACCCGACCCCTCGGGCTGACGGCCACCGCGGACCAATCGCGCGCCGGCGGCGACGCTGCGCTCGACCTGCTGGTGCAGCTTGTCCCGAAGATCCAAACGCGCCATCGGGCCCAACCGACTGCCGGGATCACATGGATCGCCGATACGCAGCCGTTCGACTTCCGGCAGCATTCGGTCGAGGAATGCCTGGTGTACGGCATCGACGATGATGAAGCGCTTCGCGGCGATACAGCTCTGACCGCAGTTCTGAAACCGGCTGATCACGGCGGCCGTCGCGGCGCGCTCGAGGTCGGCATCGTCCAGCACGATGAACGGATCCGATCCGCCCAATTCCAGCACACACTTCTTCAAGGCCCGCCCCGCCAACGCCGCGACCCGACGTCCCGCCTCGACGCTTCCGGTCAACGTGACCGCCGCCACCCGCGGGTCCTCGATCACGTTCGCCGCCTGCGGCAGATCGATCACCAACGAGCGGAACAAGCCCTCCGGGAAGCCTGCCTCGCGGAACAGGGCTTCAAGGTCCGCGGCGCAGCCCAGCACGTTCGGCGCATGCTTCAGCAAGATGCCGTTGCCGGCCAGCAGTGCCGGGATTCCGGCTCGAATCACCTGCCAAAACGGGAAGTTCCAAGGCATCACGGCCAACAACAGACCGAGCGGCCGATAATCCACCATGCTGCCGAATGCCTCGGTCGGAACCGGCTCGGCGTGCAAGCAATCCTCGCCGTACTGCGCAAAGTACTCGCAGGCACGCGCACACTTCTGGATCTCGGCCACCCCTTCCGGCAGGATCTTGCCCATCTCCCTTGCCATCCGCAACGCGCAGGCATCCTGCCGTTCGCGCAGCAGGACCGCGAGCGCCTGCAGACGGTCGCTGCGTTCGGGCCAACCCCAGGTCCGCCAATCCGCCTGTGCCCCGCTGCAGTCCTCGATCGCCTGATCGAGCGCCTGCGGGGACATCTCCGGGTAGCGCTCCAGCGGCTCGCCGTCGGCAGGATTGAATGTCGTAAAGGTCTTCTCGGTCACGGCGGTCCCCCGGGGTCGCAGTAGAGGGCGATCGGATTGTAGGCGATCCGACAGCGCGCTGCAGCCTCCGACCGTCTTCGCTGCACCGTCTCGGCGGGTAGCTGCGGACCTGAAACTTCAAATACAATCCAGGCGAGCGAGCGCGATCGCGAGCACCCTCCACCCCAACAGTCGAGCGGAGACGAAAACCCGTGAACGAGATCGAAATCGAGCATGACCCCGGTGAGGAGCGGCTGAACGATCTGGGCGTCAAACTGTGGCCGATCTGGGAAAAGGACATCTCGGTGTTCCCGTGGCACTATGACAGCACCGAAACCTGTTACCTGCTGGAAGGCGAAGTGATCGTCACCCCGCAGCAGGGCGAAGCCGTCCGCTTCGGCAAGGGCGATTTGGTCACTCTGCCACAAGGGCTTTCCTGCACTTGGGACATTCGAAAGCCGGTCCGGAAGCACTACGCCTTCACCTGACCGGCGCGCTACGGCGCGATTTCGGCGCAACCGGAACTTTCGGATACCTGCCGGGTCTCGATCTGTAACTGCGCGGCGGGCCTATTGTCGTCAACATCGCGACCAGCGGAGTACTCTGACCATGGATTCACGTGCATTGCTCGATGAACTGTTGAAATCCGGCCGCGAACTGGCGAAAGACGCACAGCAAGCGGCGGAAAGGAAACTGGAAATTCCCGAATCCGGACCGGAGCGCGAGCGGATGCTGCGTGGCCTCGGCCAAGGCGCCGCGCTCGGCGGGCTGCTCGCGGTGCTGCTCGGCACCAAGACCGGGCGTCGCGTGACCGGCGGCGCGATCAAACTCGGCGGTCTCGCCGCGATCGGCGGTCTCGCCTATAAGGCCTTCACGGAATGGCAGGCTCAGAAGGGAACAGCCAACCTGACGCCGTCCGGTCCGCCGATCGATCAATTGAGCGGCCCCGAGTCCGAGCGACGCAGTCTGGCCTTGCTGAAGGCGATGATTGGCGCCGCCAAGGCGGATGGCCACATCGATGACCGGGAGCGTGCCGAAATCGACGTGCAGTTGCAAAAACTGGCGCCGGATTCGAGGACCCGCGAGTTCCTGCAGCAGGAACTTGCCAAACCGCTGAGCGCCGCGGATGTGGCAGCGGATGCTGACTCCCCGGAAACGGCGGCCGAGATGTATCTGGTCTCTTTGGCGGTGATCGACCGGAACGACGACCGCGAACGCGCCTATCTGACCGATCTGGCCAGGGAACTGAGTCTGGCACCATCGCTGATCGACACACTCGAACGGCAGGTGGAGAGTCCGGCTGCCGCCGGCGAACCATGACTCGCCACCGTCATCCACAGCGCTCCCGGAACGACCGGCCGCATCGAATTCGGTCGGCTCTGCCGCCGGTAAGCTTGCGCGCTGAATCCGGCCCCACCGACTTGCGGAGAAGTGCCGATCTGCGAACTTTCTGGCTGTTCGCCGTACTGATCGGCGGCCGCAGCCTGACCGCCTCCGCGGAGCCCGATCATCGGCTCGCGCTCAGCGTGATGCAAATCCACGCTTACACCGGGAACGGACGCACGTTCTTCGGATCCGGAGTCGCCGTGGCACCGAACCGGGTGGCCACCAATTGCCATGTGACCCGGGCCGCCCGCGCGATCGCGGTCGGCAAGGGTCTGGACCGGTTGACAGCCGTCGCCCAGCAAGCCGACCCGCTGCATGATCTCTGTATCCTGAAAGTGCCCGAACTCGGCGTGCCGCCGGTGAAGATCGGCAGCGCGGCCCGCACCGCGGTCGGGACGACGATTGACTTCTATGGTTACCCGCGAGCCCTCGGCATGGCGTACTCGCAGGGCCGTATCGAGGCACTGCATCCATTCGAAGGCGGGCTGATCATCGAGACGAATGCGGACTTTACCCAAGGCGCCAGCGGCGGCGGCCTGTTCGACCAGCAAGGCGAACTGGTGGGCTTGGCGACATTCATGCCGTCCCGGCAGGGCGGACACAATTACGCGATTCCGGCCGATTGGATTCCGAGCCTACTGGCCACTGCGTCCCGGCGGATCGAGCCGATGAGCGGCTCGCCGTTCTGGGAAAATCCGGCGACACTACCGGCCTTTCTGCAAGTTCCGCGACCGCACTGACGACCCGAACGCACGCTTCGAGCCGGCTCGGCGCCTGCCGTCAGACGTACAGCGGCGCCATCTTCCGCCAGGCGTGTCCTTGATGCGCCCGACCGTCCCAGGTGTGCAGGCTGTTCGGGATGCCCTTGGACCACAACACGTGACTCAGATGGCGGTTGTTCTCCAGAAACGGATCTTCGCCGCCGACGACCAGTACGATATCCATTCGCCGCAGTTCGTCGAGGCGCCAACCGTCGTTCAGGTTGGGCAGGAAATGGCAGGGAGTATGGTAGTAGATCTGGTCGTCGTAGTGTCCGTCGAACAAGTCGCCGAACGACTCGACCGCCATGGTCAAGTCGTAACGTCCCGAGAATGCGCTGACCTTGCGAAACAAATGCGGATGGCGGAACGCGATGTTCACCGCATGGAAAGCGCCCAGGCTGCAGCCGTGCGCGATGGTGCAAGGATGCGGGTTCTTCGAAGCCATCAGCGGAAACACCTCGTTCAGGATGTACTCCTCGAACTCGATATGCCGCCTGATGCGCTCGGCCGGGTGGCGCCAGAAGCAGTAGAAGGATTCGTGATCGACACTGTCGAGACAAAACAACTGTAGCTGGCCGGCGTCGATCTTGTGGCGCAGGCTGTCGACCAGTCGAAGGTCCTCGTATTCGTGAAAGCGGCCATCCCGGGTCGGAAAGACCAGCACTTTCGCGCCGGCATGGCCGAAAATCAGCAGTTCCATG
Organism: uncultured Methylococcaceae bacterium; assembly: GCA_964644665.1. Lineage (GTDB taxonomy): Bacteria > Pseudomonadota > Gammaproteobacteria > Methylococcales > Methylococcaceae > Methylotetracoccus. Next base: position 19,352 of record CAZXXC010000064.1, read on the forward strand.
TCGCGTCCGAGACGCTCGGTGTACCAGCGATGATATTCGCGATTCATGGCGGATCGAAAAACCTCGCGACGGCGAACGACAAAGCCCGATCCTGTTCGGGTTTCGCCGGGTAATCGAAGTGCCCGGCATCGAGCACGAACAATTCCTTCGGCCCGGCCAACGCGTTGTAGATCGCGAACTGCCCGGGCGGCGCGACGACCGGATCGAACAGTGCGGCGGCGACGTGAACCGGAATCCCGGTCGACTGTGCCGCACTGGCTGCATCATAGTAGGCCAAGGTTTCCGTTACATGACCATGGACGAGCCGATACCGACGCACCGCTTCCCCGCTGCCCACGGTCGGCAGCGTCAGCCGCAGCGGCTGATGACCGAACGTCGGTACATTGAGATGCGCCTTTTCCACCCTTGAATCCCAAGGGATACCCAGCGCACCGATACCGCCGCCGAAGCTGATCCCGAGGTAGCCGATTCGCTCCCGGGCAGCGGGAAACAGATCTTCGAGCGCGCTGACCGCGAGCCACAGGTCGTCCACACAGCCGCCGAGCACATACCGGTCGCGGTCCTCGATGCCGTGTAGCACATGCAGATTCGCGGCTTCGGGAATCTCGGCGCAGCGGCTGCGGGAGATGCCGCGGAAGCACGGAAACAGTATCGCGGCATCGTCGAACGGCAGATCCAGATCGGGGCCCTCGCGGCCGCCATAACCGTGACCGACGACGAAGCCCCGGCGTACCGGACCCTCGGCCGGAATCAATGCCCATCCGCCGATGGTCACCGACCCGGTGGAACGGTAACGCAGATCGAACACCCGGAAGCGCGGATGGTACCAGCCGCTGGGCTGGAGTTCCGCCTGCGGCGACACGCGCATCGCCGCGCGATGGCGCGCGGACCAGAACGCCGCGAAATCCGCAGGAGGCTCGGGTGCATCCACCCGCAGCAGGGATTCCAGCGTGTAGCCGTAGCTCGGGTCGAACGGAAAACCGTGGGCGAACGACACCGGATCGAACCCGCCGTCACCGCGGATCGGCGAGGGATCGGCGAAAGGCCGCGGGACATGACCGACCGCCGGCGCCGGCCACCATCCGGTTCAGCTCGCGCCGTAACCGCAAGTGATCGGGTAGCGGCGGTCGCGGCCGAAGGCCCGCCGCGAAATCTTCACGCCGGGCGGCGCCTGACGCCGTTTGTACTCGTTGCGATCCACCAGGGTCGCGACCCGGCGCACCTCGTCGGGCGGATAACCGGCGGCGATGATCTCCTCGACCGACCGATCCTCCTCGACATACAGCGCGAGGATGGGATCCAGCAGCTCATACGGCGGCAGGGAATCCTGATCCCTCTGATCGGGCCGAAGCTCGGCCGACGGCGGCCGGTCGATCACCCGCTGCGGGATCACCGGGGACAGTGAATTGCGGTATTCGGCCAGGCGATAAACCAGCATCTTCGGAACATCTTTCAGCGGTGCGAAACCGCCGGCCATATCGCCATACAGCGTGGCATAGCCCACGCTCATTTCGCTCTTGTTACCGGTGGTCAGCAAGATCCGGCGCTTCTTGTTCGACAGCGCCATCAGGATCACGCCGCGGCAGCGCGCCTGGATGTTCTCCTCGGTGGTATCGGGCGGGAGTCCTTCGAAGCTCGACTGCAACAGGCCCAGAAAGGCCTGAAACGCCGGTTCGATCGAAATCAACGTGGTGGCGACACCCAGTTTCTCGGCCTGCACCCGCGCATCGGTGACGCTGATCGCGGCGGTGTAGCGGGACGGCATCAGCACCGCCTCGACCCGTTCCGCCCCCAGCGCATCGACCGCCAGCGCCAGGGTCAACGCCGAATCGATCCCGCCCGACAACCCCAGCACGGCGCCTTCGAAACGATTCTTCGCGACGTAATCGCGAATACCGGTCACCAGCGCGCGGTAGACGCTGGCGGTTTCCGGCAACGGCGCAGCGATCGGACCGGGACTCGGTTCGACGCGTTCGCCGCAGGTGAATTCCACCACGGTCAGCGCTTGTTCGAACTCCGGCGCACGAAACGTCACCTCACCGGCGGCATTCATCACGAACGAGGCGCCGTCGAATACCAGTTCGTCCTGCCCCCCCACCAGGTTGGCATAGATGACCGGCACTCCGGCGACCGCGATGCGTTCGCGGACCACCTTCTCTCGATCCATGCGCTTGCCCGCCTGGTAGGGCGACGCATTCAGGTTCACCACCAGCTTCGCACCGGCTGCCGCGGCGCGTTCGACGGCTCCCGGCAGCCAGACATCCTCGCAGATGGTGAGCCCGACCGGGACTCCGCGGAGATCGAACACGCACGACCGGTCGCCCGGCAGGAAGTAGCGTTTCTCGTCGAACACACCGTAGTTCGGCAAGGCCTGCTTGCGGTAGATGCAGTGCACCCTCCCGTCGCGGAGGACCGCCGCGCTGTTGTAAGGCATGCCGACCTGGCGTTCCGGAAAGCCGACGATGGCGTCGATGCCCGAAATCCGTTGTGCGGCATCGGCCAGCGCCTGTTCGATCGCACGCAGGAAATCCGGCCGCAGAATCAGATCCTCGGGCGGATAGCCCGAAAGCGTCAGTTCGGGGAATACGATCGCGTCGGCGGCGAGGCGGTCGCGCGCTTCGGCCGCGGCGGCGACCACATGGCTGACGTTGCGGCGGATGTCGCCGACCAGAAGATCGATTTGCGCAATCGCGATGCGCAGCTTCATCGGCTCGATTGTCGACACGGTCGGAGAGTGGCGTGGTCCATCGGGTGACGGCCGCGGCCGGCGCCTCGGCGATCGGGGTCGCCGGGCGGCCCGTCGGCGGCGCGGGCTGACCGGTTTCGCTTGTTCAGGACAACAGCGCCGCCATGCGCCGTCCCATTTCCGAGGGCGTGGCCACCACCTCCACACCGGCCTGTTTCAGCGCGGCGACCTTGCCCTGACCGGTGCCCTTGCCACCGGTGATGATCGCTCCGGCATGTCCCATCCGCTTGCCGGGTGGTGCGGTCAGACCGGCGATATAGCCCACCACCGGCTTGCTCACTCGCTGTCGGATGTATTCGGCTGCGTCTTCCTCGGCGCTGCCGCCGATCTCGCCGACCAGGATGATGCCGCGCGTCTGCTGGTCCTGCTGAAAGCGATCGAGCACGTCGATGAAGTCCATGCCCTTGATCGGATCACCGCCGATGCCGACACAGGTGCTTTGTCCGAGTCCGGCCCGTGTCGTCTGGAATACGGCTTCGTAGGTCAGTGTACCGGAGCGCGACACGATGCCGACACAGCCCGGTTGGTGGATGAACCCCGGCATGATGCCGATCTTGCACTCGCCCGGCGTGATCACACCCGGGCAGTTCGGGCCGATCAGTTGCGCATCGTAGTGCTGCAGCGCGTTCTTGACTCGCAGCATGTGCAGCACCGGAATTCCCTCGGTGATGCAGACGATCAGCCGAATGCCCGCATCGGCCGCTTCCAGGATCGCATCCGCCGCGAACGGCGGCGGCACATAAATCATCGAGGCGGTCGCGCCGGTATGCGACACGGCCTGGCGGACGGTGTTGAACACCGGCAGGCCCAGATGGGTACTGCCGCCTTTACCGGGCGTCACGCCGCCCACCAGCCTGGTTCCGTAAGCCAGACACTGTTCCGAATGGAAGCTTGCCTGCTTGCCGGTGAATCCCTGACAGATCACCCGGGTTTCCCGATCCACCAAAATGCTCATGCCGCTGCGGCCTCCACCGCCTTCTTCGCCGCCTCGTCCAGATCGGCGGCGGAAATGATCGCCAGCCCCGATTCCGCCAACATCGCCCGCCCCGCCTCGGCGTTGGTTCCCTCCAACCGGACGATCACCGGCACCTTGACCCCCACTTCGCGGACCGCCGTCATCACGCCCTCGGCAATCAGATCACAGCGCACGATGCCGCCGAAGATATTGACCAGCACCGCCTTGATACCGTGATCGGCGAGAATCAGCTTGAACGCCTCGGCGACCCGCCCGGCCGTGGTTCCTCCGCCGACATCGAGGAAATTCGCCGGCATGCCGCCGTGCAGGCGCACCATATCCATGGTCGCCATTG
>CAZXXC010000065.1:0-23065 GCA_964644665.1 uncultured Methylococcaceae bacterium
GATCTTGGCGAGCTTCTTGTCGCCGCCGAAGACGATGTCCTTCTCCTGGAAGTCGGAAGTGAAGTTCATCGTGCCGAAGGTGTTCACGCCGGTGACGCCGACGTAGTAGTTGCGGCGTCCGGCACGGGAGTATTGGCCACAGCCGACGGGGCCGTGGGAGATGTGGATCATGTCCTTGATGGGTCCCCAGACCACGCCCTTGGAACCGGCGTAGGCGCAGCCGCGGATGGTCATGACCCCCGGAATGGATTTGACGTTGGATTTGACCCCGCAGTCGGACTTGCCGTCCTCGAAGGTGCCCAAGTGCTTGGCACGCCGCTTGGCCGTCTTGTCCGGATAGACTTCGAGGACCTCTTTGATGAGCTCCTTGTTTCGCTCTTTGGTTTGTTCAACTGTGAGGCTCATGTTGACTCTCCTGATTCAGTTGCGTTGGAAATGGCATTCGAAGCGCCGGGCGCCCGGCATGGGGAAACGCCCGAAGACGCCTGCCCCATGCCCCGCTCGGACCGTCTACGCCGCCGCCAGCTCAGACGCGGTCTTGCCGACCTGGGTCTCGTCGATCGCCTTCATGATGCCGTGCGACATCAGCAGGTCTTCGAGTTCATCCATGGTGATCGGCGTCGGGATGATGCCGTTGCCGGAGTTGGCGTGGATCTTCTGGGCCAACTGACGGTATTCGTCGGCCTGCTTCGAATCCGGCGCATATTCCATGACCGTCATGCGGCGCAGTTCGGCGTGCTGCACGATGTTGTCGCGCGGAACGAAGTGGATCAGCTTGGTCCCCAGCTTGCCGGCCAGCGCTTCGGCCAGCTCCAGTTCCTTGTCGGTCTGGCGCTCGTTGCAGACCAACCCGCCCAGGCGGACACCGCCCGAGTTGGCATACTTCAGGATGCCTTTGGAAATGTTGTTCGCCGCGTACATCGCCATCATCTCGCCGGACATCACGATGTAGATCTCCTGCGCCTTGTTCTCGCGGATCGGCATCGCGAAGCCACCGCAGACCACGTCGCCGAGTACGTCATACGAGACGTAGTCGATGTCTTCGTAGGCGCCTTCCTCTTCCAGGAAGTTGATCGACGTGATTACACCGCGCCCGGCGCATCCGACACCCGGCTCCGGGCCACCCGACTCGACGCAACGGATGTCGCGGTAGCCGACCTTCATCACGTCTTCCAGTTCGAGGTCCTCGACGCTGCCGGCATCCGCCGCCAGGCTCAGGATGGTGTCTTGGGCTTTTGCGTGCAGAATCAGACGGGTGGAGTCTGCTTTCGGGTCGCAACCGACGATCAGGATACGCTGCCCCATTTCGGCCAAAGCAGCCAGGGTATTCTGGGACGTGGTCGACTTGCCGATACCACCTTTGCCGTAGAAAGCGATCTGCCTTAGGCTTGCCATGATGTTTCTCCCATAAATCAGGATGGTAGATAAAGTTCGCTGGTCCGCAGTATTCCGCCGGAAGGTACCTTTCGGCCTAAACATCAGTGGTGGCGCTTTCTTTTTTTTATTCGTTTCGCTACCGCTTTCGCGAATAGTGAATTCTGCACGCTTTCCTCCAAAGCAACCCTCGTGCCACTACTGGAATTCGAACGTAACACATTGACTTGAAAGTATTTGGCATTTCCAGAAAGACCGATCAACCGGCCTTTTGATCTGTCAGCAACGAGACAATCCCTCACGGTTTGTAAGGAACGGAACAAAGCCCGCGCCGCCGCTGCCAGATCCAGCCACCAGGCGCAAGCTTCTGAAAATCAATTGGATTTTCGACGGTGCAGCAGCGCCGCGTGAGCGGCATATCACTTGCTTAAGGTTCATTCGGACCCGCCGTCTCCGCATCGATACGCCGATTCCGCGGGACGGGCTTTCATCACCCCGTTGCTTCGACCGAGAGGACAACCCGATGCAGATAGGCGTTGATACCGAGCGAGCCGTGGACAGCAGACGCGTGTTCGTCGTCGATAACGATGAAATCATCAGCGCGGCGCTGCAGTTCATGCTGCACGATGAAATCGAAACCCACGAACTGGCCAGTTTGGATGCCGCCTATGCCAAAGCGTTGAACTGGCAGCCGTCGGTGCTGCTGCTCGGTATCGGCATCGTCAAGGAGAAAGGTATCGAGGTCCTGACCGAGGTGCGGCAGCGGCTGGGGGATATCAAAATCGTACTGGTCGCCGACTCGGCTGCCGACCCGTTCGTTCAGCAATGCCTCAAAGGCGGCGCGAATTCGGTGCTGGCCAAACCGTTGACCATCGAGAACACCCGGCGCAAGGTCGACTCGATGCTGGGGCGCAGGATCAAGCTCGGCATTCCGGTCGTCACGATGTGAGACCCGATTCCGGAGCATCGCCATGCCGGAAGCACCGCCCGGCGCCCCGTTGCAGACGGGCGTGCCGACGCGGCTCGAACCGCTCACGGCATGCCTTTTCGAAGCCGCTGATTTTCTTCGTAACCGATGACTGAGGGAGTGAAATGACTGCCATAACCGAAACACCGCTTGCCGCACTCGAAGCCGAAGGGCGTTTGATGAGTCCGGTTTTCAAAGGCGCAACCGCCAACCCCGGATACTTCGGATTTCGCGGGGCGATCGCGCTCAAATTCGCACAGAAAATGAGTGATGAAGCGCGGCCGCCGGAAATCAAACTCGACCAGGTCATGACGCTGGTCAAGGCCGGCGACCCGACGATCCCGTTCCTGGCCGGTGTCGCGCTGTCTCTGGAGCACCTGAAACTGCTGTGCGAAGTGTTGGGCGATACGCTTTCACCGACCGGCAAGTACTTCTTTTTCGCCGGCAACCTGGACATCTCCAAGCGATATCAGATTCCGTACGGCGGGGCGACGTTCTGGGTGTTGCCGCTGGACGAGGCGACCGTCTACAACGAGTTGCTGGATCTGTTCAACATCGAGAAGAACGACCTCAAGAGGCTGGACACCGCCGGCAAGTTGTCAGCGGTGGCCGACGCGGCAGCGCGTTTCAATGAAAAGTTCCCGGAGATCAGCTTCGAGGAGGGTTTGAAGATCATGGGTCCGGTCCGGGTTCCGGAAAACCGCCCGGTCTGACCACCCCGCCGGCGCCGCAGAAGCCGTTTGCGACCTTCCGCCGCCGGTCCAAAACAAGCACCGCCGTCCGCGGGTAGCGCCCCGTAGCTCTGATGGGGCGGCCCGCGGCTCTCCAGCCGTCGGAGCAGATTCATGGCCCCAGAGATGCCCGGCCAGTGCCGTCACTATCTCACCTACAGCGGAGTCAAGTTGCCGCTCAAGCTGCTGACGCCGCTCGAACCCGGACAGATTGCCAATCGTAATACCTATATTCGCGGCTATTTCGATGAACAGGATCGTCTGATCGGCCTGCAGAAGATCGTCTACGGTGAAATCGAACTCCAACACCGCTATCACTATGGCGACTCCGGCGCACTGCAGCGCGCGGAAATCACCGATGCCGACGGCGAGGTGACCGCGCTGCAATTCAGCGAAACCGTCGCCCTGCAGCGCGATTGAGCCATGTACATCTGCCGCCGACGCCGGTTTGTCCGCTTTGCGACAAACACCCGCAGCCGTGTCGCATTCCGCACCACCGCGGTCCCGAGGGCGTTCATTGTAAAAACAGGGAGATAAGCGATGGCATGCGCCCTGCTTGAGGACTTGTTGAGCCGCACGTCCGGCCCTGACAGCGTAGCGAATTGGCCATGGCGCAGTACCCTACTCAACCCTTCAGCCGGCAACGTCGCAGACTCGATCCCCCTCGGCCGCCGGCCCTGTTCGAGATGAGTCGCCATCCATGACACCCGCCGCGGTCGAGCAGGCAGTGTCTGGCCGGCAGGCGATCGCAGTCTCGCCGCGCGTGCACTGGGTCGGCGCACTGGATCCCGGCATCCGGACGTTCGATGTGATCCTCAAAACCGCTAACGGCACCAGCTACAACGCCTATGTCGTTCGCGGCAGTTCCGGCGTGGCGGTCGTCGACACGGTCAAGGAGGAATTTGCCGATGAATTCTTCGCCCGATTCGAACGGGTCGCGCGCTATGACGAAGTCCGAGCCATCGTACTGAACCATCTCGAGCCCGATCACACCGGTGCTCTGCCTGAATTGATGCAGCGCGCACCGCGCGCGCGCCTCTACATCTCGGTAAAAGCACAGATGATGCTGAAGGCCTTGTTGAAGCGCGAGCACTTGGAATTCACCCCCGTCGACAGCGGTGACCGCATCGATCTGGGTGATCGCACGCTCGAGTTCCTGCATACGCCGTATTTGCATTGGCCCGACACCCAGTGCGCCTACCTGCATCAGGAACGGATCCTGTTCTCGGGCGACGTGTTCGGCTGTCATTTCTGCGACGCGCGCCTGTTCAACGACTTCAGCGGCGACTTCCGATTCTCGTTCGAATACTACTACGCGCACATCATGCGGCCGTTTCGGGACTACGTGATGCGTGCGCTGGAACTGATCGAACCGCTTCCGCTGGCCGTCATCGCGCCATCTCACGGTCCGATCCTGCGCGACCGGCCCGAAGCCTATGTGGCGCGCTACCGCGAGTTGGCCTCGCCGCGTCTGAAGCGGGAGATTTCCCCGGGTGAGCGGACCTTGCTGATCTTCTACATCAGTTCCTACGGAAACACCGCACGCATGGCCGAAGCCATCTACGCCGCCGCGCAGGAAGTTCCGGGAGTGCGGGCTTCGCTGTACGACCTGACCGGCGGCGATATCGGTACCTTCGCGGACCTGCTGGAAGAAGCGGACGGCCTGGTGCTCGGGTCACCGACGATCAACGGCGACGCGGTGAAGCCGGTCTGGGACCTGTTGTCGTCGCTCGCGGTGATCGACATGAAAGGCAAACTGGGCGCCGCGTTCGGCTCGTTCGGCTGGAGCGGCGAAGCGGTCCGGATGATCGAGGATCGGCTGCGTGGCCTGAAGCTGCGCGTCCCCGTGCCGGGACTGCGGCTCAAGCTGATCCCGACGCCGGAGGAAATCCGGGAGTGCCGCGCATTCGGGCGGGCGCTGGGCGAGGAACTGATCGGGCGACGCCAGGCGCGAACCATCGACATCGACGAACTGATCGGCGTAGACGATTCACCTTAGGAGAACACCATGGCCAGAGCGAGTATCACCTTCGAGGACATCGGGATCACCGTGACCGTCCCTGCCGGCACCCGGGTCATCGAGATCTCGGAAAAAGTCGGCTCCGGCATCACCTACGGCTGCCGGGAGGGCGACTGCGGCACCTGCATGATGAAGGTGACCAGCGGTGCGCAAAATCTCGCCGAGCCTTCGGTGCTCGAGGACAAGGTGCTGCGGGAACACCTGGCCGGAAAACAGAACCGGCTGGCCTGCCAGGCCCAGATACTTGGGGGAGTGATTTCGGTTCGTCCTGCCTGAGCTTGTGCGGGGCGATGTTTGCACGGTCTGCGGTCACCGCTGCCATGGACCGATCGCCGTCCTCGCGAGCTTCCTATACGCTCGGTGTATCCTTGTCGGGTGCGGATCACGATCGACGAGCCCATCGAACCCGAACTGACCGCAGAGGCAACACGGTGATGCGATACGAAGACCTGAAGAGCGATCTGAACCTGTGCACCGGAACCCGTAAGGGAGGCGGCGAGTCTTGCCGCGGAACCCTCTACCGGTGTCAACAGTGCGGCAGCACCGGCTGCAGGCAGTCGCGCGATGATCTCTGCTCCAGCCAGGGCTTCAGCGTGCTCGGACGCTGCCTGAAGTGCCAGGCGACGGGCCGGATGGTGCCCATCCCGGCCGGCGATTACGCCACGCAGCAAGCCTGGCTCGGCGGCCCCCGCCCGGCCAATCCCTAGTGCCCGAGGAAGCGATGGCAACGATCGTGTTCTACGAGAAGCCCGGCTGCGCTAACAACGCCCGGCAAAAACACCTGCTGCAGCAGGCGGGTCATCAACTGATCGTACGCAATCTGCTCGAGACCCGGTGGCAGCCGCATGAACTCCGCGCGTTCTTCGGGAAACGGCCGGTGAGCGAATGGTTCAATCGGGCCGCACCGCGGGTCAAATCGGGCGAGGTCGTGCCGGAATCTCTCGATGAATCTCAGGCACTCGCGTTGATGTTGGAGGATCCCCTGCTGATTCGCCGGCCGCTGCTGGAAGTCGGCTTACGGCGGGGAGCAGGGTTTGATCCGGCGCGGTTTCAGGACTGGCTCGGCGTGCCCGACCGCCCGGATCAGGACGGCGACATCGATGTCTGCCGACGCCCGCAGCCCTGCCCCTGACCCGCTGGATCCGGCCCGATGAACGACCCATCGCGGCAGACGGCTCGGCTGCAAGGCGGCTCGCTGCAGGCACACCGCGATCGACGAACCGACACGCCGGCTGCTCCGGACCGGGTGCTGGCTTATCACGAGCGGACCAAGCATCGGCTGGACCGATATGCCGCAGGACCGGAGACCCTGGACTGGAGCAGCCAGCCCGATCCGTTCCGCTGCTTTGCCGGCGCGCCGAACGTGCCGCTGCCGCTGACCGCTGACCGGCTGACCACGCCCTATTCCGCACTGTACCAACCCGGCACTACGCCGCCACGCCCGTTATCGCTGGAGTCGATCGGACTGCTGTTCGAACTGTCGTTAGGGCTGTCCGCCTGGAAGGAGTACGGTTCCGACCGCTGGGCACTGCGCTGCAACCCCTCCAGCGGGAACCTGCATCCGACCGAAGGCTATCTGCTCAACTTGGGCATTCCCGGGCTGGAAGACGGCGTCCATCACTACCTGAGCCGGGACCATCGGCTGGAGCGACGCTGCACCATCCGCGCGACTGCAGCGCCCGCCGACACCGCCCGGGCGCTGATCGGCTTGAGTTCGATCCATTGGCGGGAGGCTTGGAAATACGGCGAGCGCGCGTTTCGCTATTGCCAACTCGACGTCGGCCACGCGCTGGGCGCACTGCGCTATGCCGCCGCCGCCATCGGCTGGCAACTGCATCTGCTGGATGGCTGGAGCGGGGATCGGATCGCCTGCGCGCTGGGACTGGATCGAGCCCAAGATTTTTTCGGCGCGGAGGGCGAGGAAGCCGAACTCCTGCTCGAGGTCGGCGCGGATGCCGCGGTGCAATTGCCGATGCCGCAGCGGAAGGACACCTGTTTCGGCGATTCCACCGAAGCGATCTGGGCCGGGCAGGCCAACGTGCTGGACCCCCACCCGATGTATCACTGGCCGGTGATCGACGAGGTCGCCGAGGCGACCCGGCCGGACGGAAGGCCCGCGCAACCGCCGATCATCGCCGAGCAATACCCTCCGAGAAACGGGCTCGCCGAAACCGCGGCAGCGACCGTGATCCGCCGGCGACGCAGCGCCCAGCGCTTCGACGGCCGCTCCGTGGTGCCTCGCCAGGCGTTCCACGACCTTCTGGACGCACTGCTGCCGCGTGCCCAAGCGCCATGGGATGTCTGGAATTTCGCGCCTCGGCTGCATCCGGTGTTGTTCGTGCACCGGGTCGCCGACCTGACGCCGGGGCTATATGCGCTGCCGCGGCGGCAGGATGCAACGGACAAGCTGCGTGCCGCCATGCACAGTTCGTTCGAATGGATCAAGCCGAACGACTGCCCCGATCATCTGCCCTTGTTCCGGCTGGCGACGGGAAACTGCGAGCGAGCCGCCCGAACCATCTGTTGCCATCAGGCGATCGCCTCGGACGGTGCGTTTGCTCTCGGGATGCTCGCGGAGTTCGAGGACACGCTGGCGACCGACCCCTGGCGTTACCGCCAGCTCCATTGGGAGGCCGGACTGCTGGGCCAGGTGCTCTATCTCGAAGCCGAGACCCTGGGCTTGCGCGGAACCGGCATCGGCTGCTATTTCGACGATGCCTTTCACGAGTTGCTCGGTCTCTCCGGTAGGTCTTTCCAGTCGCTGTACCACTTCACCGTGGGGTTTCCGTTGACCGATACGCGCATCCTGACCCTGCCGCCTTACCCGGGTCGCACGCGATGAAGGGTATCCGCCGCAGCGCTCGGCGGCTGAACCGGGTCGCGTACCCGGAATGCACACCGCCGCAAGGAAGGAGCCGATGATGCCTGAAAGCGGTGCCGGCAACCGCTCGAACGCCCGTGACTTACCGCCTGAAATCGGCGCCTGGCTGCCGGCCCACGGATTCCCGGGCGACAATATCGAAGCCGTGATCCAAAATCGCACGACACCTCTGATGCACGCCTGCCGACTCGGTGAGCGCGCCATCGTGGAAGCGCTGATTGCAGCCGGTGCGGATCTGGCAGCCACCAACGGCGACGGCAACAACGCGCTGTGGCTCGCCTGTTATCACGGCGATCGCGAGATCATCGACCGCCTGGTCGCAGCCGGCATCGCGATCGACCACCAGAACGACAACGGCGCGACTTGCCTGATGTACGCCGCATCCAGCGGCAAGTCCCAGGTCGTCGCCCAACTGTTGGCGGCCGGCGCCGATTGCGGATTGACTAATCATGACGATTTCACCGCGCTGGATATGGCGGCCGATCTGGAGTGTCTGCGGCTGCTGCTGGCCAGCCGCAGGCATGACAAAGGACGCGGGCCGTGATCATGGGAGCGGCGAAGCGCCGTGGACCGGAACGCCGCTCCTGCTCGGCTCGGCGAAGACGAACGGCGCGTCGGCATCCGCCGGCCCGTACGCCCGATCGGTGATCCGGTTGCCGGCGAGCGCCGACCTGGAATCCGCACCCGCACTGCGGAATCAGTGCTGCATCCAACCACCCGAAGCGAGGAAAGATCGATGAAATGGGGCGACACGTTTGACATTGCGATCGGCCTGCATCAGGCGCACCCGGACGTCGACCCGCGGTACATCCGGTTCACCGACCTGTTGAACTGGGTGATGGCACTGGAAGGCTTCGATGACAGCGCCGACCGGTGCAACGAAAAGGTCCTGGAAGCGATCCAGATGGCCTGGATCGATGAGGCGAACTGAATCGGCTGTCGTCATCGGATCGCTCCGGTTCACCGCTCCATCGTTCGCCCACGAAGAGGTTGCGAATCCGGCTGTTCATCCCACAGCCGTTTGAAACAGGTATCCAGTCGGGAAAGACGTCGATCGACCGATTCCAGGCGCTCGCGTTCCGGAAACCGCTGCAGCGCACCTTGCCGGTGCCACGTTTCCATGTCCCGTTTCAGCCGCTCGCGTTCTTCGACCTCGGCAGCGATCATCCGCCGTGTCCAGAATTTGCTTTGCTCGATGCCGATGGCTGCGACCCGGTAACGGATCGCCCCGTCGTCGAAGATGCGAACACCGCCGCCCTCGCTCAGAGTGTGCCGCAGCGATTCGGCGTCGACCACCTCGACCCCGGCGAGGTAGTCGATTCCGAAGTGATAGAGTTCCGGCAGCCAGGGCGTCGTGGGTCCCATCAGCACCGTGATCGCGTTCCGCGACAAACGCGCCAATCGAGGAAACGTCTTGTTGGGTATCGACGTGGCCGTGATGAATACCCAGTCTGCCTGCGGCAACAGATACTCGCAGGCCGAGTCGGGCAGATCGGTCGCGCCGGGTTGGCGTTCCAGTATTTGGAGGTCCAGCCGGTTTTCCGCGGCAAACCGGTCCAGTCCCGGGTACCGGCCCACCACCACGACCCGCCGTCCGCGGATCTGCGGCAAGAAGTGCTCGAATACCGCGAGATTGTTGGCCGCACCGGCCGTCGGCGCCAACCGGACACCGTCTGGCAGCGAACGCAGCCGATTGATGCCGGCATTGACCGCGGCCATCCCGACGGTCGCTCGATAAGCGTCGAATTCCCGCACCCAGGCGGCGAGTTCCGCCAGCTGCCTGCCGCGCAAAGTTCCGGCCCACTCGATCGTCCGGGTCACGGTGCCGGGACTCATTGCCAGACCCACGGCGTCGGCTTCGCAAAAGGTCCAGACCAACCCGATCACCACGCCCTGCACCGGGTCCGGCGAACCGGCGTAGTCCTGAAGCAGGTCGTAAATTTCGTACGGGTCGCTCATCCGGCACTCGGCCGCGACGGAGCACGCGCTGAGGCGCCGGTCCGGACCCAGACCGCCGCAATGGGCGGCAAACGCGTCTTCATTCCGCTCCGCTCAGTGCCGGCAGCAGCTTGGCTTCGCCCTTGATCACCTCGTCCCGCCCCCACACGACCACTCCTTCGACGAACCACCGGGGATCTCGCGGGTGGGGCTGAACAACGTCGTATTCGGCATAGAACGAACCATCGCCATGGAATTTCATCTGCCCGATCCGAAAGCCGTTCGGGTCTTTCCAGTAGGCGCACAAGGTCTCCTCTCCGCTGTACGGATCCTTGCTGAGTTCAAACGCGGCCTCGTCGTACACCGGCACACGCGCCAACTGCCGGGGCAGGAATCCCAGCTTATGGATTTCGCTCAACAGCCTGGCGCACACGGCTTCGCCGCATCGCTTCCGCATCTGCTGATGCATCGTCTCGTCCTCCGCTATCCGGCCCGGCACTTCGCGGCATCGAGTTTCGATCGTACGGGATCAAAGTTGGGACTGGAGATAATTGGGAAGGCCGATCGTGTCGATCAGCTCGAGCTGCGTCTCCAGCCAGTCGATGTGCTCTTCCTCGCTCGAAAGGATGTCCTCGAACAACTCGCGGCTGACATAGTCGCCGCTCCGCTCACAATGCGTGATCGCCTCCTTCAGCACCGGAACGGCCTCCCGCTCGAGCTGCAGATCACCGCTCAAACATTCCTTGACGTCCTCCCCGATCCGCAGCTTGCCGATCTCCTGCAAATTGGGCAACCCTTCCAGAAACAACACCCTCTCGATCACGCGATCGGCGTGTTTCATCTCATCGATGGACTCGCCGTACTCATGCTCGTTCAACTTGTGCAGGCCCCAGTTCTTGAACATCCGCGCATGCAGGAAATACTGGTTGATCGCCGTCAACTCGTTGCTCAGAACACGATTCAGACAGGAAATGACGGTGCTGTCACCTTTCATGACGCTCCTCCCATTCGGTATTCAGGATCGCTGCCATCGCTGTGGCGGCACGAGGCCATCCACGGTGACATTGTGGCACGGTCGAGGCTCCGGATCGAACGCAGCCTTCTCGAAAGAGATGGACGTGGCAACGGCCCGATCAATCGTCGTCATCATCGTCGTCTTCGGTTCCGATCCGGCGACGACGCACCGTTTTCGGATCGGCGATGATCGGCCGGTAGATTTCGATACGATCCCCCTCCTTCACGGCGGTCTCCAGCTTGACCAGCTTTCCGAAGATTCCGACCTTCTGCGTGCTCAGATCGATCTCCGGAAAGCGCTGCAAGATACCCGAATGGTGGATGGCCTGCTCGACCGAGCTGTTGTCGGGCACCTCCATCCTGAGCCACAGTTGACGATCCGACTCTGCATAGCAAACGCCGACGTTCATGATCCGCAGCCACCAGCCAGTTTCACGCCACACGACCCGCACGATTCGGCGGCGCGACTCGGCCGCGGCGCCAGTCGGCGGTCGATCATCTTTTTTCCCGCCAGGATGAATCCCAGCATCAGGAAACCGCCCGGTGGCAGAGCCATCAGCAGAAACCCCCGATAGGGCTGGAACACGACCGTTTCCAGCCATGAAAAGGATTCACCCATCAACAGGGATGCGCTGGCAAACAGCGTTCCCGCCCCGAGGATCTCCCGAGCGGCGCCCAGCACCACCAGGGCGAGCGTGAATCCCAGGCCCATCATCAGGCCATCCATTGCCGCTAAAGGTACCGGCTGACGCGACGCAAAGGCTTCGACCCGGCCCAGGATCGCGCAATTGGTCACGATCAACGGGATGAACAGCCCCAGGACCTTGTGCATTTCGTGCAGCCAGGCGTTCATGATCATATCCACGAAGGTCACCACCATGGCGATCAGCACCACGAAGATCGGAATGCGAATCTCCGGCGGAATCAACGCCCTGACACGGGACACCATCACATTGCAGACCACCATCACGATCGCCGTGGCGAGGCCCATGCCGAGCCCGTTGGTCGCGGTGCCGGTGACCGCGAGCAACGGGCAAAGGCCGATGCTCTGAGCGAAGATGATGTTGTTGTCCCACAGGCCGTCACGGATGATCTTGCGAAATTCCTGACTCATCGCTCCACCTCACTGGTCGCGGCCATCAACCGGTCTCGATGGCGCTGAAAGAACTTCAGTCCCTGCTGCACACCACGAACGACGGCTCGCGGTGTGATCGTCGCGCCGGCGAATTGATCGAAATCCCCGCCGTCCTTCTTGACCTTCCAGCGTTCCGTGGCGGTGTTCTCCAGCGAGCGGCCGTCGAACGACAGAATCCAGTCCGACTTGCCGCGCTCGATCTTGTCCCCCAGACCCGGTGTCTCGGCGTGGGCCACCACCCGCACCCCCAACACGACGCCGCCACGACCGACCCCCATGACCAGCGCGATCGGGCCCGAATAGCCGCCGGTCGCGGCCAATTTGAAAGCCACGGCGGTCACCAGACCACCCTTGCGTGCAATGTACACCGGGGTGTCCCCCAGGCCCTGTTCGCGCGAGTCCACGATCGTCACCCGATCGTGCAGCAAGTCGTTGTCGTACAGACGCGAGGGTAGAACCTGTTCCAGCGTCGCCAGCAGATCCTCGGCCTGACGACGCTCGATCGGACCTCTCGTCGCGAGATCCGCGAATCCCAGCACCAGACTGGCCACCAAGCCGGCGACGGCCAGCAGCAGGGTTTGATAATCGAGACGCTGACGCAGCGCGTCCAGATCGTCGAACTGCCGCTTCAGCCAACGCCAGCGCGCCGATGCCCCTTCGCGACATCCGTCCGGAGTGACGCTGCTCATGGACTTCCTCCAGGCAAGTCCAGCGGGCGCCCCCTGCGGTCGCGCCCGTAAATGCGCGGCCGGACGTAGTGATCGATCACCGGCGTCAACGCGTTCATCAGCAGCACCGAAAAGCCGGCGCCCTCGGGATAAGCCCCCCAAGTCCGGATCACGAAGATCAACAGACCGCAGCCGGCGCCGAAGATGATCTGCCCCAGCGCACTGCTGGGCGAAGTGACATAGTCGGTGGCGATGAAGAATGCCGCCAGCATCAAGGCTCCCGAAGTGAGATGAAACAGCGGGCCCGGGTAGCGCTCGCCGTCGATCAACGAAAACAGACTCGCCAACGAAGCCACCGTGACCAGCAGGGACAGCGGAATATGCCAGGTGATGATCTTCCTATTGATCAGCCATAGGCCGCCGGCCAGCAGCAGCAAGGACGAGGTTTCTCCCAGACTGCCGGAAGTCCATCCGAACACGGACCTGAACAGACTGTAATTCCCCGACGCCAGGGATTCGCCGAGCAGGCGGCCTTGCGAGAACTCGGTCTTGACGTGACCGATGGCCGTCGCACCGGTCAGCCCGTCCGCGACCGGCGCGCCGCCGAAGATGATCGCGAGGCTATCCGACAGGCTCGGTGCCACGGACGACAGCAGCGGCGCGGGATGGGCCCAGGTCGTCATCTCCAGCGGAAACGACACCAGCAGCGCGACCCGTGCCACCATCGCCGGATTGAACAGGTTCTGGCCGATGCCACCGAACACCTGCTTACCGACCACGATCGCCAATGCCGCGCCCACCACCCCGATCCACCACGGCGCCCAAGGCGGCAACGTCATCGCGAGCAGCCAGCCGGTCAGCAGCGCTGAACCGTCCGCCAGGCCCGCACCTACCGGCCGGTCGGCCAGCGCCAGACAGGCCGCTTCGAACACCATCGCGGCGAGCATGGTCACGCACAGCAGCAGCAGGGCCGGCCAGCCGAAAAGGAACAGACCGAACAACGTTGCCGGTAGCAGTGCCAGCATCACCTGGATCATGATCGCCTGAATCCGGCTGTCGGCCCGCGTGAACGGTGCGCTCGGCATGCTCATGCCGCCTCCTCCGCCTTTCGCTGCTGGCTCTTGGCCTTGCGCGCAGCGGCCAGCGCCGCCAGTTCCTGCTTGTGGCGGGCGATGCGCGCCTGCTTTTCCTCGACCAGCCGCTTGGTCTGCTCCGATTTGTGGCGGGCCTGTTGCCGGGCGACCAGTTCGCTGCTGGCATATTTGAAGTAGTGCACCAAAGGAATCTGCGACGGACAGACATAGGAGCAGGAGCCGCAACTGATGCAATCCTTCAAGCCGTAGCCGACCGCCGATTCCAGTTGCCCGGCGCGGATTCGCGTCATCATTTCGAGCGGCAGCAGGCCGGCCGGGCAGGCGGAGACACAGCGCGAACAGCGGATGCAGGCCTTGGCATCCGATGCCGCGATTTCCGCCGCGGTCAATGCCAGGATGCCGCAGGCCCCCTTGACCAGAGGAACATTCGGATGCGGCAATGCGTCTCCCATCATCGGCCCGCCCATCACGAAACGAGCAGCCGCTGCCGGGTCGTACCCGCAGAACTGCAGCAGGTCGGCCAGCGGGGTGCCGATCGGTGCCTCCACGTTGCGAGGACTCTCTACTGCACCGCCGCTGACCGTCACGATCCGGCTGACCAGCGGCCTGCCGAAGCGGATCGCCTGCTGTACCGCATAGGCGGTCGCTACGTTGTGCATCAGCACACCGACATCGGCCGAGCGGCCGCCGGCCGGCACTTCCTTGCCGGTCAGATATCCGATCAACTGCTTGTCCCACCCCATCGGATAGAGCGAAGGCACCTGGGTGATCTCGATCTGCCCGAATCGCGCGGCGGCCTCGCACATCGCGGCGTAGGCTGCGGGTTTGTTGTCCTCGATGCCGACGATCGCGTGCCGGCACTCCAGCGCACGCAGCATGATCCGGATTCCATCGACGATGTCGGAAGCCCGTTCACGCATCAGCCGATCGTCGCAGGACAGGTATGGTTCGCATTCCCCGCCGTTGATCAACAGGGTCTGGATTCGAGTGCGGCGCCCCAGATTCAGCTTGACTGCGGACGGGAAAGCCGCTCCGCCCATTCCGACGACACCTGCTGCGCCCACCCGCGCGCTGATCTCGCCGGGACTCAGCGTGAACGGATCGATCTCGCCGATCCCATCGATCCAGCGGTCCTCGCCATCCGGCTCCAGCAGCAAGGTCGGTGTCGGCAATACCGATGGGTGCGCAGATGGAAAATCCATGATGTCGAAGATGGACCCCGAGGTCGGCGCATGCACCGGCGCGGAGACCGCACCTTGGCTGGCCGCCAGCAGTTGCCCTTTCCGCACGTGATCGCCCACCTTCACCACCGGTTCGGCGGGCTGGCCGACGTGCTGCTGCAACGCCAGATATAGCATCCTCGGCAACGGCAGCGTGGTGTCGATCGGCCGCTCCGCGGTCGTCGCCTTGCGCGCTTCCGGATGAACACCGCCGCGGATCTTCCCGCGGGACCAGAGTGAGGCGAGATCGAACGGCAACATGGTCATGCCGCCTTGGCTGGCGCCGCTTCCGGATTCGGCCAACGCCAGTTACGCAGCGTGACTTTCACCGGATGGATGCGCAGGCACTCGGTCGGGCAGACGTCGACACATTTCCCACACGCGATGCACGCATCGGCGACCACCGCATGAATCTGTTTGGGGGCACCGACCAGCGCATCGGTCGGACAGACCTTGTAGCAACGGGCACAACCGATGCAGTTGGATTCATCCACGCGGGCGACCATCGGCCCCTGATCCTCGACGTCGGCCAAATCGAGTTCGAGCGACAGCTTGTTCGCCAGTTGCTCGGCCAGCGCTCGTCCGCCCGGCGGGCACAGCGTGGCCGGTGCCTCGCCGGCCACCAGCGCTTCCGCGGCGGGACGGCACCCCGGATAGCCGCACTGACCGCACTGGGATCCCGGCATCATGCTTTCGATTTCATCGATCAGCGGATTGTCCTCGACCTTGAGATAGCGCGCGGCGGCCCCGAGCAGAAAGCCCAGGCCCAGGCCCATTCCGGTCAGACTGACGATCGCGGATAGAATGTACATGCCCTTCCCCTGTCTCCCGACTCAGTGTGCGTTCAATCCGGCGAAGCCCATGAAGGCGAGGGACAAGATGCCTGCGCTGATGAAAGCGATCGGCGCGCCGACGAAAGCCTCCGGAACCGCCATCAACGCGATGCGCTCGCGGATGCCGGCAAAGATCAGCATCACCAGCGTGAAACCCAACGCGGAGCCGAAACCGAACAGCGCACTGTGCAGGACATCGTAGTCTTGCTGAAGATTGAGCAGCGCCACGCCGAGCACCGCGCAATTGGTGGTGATCAACGGCAGGAAGATACCCAGCACCTGATACAGCACCGGGCTGACTTTGCGAACCACCATCTCGGTGAACTGCACCACGGCGGCAATCACCAGGATGAACGACAGGATGCGCAGAAAACCGATTTGCAGCGGTGCCAGGATGTAATGCTCGATGAGCCAACTCGCGACCGCCGTCAAGGTCAGCACGAACGTGGTGGCGAAACCCATACCGATCGCCGCATCAAGCTTTCTCGACACCCCCATGAACGGGCACAATCCGAGGAACTTGACCAGTACCACGTTGTTGACCAGGGCCGTGCCCAGCAAAAGCATAAGGTAGTCGTTCACGGTGGCTATTCCTCAGACGCTTGCGCTGTGAATGAAGCATACGGCATGCCATTGACTTCCCGACCGGATTAACCGGAACATCGTCAGGGATTTGAGCGTCGTGATGGCGGCAGTGCAGCCACCACCGGCTTGTCGGAAAAATCACATGGGCTGGATTTTTGACGGCGTTTGTTAGCTTTGCGACAAACGGCGACGTGCCGTCCGCTCCGGCCGTCAGGCGACCGGCAGCCGCGCGATGCCGTCAGGAGCCGTAGCGGAACGTTTGGACCGTGGGAAGTTGCGGATCGGTGGGCCGGGCCAGGCGCGACCGGAATCGCCGGGCACCGATTCGCCGGCAACCGTCATCGAAGGATTCAGCGGATCGCGTTGCGCCGCGGCGGGCCGCATCAGCAGACGGGTCGGGTTCGGCGTCCGGCCGGCCGCGCGGGAGCGGTCAGCGGCCCGGACCGACGATCACAGACAATACGGGTCGGCGGCCCAATCCTTCAGCACCGCGGTGTCGCAGTCGGGCAGATAAGCATAATCCTTGGCCAGGTCACGATGCACCGCCTCCGCGACGTGCGGCGAGACCAGACCACGAAGCATGTAGAAATACCAGGAGAACGGGAAACCGGCCTGGTGGTCGAAGCGGCCGAGCAGCGTCGCGAGCGCTTTGCCCTTTTTCCCTTCCGGTCCCTCCAGCCGCGGCATTTCGCTCACCGGATTTTGCACGATATCGACGTTCATGATCTGCTCGCCGTGACGGCCGACATGCTGGTACAACCGAAGGCTCCAGTGTTCGCAAAACACCGACTTCCGGCCGGCACTGCTGCGGTTCCAGTCGTCCATGAAGCGCTGAACCGGGTGGGGAGTGGCCCGATGTCGGTCAAGTTCCCGCATGAAAAGCGCAACGTCGGTCTTCCGGCGATAGGCATACCGCGGCGCCCCGACCGTGAAAGGCTCGATACACGCCGGATTCAGAGGGTCGATCAATTCCTCCAGGTCTTCCGGAGGTCGCTCCGCATCGAGCAGACTGCGGTAGGCCAGCTCCTGGGTACGGTCCACTTCGATTTGCACGAACTCCTCGGCCCGGGAACCCGTTTGCGCCACCAGATAAAGGCTCTCGCCACTGTGTTGCGTAACGAGAAAAGCCTCCTCCTCGCAGTAATCGAGCAGCGTGTTGAAGTTTTGTCCACATTCCAGGAACGTGCGCTCGACCCATTCATTCACATCCGGAGCGATGCGGGTCCCGTCGGCTTTGACGATACCTCCGAGCCGGTACCATGGATGGCCTCGACGTGCGATGCGTACCGGGTAGTCGGGATACGCTTCTTGCAGCCTGGCCACGAGCCCCCCATCGCCCGCACTGGCCAGCGTCTCCTTGCACAGCCGATCGAGCGATGGGCCGTCGAACCGCGTCTCTGACGCGGTTGGATCCTGTTGCCGCGCCCCGCCGAGATGATTCATGAACGATACCCTCTCAAGAAAGTGGGATTCCAGGCCCGCATCGCAACAACCCCGATTCACCTTGCGGTCCGGCCGATATTAGCGGATCGACCCAAATTAGGCCATCTTCGTGCCGATGGTCTTGCGGGAGCGGCGGAGCGCCAGTGCGAAGAAAACGCTGCCAATGGCGAGCAGGGTAACGCACGGCGACCAGACGATCGTAATGTCAGCCCCGCGGTAGAGCATGGCCTGGGCGAGCGCGACGAAATGGGTGGTCGGCGCCGCCTGCATCAGTTTCTGCACCCAATCCGGCATGCGAGCTGAGAATGGTGGCGAGACGGAACCGACGTCCAGGCGGGCGCTGGACTTCGACGAGATAGCGAGCTGCACTTTCTCTTGAAACGGAAGGCCGTGTTGAGATATCCGCGAATATCCAAAGGCTTGGATGAGGGCGAGTTCCTACACCGACAGGTTGCGTTACGTCAATGATATTCGGCATAAACTGACTTTCCCGGTCGCGGATAGTGGCACCAGGGAACACTGAAGCACGGCCGAAAGCATCTATGGCGCTGCGCTCAAGGGATGGTCAGGTGAGCGCGTCGATCATCCGGCGGATGTGTTCCCGGAACGCCGGAATCTTGTGCTGAACGACATCCCACACGATCTGGTAGTCCACACCGAAATACCCGTGAATCAGGCGGTCCCGCATGCGGGCGATCGACCGCCAGTCGACCTCGGGGTGCTCGGCAGTAAATGGTGCGGGCAGCTTTTTGGCCGCCTCACCGATCACTTCCAGACTGCGCACGAATGCGCGTCGCAACGACTCATCGGCGTCGAAGCGCTCAAAGGTCAGTCCCCTGCTCGTCTCGATCAGGTAATCCGCTTCGGCCAGGATATGACGAAGATAGTCACGCGGCTCGAACGACATCCCGCGCCTCGGCCAAAATGTGCGGCCCGATGTAGGGGGAAAGAGCCTCCGTAGTGACTAAATCAACGGGGTGTTCGAGGGTTTGCTCAAGAAGATCCACCAAGGCCATGAAATGGTCGAAGGTCTTCTCCGCGGGAACGAACTCGACGAGTACGTCTACGTCGCTGTCCCCGCGCGCCTCGTTTCGGAGTACGGAACCGAAGAGCGCGAGGCGACGCACACCGAGACGCAGGATGTCGGCCTCGATGGTCTGCAGGCGCTGAATGGCTGTTTGGCAGGTGAGCGAACTCGTGCTCATGACAGCAAAGATACTGAGGCAGCACGGTAGAGCGCAATAGCGTGTTTGCATATTACGCCACAAGCCGTACTTGTCCGATTTCCGCGACCGGGCCGACTACGAAAAAGGCTTCGATGAGTTGACCCACCAGTGGGGCTGGGGCTGCTACATCTCCCAGGGTCTCGAACGCTGCAACCTGTCGGCGGGGGCCGTCGCCCTGATCTACATCTGGTGGACCTGGCATGTCCCCTGGCCCATCCTCAGGCGCGCCGGGCAGCCATCACTAGCCGCCCGTTGCTGCTCGCCGGGATCGCCCGCCTGACCCAGCATGCCGGCCACCCGCCTGCTGCTGACCGTGACCCACGCCGCCAGTGACCAGATCAAATCCATGATCGCCAATATTCGCATCGGTCTCGGCCACATTCGGGCCACTGCGCCGCAGTTGCCGAAACCAGAACGCTGGCGAGCCCTCATCCGCCATAACGTCGCCCGGATCCTCCGTCTGAGAGCACCGAGCCATCCGCTCCACTTCGCTCTGCCTCCGCCGCTGCCCGCGTAATGCCGTGGCTAATAGAGGAATCTAGGTTCGAATGTCGTTCAATCAACCCGCGAGGAACCACGGCTCTGCTTGCCCGTGAACCGCCCTCGATGCAGGGCAAGGCGGGGCAGGCGGAAGCACCCCGCTCGACCGTCTTGCCGGCCAGGCGGCGATGCAGGCGCTGGAACTCCGGAGACCGGCGTAGCGCCTGCCGACCGGCCTCCACCAGTTGGCGCACATCCCTCGGATCGATCGTAAAGGCGGTGGGAATGGCGAGGACCGCATGTCGCACGGCGGGGTCTGCGACATCGTGCAGGCTGACGCTGACCACGTGCAGCTCGGCGTCTGCGGCAAACGGGCTGCCCGGCATGCCTCGTCGTTCAGCCACTTCCCGCTGCCAGCGTTGCATGTCATCCCGCATCATCTCCAGCGTGGTTTGCGTTATCCGCGCGCCAGCACCGAACAGCAGCGTGTCCACCACCTGGCGTGTAGTTGGGACGCGATCGCTATGGTCGATGCGTTCACCCAGGTCCCGCTCCGAGTTTACCGCGATGAGGACGATTTTGCGGATCGACCCCGCCGGCGCAGCGCGGAAGCTGGCGGAGAAGGAGCCATGGGCGATCAGCCGGTCGAGGATGGCGCGGATGCCGAGGTTGTCGGCCAGGCCGCCGTCGACGAGATGGATATAGGGGCGCTCTCCGGCGTTCAGATAACTCTCCTCGCCGGCCCGGAGCAGGCGGGCTCGGTAGTTGTCACCGATGACCGTCGGAACGGCGCTTTCGTGCGGTACGCTGCATTGCCCGGCGTAATTGCGCAGCGTCATGGGCGTCAGAACGAGAGGCACGGCCGATGAGGCGGCCACGGCAAACGACAACGGCACGCTCGCCAGGTCAGCGCAGATGAGGGCGAACTGCTCGGGCGTGAACTCGAAGGTTGCGCCGGTGGTCAGATCGGTGGCCGTGACCAGCAGGTCGGGACCGCGTCGCCGGGCGAGCAGATCACCGAATGTGCGCCCGCGATAAAGCGCCTCGAGCCGTTCGGCCAGCACGTTGCTGCGGCCGTACCACGGAGATGACAGACGGTACAGCCGGAGCGGAGAAAAGGCGAGCTGGATCAGGCCACCCTCGAAGTCTCTGAGCAGGAACTCCGACTCGAAGCGGGTCAGCGATTCGTCGCCGAAGGCGGCGTAGTGAGCCGCCAGCACGCTCCCGCCGGAGACGCCGCTGATCAGCGCCACTTCGTCCAGCAAAGTCGTCGGCTTGCCGTGCAGCCTGAATTCCGTGGCTTTCAGTTCCCGCAGGACGCCCAGGCCGAAAGCGGCGGCACGCGCCCCGCCGCCGGACAAGGTCAGCACGGCGACGATCGGTCGCTCGACCGCGGGGGAAGTGCGCCGGCCGACCTCTCCGTGTTGCACCGGCAGGTTCTGCCATGGGTGAAACGTGGAGCAGCCGGCGAGGAGTAGCGCACCGAGCGGCACCGCCCGTCGCGGCAGGCTCGTGACGTCGAGCAACCGGCCAGCAAGCCGGCGGACGCAGGCGCTGGCGTTCATGGGCAGATCCAACCGGTTGATGCGCCGCGCCTCGCATCGTCAGAACTCGCAGCCCAGTCCGACCTGAAAATCGATGTCCGGCGAGTTCTTGAAGTTGGCGACGGCAAAGGACAAATCGCCGCGTTCCACGCGTCGGCGCACTCCGGGGACTTGGTACTTGGTCTTGCGCAGCTCGCCGAGATCGGTCTTCGCGGCGCCGCACACGCTGCGGCTGGCATACAGCTACGCGATCAGATTAGTGCTGGGGTACCAGCGGTACTCGTAGCCGACGATGCCAGTCGGCACGACCGTCGCCGGACGGAACCAGAACTGTACGAGCAGCAAAGTCGTGAAGAGCAAGCTCAGCGGCGGCCTCGGCACGCGAAACGTGGGTCCGGGTGTGCGTGTCACGGCGTTCTCTTTGGACAGGTGGCGGGGAAATGCCGCTGCGATCACCGGAGGGGTATCGTCAAAGCGGGCGTGATCGATTTGGCCGCGCCGGCTTGCAATCGGAACAACTGGGTCAACAGCATGAAAGTCGACTTCGATTCGAGATCGTTATCCGCGATGTAGAACCAGCGACCCCGGTAGGGTATCGCAACAAAGGCCAAGTCCGGCCGATCTTCGCTCTCCCGGATGTGGAACAGCTTTCCGCCCAAGGTATGCCGCCAATCGAACTCCGCGCCGCCCGAAGTACGGGTCACCGTCACCAAGCCGGCGGATTTGTGCGCCGGCGGTGCGTCCACGTAATGTGAAAGAAGGAAAAAAATGCTCATCAGGGAACGCGTGCGGATTGAAATCGTGTCTGGATCGTGGCGCAGAAATTCACCGCTGAGGCGGTAGTGATCGATCTGTTGATCGAGTTCAAGGAGCTGTTTGATTTCCCGGATCGTGTCGGCATACTCAGGGCTGGACCGAATTTCCAGTTGCGGTTGCTTCCCCTCCGGATCAAGGCGAGGGACGAGCAGTTGCTCGCGGCGCAAGCCGTCAAGCAGGTGCACGAACCGGCGGAACCCGCCGTCATGTTCGGGCGCCAGGTCCGGTGTCGGGCCGGAAGCGGTCGGCGCATTCTCGAGTCCATTGATGCGCTCCACACATAGGCCGAAGACGCGGCGCATGTTCCACCCCGACGCCGCGAGTGCGAACACGGCGTCCAGGGGAATCGGACTCAGCACACTCTTGACGAAGCTCTCCCCTTGCAGCGGTACATAGGAGATCGTCGGCTGCGTCGAGTACCCGGCACTGGCGCTGAGCTGCAGGATGTCGCTGGCGCTGCCGCTGAGCCCAAGGGCCGTCTGGTCCAAGCCCCCAACCATTTCCAGCTTCAGCGTCGCCGCCACGCTGGCGACGTCCAGAAAATAGGTGGGGTCTCGGTAGCGCAAACGCACCAAATTCTGCACGAATTGCTCGTTCATGCTGCTGTTGATCGCGTCGTTGTACAGCGGATGCGTGCCCTTCAGTCCATCAGGGCCGAAGGAATGGCATCCTGTCAGCAATAACGTCACCGACCACACGAGCCAACCGAGAGCGTTCAAAACAAGCAGCAATTTCAACCGGATAGGAATTTCAATGGACGCTGGCGCCCATTGGGAGATGAGGATGCCCCCCTTGGCCGGGCCTTGTCAACGATGGACAGCGACGGGTGAGGGTGCGTGAGCGGACGTCTGGTAGGCGAAGCATCAGCTCTTGCTTCGTGCGTACCTGACTCTAAAATCCCGACCCGGCCGTATGCCGTATGGCAGAGAAAATAACGACACGGTTGGTCCGCTGGCTCTCCCAGTTGTGCATCGCGGCAGAGATGACGTTTCTTTATCCCGGAGTTGGCCACCCAAGTCTCTCAATGTCATCGATGTAATGTGCGAATTCCGACGTCATTCGGCCTGTGATTCCAATCGCATTCGGCCACCTGTTC
>CAZXXC010000066.1:0-9684 GCA_964644665.1 uncultured Methylococcaceae bacterium
GGCAAGGCCTTGTTCTGGGATACCAATGTCGGCAGCGACGGCGTCGCCTGCGCGAGTTGTCACTTCCACGCCGGCGCGGACGCCCGCACCCGTAACCAGATCGCGCCGAACAAGGCGCGCAGTCCGGCCCACGCGACGGATCCGAACGCGTTCGATCCCGAAGACCCGCGGGGTAAGAATCTGTCGAACTACCAGATGAAGGCCGGTGACTTTCCGCTATATTTCAACCCCAGGATGGCCGACACCGACAATGTCGCCGCATCTGCCGGAACCTTTTCCGGCACCTTCGTCAAGGTCCGGACCCACGGTTCGGGCAACGATGTCTGCGAACCCTACACCGGCGATCAACTCGACCAGACGTTCAATGTCGGCGGTATCCACACCCGGCGGGTGGAGCCGCGCAATGCGCCCACGTTCATCAACTCGGTGCTGTTCGACCGCAACTTCTGGGACGGCCGCGCCAACAACGAGTTCAACGGCGTGACGCCGTTCGGGCCGCGCGATCCCGACGCCTTCGTCTGGGTGGCAAAGCCCGACGGCCGGGTCAGGAAGGAACGGCTGGCGCTGCAGAATGCCTCTCTCGCATCGCTGGCGACCGGCCCCGGGCTGAACGAGATCGAAATGTCCTGCAAAGGCCGCACCTGGCCCGATGTCGCCCGCAAACTGCTGAACCGGCACGCGCTGGAAAAGCAGGCCATCGACCCCAGCGACAGCGTACTTGGCGGAGAGCACCGGGACTCCGGCGGCAAAGGCCTGAAATATACCTATCAAGAGCTGATTCAGAAGACCTTCGCGCCGCGGTACTGGTCCGCGGGGGTGAAGTCGCGGTTCGGCAAGCCGGCCTACAGCAAGAAGCGCTTCAGCCAGATGGAAGCCAACTTCTCGATGTTCTTCGGACTCGCGATCCAGCTCTACGGCGAGACCCTGATCTCGGATCAGACCCGCTTCGACCAGAGCAAGATCGTGCTCAACGGCAGCACCTTCTCGGACAGCAACGGCGTGCTGACCGCGCAGGAGATGGAAGGGTACCAGCTATTCAACGACCTCCACTGCATCATCTGCCATACCGGCCCCACCCTGAGCACCGCGACCAATCGGACGACCACGTTCAAGGACGGCACCGTCATCGAGCGCTCGATGATGGACCGCCGGATGAACACGGAATTCACACCCATCCTGACCGACATCGGCTACGAGAACAACGGATCATCTCCCGAGGCGGATGATCCGGGCCTGGCCGGAATCGACGATTTGGGCCATCCGCTGTCGTTTGCCTCGCAGTACGTCGGCTTGCTGACCGGTGACCAAACTCAGGTACTGGATGCATTACCGCTGATCGAGGCCTGTGCGTTCGGTCTGAAGTTCACTGCCGACTTCAAGGCGGGGGAACTGCGCGATGACCCGCTGGCGCCGCCGGGCAGCCATGGCTGCAGCGGCAGCAAAGCGCAGACCGCCAAAGTGCCGACCGAAGCGGCAGCGCAAGCCACGGCAGGCTCACCCAAAAACAAGCTCGGATTGGGAGTCGGCACGTTCAAGGTGCCGCAGCTCTACAACGTCGAGCTGACCGGCCCGTATTTCCACAACGGCGGGGCGGCGACGCTGCTTCAGGTCATCGAGCAATACATGCGCGAGCAACCGGCCGGCAACGGCGGAAATTTCACCAGCCACGCCTCGTCGTTCATTCTGCTGCCGAACCCGGGACTAACTCAGCAACAACGGGACGCTCTTGTGGCCTTTCTGCTGACCCTGACGGACCCGCGCGTGAAAAACGAATCGGCGCCGTTCGACCACCCGGCGATCGAGGTCTACGACGGACACTTCGGGAATACCCAATCAGTGGTACCGGACCCGAAGCACCCCGGCCGGGCGAAGGACCGGAAACTGCGCATACCGGCCGTCGGCGCCGGCGGACGCAGCGCTCTCGGCCTGCCGCCACTGCAGGCGTTCGACGAAATCCTGCCGCAATAGGCGACGAAACATCACGTGCCGGCCGCGGCGCGGTGTGCCGACCGCGCACCGCGCCGAATCCCGGCCCGGCGGTTGTTTCATCCAACACTTGACGGGACACCCAAGACATGATGACGAATAGCAAGCTGGCCCACGCGGTCACGATGGCCATGACCGGCACCGCCCTTTCCGTAGTCACCGCCACCGCCTCGGGGGGGACGACCTCGTACAACACCTTCAACCACGACCGACCGGCACCGAATTCACTGGTGTCCGGCGGCAACGGCACCGACGGCTGGATGAGGACGACCGCCGCTTCATCGACCGCACCGGCCGAGTGTCAGGTGGCCGGCAGTTACTGCGGCGCAGGGCCTGGCACCTCGAACAATCCGAGCAAGCAGGTACCGACCGGGAATAAGGTCGTTCCGTGGGCGGGCAAGGACCCGCGCGACGATCCCAAATTCCAGTACAAAGGCAATCAGACCCTGAACTGGACGGCCGTGCTGGAGTCGTCCGGCGACAGCGTGACGGTCTCGCACAACGACGCGTTCACCCGTTACAAGATACATGCCGACATCGACACCGCGAAAGGCGCCTGGCATGACAATATCGACACCGGCTGGGCGCATGACACCGACATCGGCCTGTTCCGGTCGGAAGTCACCCAGGCCGTCACGCTGACGATCTCGAGCCTGCTGGCGAGCGGCCAAACCAATGTCACACCGAAATACGGCTTTACCGTCTTCGAAGGACAGACCTCGTACACCGGCAACTACAACCACCACCAAGGCTGGCACGCAGTCACGCCGGCCGAGGCGCAGGCCGTCGGCAACAACGAGAAGCCGATTTCGGAGAACCCGCCGCTCGCCGGCGCCAGCGGTCTGGCCAAGCTGATCCTGGATGACGTGGTCGGCAACAGCGCCACGTTCACGGCCGAGGCCGGCAAGGTCTATACGATCTACCTGGGCGGATTCCAGGCCGGCGACTGGACCGAAACCCGCAACGACTATCAGTTCGTCATCTCGGGCGCCGCTCCGCCGGCCAAACCCAAGCTGACCGTCGGCAAGATCGGCACTGGCAGCGGCAAAGTCACCAGTTCACCGGCCGGTATCGACTGCGGCACGATCTGCAACGCAACTTTCGACAGCGGAAAACAGGTCACGCTGACCGCAGCACCGGACAACGGCAGCCAGTTCAGCGGATGGAGTTCCGCCTGCACCAACGGCTCCGGGCCGTGCACCGTCACGATGGACAAGGACAAGAACGTCACTGCCAAGTTCGACGCGGCCACGCCCCCTCCCTCCGGCAAATTCCCACTGACGATGACCAAGAGCGCCAACGGCAACGTCACCAGTTCGCCAGCCGGCATCGATTGCGGCAGCACCGGCAATGCCTGCTCGTTCGAGTTCAACAGCGGCGCCACCGTCACGTTGACCGCCACCCCGTCCAGCGGCTACCAGTTCAGCAGTTGGAGCGGTTGCACCAGTACCACCAGTCAATGCACCGTGGCCATAGACACGGCCAAGAACGTCACGGCCAATTTTGCCATTACCGCACCTCCCGGTCAGTTCGCACTGACCGTCACCAACGGCGGCAACGGCAAAGTGACCAGTTCACCGACTGGCATCGATTGCGGTTCCACCTGCAGCGCCTCGTTCGACAGCGGCACTACCGTGACGCTGACCGCCGCGCCGGACAGCGGATTCCAGTTCACCGGCTGGGGCGGCGCCTGTTCCGGCACCGATTCCTGCAGCGTCACGATGAGCGAAGCCCGAACCGTCACGACAAGCTTCACGGCGACGGGCACCGGCCCCTATCCGCTGGCGATCGAAAAGCGCGGGTCGGGGTCCGTGACCAGTTCGCCGGCCGGGATCGACTGCGGCGGCACCTGCAGCAACTCTTTCGACAGCGGCACGCTGATCACGCTGACCGCCACTCCGAGCACCGGCTGGCGCTTCGCCGGCTGGAGCGGCGCCTGCGGCGGGGCGGAAGTCTGCACCGTCAGCATGGACACTGCCCGGAACATCAAAGCAACGTTTGCGCTGCCGCCTCGCCGCGATTTCGACGGGGATGGCCGGGCCGACCTGTTCTGGCGCCAGGGCAAGACCGGCCGCAACAACCAGTGGCTGATGATCGGCAACCAACTGAAAGCCAGCAGCTCGGTGAGCACCAAGGGCAAGGGCTGGTCGATCGCGGCCGTCACCGACTTCGACGGCGACCAGCGTGCCGACGTGCTGTGGCGCCGACAGGCGACCGGGCAGAATCAGCTGTGGCTGATGAAGGGGACGACCGCCAAGAGCGTCGTCGTGCTGCCCGACCAGGCCACCGCCTTCACCGCGGTACGCACCGGCGACTTCGACGGCGACGGAAACCCGGACCTCTTGTGGCACAGCCCCGCCTCCGGCGAGGCCAGCCTGTGGCTGATGGATGGCCCCAGCTTCAAGAGCGCCGTCGCTTTGCCGGCCGCACTTCCCGGCTACGCCTTGTCGGAAATCGATGACTTCAACGGCGACGGCACGCCGGATGTGTGGTGGAACAATGCTGCGAGCGGCGAGAACAGCCTGTGGCTGATGGCTGGAACTGCGGTGCAATCCACCGTCACGCCGCCCGCCCAACCCGGCGGATGGGTACTGGCGGGAGCCGGCCTGTTCGACGACGACATCAAGGCCGATGTGCTGTGGCACCACCGCGCGACCGGCGCCAACCAGCTCTGGCTGATGGACGGTAGCAGCCAAACCTCCAGCGTCGAGCTTCCAGCGACCGGCAAGGCCTGGTTCGTGGCGAGCATCGATGACTTCACCGGCAAGGGTCGGACCGAGATCCTGTGGCGGAACCGCGGGAACGGCAAGAACCGGCTGTGGGTGATGGAAGGCACCGAGCTGAAGAGGAAAGCCGCGG
This sequence comes from uncultured Methylococcaceae bacterium, assembly GCA_964644665.1. GTDB lineage: Bacteria > Pseudomonadota > Gammaproteobacteria > Methylococcales > Methylococcaceae > Methylotetracoccus. Next base: position 4,846 of record CAZXXC010000066.1, read on the forward strand.
TAACCGCCTTCTCCAGGGGTTGGGCCACTCCGGCGCACTAGTCCCGCAACCGATCCGGGCGTCAATTGCAGGGCGGGGCATGGTGCCCTGCCCCGAACGTTTGCCGAACACCGACCCGATGAACGATACCCAGGCAGCCCGCCGGCACCGAAACGTTCCGGACGGGGTGCATACCCCGTCCGGCGGAAAATTTGGGGGCGGAAATGCCGTACATAACGAGGCAATGCCATGATGACGAGAACCCACCTAGCGCGAGCGGTCGCGATGGCCTTGACCGGAACGGCCGCATCCCTCGGGCCGGCGTCGACCGCTCAGGCCGCCGACGTTTATTACAATCAGTACGGCCAAGGCTCCGCCGTCGGATCAACCTTCACCGACGGCTGGGTTTACGGAGACGCACCATGGAAGAGTGGCTGCTTCTCCAACAACAAATGTACTGATGGCACCAATACCAAGAATGCAGCCAACGCCGCGCAGTTCACGGGTCTCGGCGCCGGTGTGCTACCGTTCGGCTACACCGGCACCGCTATCGTCAACTGGGCGGTGCAGATGGGAGCCGGCGAAACCGTCGAAATTTCGGCCGCCGATGCCCAAGCGCGGAGCGGAATCGCTGGCATCGACATCGATATCGGTCGCGGCGCCTGGCAGGACACCGGTCTCGGTAATGAGGCCAACGCCCAAGGCTGGGCGCACAATACCGACATCGGCCTGTTCCGGCTCGCGACCAAGACCACCGTGACCTTCACGCCCGAACTGACCGCCGCCGGCCACGATCCGAACGCGGTGTTCGGAATCACCATCTTCAAGGACTTCGACACCGGCAACGGCTACACGCACCACATTACGTGGAATCAGAAACCAAGCGCGCCGGGTTCCTACCAGGTCTCCAATCCGTTCGGCACGACCGGCGTGACCTACCATGCCCACTACAACAATATTACCTCCACCAGCCCTTGGTCGGTCGAACTGCCGGCCGGTGACTACTCGATTTATGTCGGCGGCGTCGGCGGCCTGCTTTGGGCCGCCCAGTTCGAAGGCTACAAGCTCCGCATCGCTGCTGCCGCTCCCGCCAAATACACCTTGAACGTCAGCACCACCGCGACCGGCACCGGCGTCAGCGGGACGGTGACCAGCAACCCATCCGGCATCAACTGCTCCACTTCCAGTACCGCGGGCTGCAACTCCGATTTCAATCCCAACACGGCGGTGGCGCTGACCGCAAGCCCCGGCGGCAACTCGAAATTCGACAAATGGACCGGCGATTGTGCCGGCTTCGCCAGTACGGCAACCTGCAACCTGACGATGGACAAGGCCAAGAGCGCCACGGCGAACTTCGTCGCGGTGCCAACCTACACCTTGACCGTGACCAAACCGACCAACGGAACGATTTCCGGCAACGGCATCAACTGCGGAACCGCTGGCTCGACCTGCAGCCAAAGTTTCCAGGACGGGGCTGTGGTTTCTCTGACCGCGACTCCCGATTCCAAATACCAGTTCAGCGGCTGGAGCGGCGCCTGCTCGGGCACCGGAAGCTGCAGCGTCACAATGAATGCGCCGAAGAGCGTCACGGCCGCGTTTACCGCGGAATCGCCGCCGCAATTCCTTCTCACAGTAACCAAACCCGCTAACGGAACGATTTCCGGCAACGGCATCACCTGCGGCACCGGCGGCTCCACCTGTACCCAGAGCTACGTCCAAGGCACGAAGGTCAGTCTGACCGCGTCGGCCGACAGCGGTTACACATTCGACGGCTGGGGCGGTGCCTGCTCCGGGACCGGAAGTTGCGACCTCACGATGAATTCGGCGCAAAGCGTCATCTCAACATTCGCCGTGATCACATCGCCCGACAAGTTTGCATTGACACTCACGCGACAGGGCAACGGGAAAGTGACCAGCACTCCATCGGGAATCGATTGCGGCGAGACCTGCAGCTTCGCTTTCGACAAGGATGCGAACGTATCGCTGAAGGCAGAGCCCAACAGCGGTTACACCTTTGATGGATGGAGCGGTGCCTGCACGGGATCGGCGGACTGTAACGTCGCGATGACTGAAAATCGAAACGTCACCGCGACCTTCAAGAAAATTACCCCCTCCCAGTTCGCCCTCACCGTCAACAATGGCGGCCACGGCAAGGTAACCAGCGACCCGGACGGCATCGACTGCGGCACGATCTGCAGCTTCTCGTTCGCCAGCGAACAGGCGGTCACGCTGACCGCGGCAGCGGACGCCGGCTACACGTTCAGCGGCTGGAGTGGAGCCGGCTGTTCCGGCACGGGAACCTGCCCGGTCACCATGAATGGCGATCAGACCGTCACAGCCACGTTCATCGCGTCGCCACCTTCCCAGTTCACCCTGGCGGTGACCAACCCCGGACATGGCACGGTGACCAGTTCACCCGCCGGCATCGACTGCGGCGCGACGTGCAGCGCATCATTCCCCAGCGGGCAGGCGGTGACACTGACGGCGGTCGCGGAAAGCGGCTATCAGTTCAGCGGCTGGAGCGGGGCCGGCTGTTCCGGGACGGACACCTGCACGGTCACGATGGACGACGCTCGCAGCGTCACAGCGGCATTCGCGGCGGTTCCGCCCGGCCAGTACGCATTGACCGTAGTCAACGGGGGGAATGGGAAGGTCACCAGCGCGCCAGCCGGGATCGACTGCGGCGCGACCTGCAGCAGCGCCTTTGACAGCGGCGCCTCGGTCACGCTGACGGCCAGCCCCGATAGCGGCTATCAGTTCACCGGCTGGAGCGGCGCCTGCACCAACGCCGCCGGCGATTGTATCGTCGAGATGAACGACCCCAAGGAAGTCACCGCGAACTTCGCGCCGGTGCCGCCACCCAACCAGTACCTGCTGACGATCACGAATCCGGTGCACGGAAGGGTCAGCAGCGAGCCGACCGGCATCGATTGCGGAGTCGATTGTGGCCGCTTCTTCCCTTCCGGGCAGACGGTCACGCTGACCGCATCACCGGATGCCGGCTATCAATTCAGCGGCTGGTCGGGCGCCTGCACCGAAACCTCGGGCACTTGTACGGTCGTCATGAACGCCGCGAAGAACGTCACCGCGACCTTCACGGTGATTCCGCCACCGAGTGAATATACGCTGACGGTGACCCACGGCGGCCACGGCAAGGTGGCCAGCACGCCGTCCGGCATCGACTGCGGCGCGACCTGCAGCTTCTCGTTCTCCAGCGGACAGGCGGTCACGCTGACCGCGACACCCGACAGCGGCTATCAGTTCAGCGGCTGGACCGGCGCCTGCACCAACACCTCGGGCGGCTGTTCGCTGGAGATGAACGCAGCGAAGAACGTCACCGCGACATTCGCTCCGATCCCACCGCCGAACCAGTTCACGCTGACGGTCAGCAACGGCGGCCACGGCAGCATCACCAGTTCGCCCGCGGGTATTGCCTGCGGCACAATCTGCAGCACATCTTTCGATCAGGGGCGGTCGGTGACACTGACTGCCACCCCGGATTCGGGCTATCAGTTCAGCGGCTGGAGCGGCGCCTGCACCAACGCGAGCGGCGCCTGTACGCTGACGATGAGCGAGGCCAGGAATGTCGGCGCGGCCTTTACGGTCATTCCACCGGGGAATGAGTACACGCTGACCGTCACCAACGGCGGTCACGGCACCGTGATCAGCGATCCGGCCGGCATCGCCTGCGGCACGACCTGCAGCTTCTCGTTCAGTGCCGGGCAGTCCGTGACGCTGTCCGCGAAAGCGGATCAGGGCTGGCGTTTCAGCGGCTGGAGCGGCGCCTGCAGCGGCTCGGGTCCGTGCACAGTGGACATCAGCGAGACCCGGAACGTCACGGCGAGCTTCGTGCCCCCGCCCCGACGGGATTTCAACGGCGACGGCTACGGCGATCTACTCTGGCGCGACCACCGGACCGGATTAGGCAAGCTCTGGCTGATGGTCGACGGCAAGGTCTCGGCCGAAAAGGATGTGCCCAGGAAAGGCAAGTCCTGGCTGCTGGCGGCGACCGGCGACTTCGACGGCGATCTGCAACCCGACATCCTGTGGCGCCACCGCGCGACCGGGCAGAATCAAATCTGGCTGATGAAGGGATCGAAGGTCAAGAGCGAAGCCGTGCTGCCGGATCAAGTGACGGCGTTCGGGGAAGTCCGAACCGGCGATTTCGACGGCGACGGCAAGACGGACATCCTGTGGCACAACCCGATCACCAGCGAAACCCGACTTTGGCTGATGGATGGCACGGCGTTCAAGAGCGCGGTCGCGCTGCCGAGCGCTCCTCCCGGCTCCGGCCTGGCGGCCGCCGCCGACTTCAACGGGGATGGCCGCCCCGACGTCTGGTGGTACAACGCCTCTACCGGCCAAAATACTTTGTGGCTGATGGCCGGAATCACCGTACAGTCCACCGAGATTCCCCCGACGCAAACCAGCGAATGGATGTTCGGAGGCACCGGCTTGTTCGATGACGACAACCGGGCGGATGTGCTGTGGCGGAATCGGGTGACCCGGGAGAACCAAATCTGGTTGATGGACGGGAGTAATCGGACGTCCGTGGTCGGACTACCCTCGCTGCCTCGCGCCTGGTATCCGGCTTCGATCGACGACTTCGACGGAAACGGGATGCCCGATGTGCTCTGGAGCAACCGCAAGAACGGCAAGATCAGGCTGTGGATCATGGACGGCACATCCGTGCACAGCCGAGCCGCGATCGAAGGGAACGGAAAGGGCTGGTCGACGCCTTCCCACTGAACAGGCGCAGCCCCTGCGGCGGGGGGGGGGGGGTTGGGCCCCCCCCCCCCGTTTTGGCCCCCCCCCGGCCCCCCCACACAACCCCCCCACCGGGCCGCCCCCAAAAACCCC
>CAZXXC010000066.1:9694-12783 GCA_964644665.1 uncultured Methylococcaceae bacterium
GTCTGTGACCCCGCCCCGAACGTTCTGCCCCACCCCAGCGCCCGCAATCTCACCCCAGAACTCGGCAGATCGCAAAAGCCCCCGCACCGGGGTTACGAACCCCGGCCGGCCCGCGGAACGCCAAATTCCGTCCAGAAGCAACTATGGAATTTGACACACCTCAGCGCGGAACTTGCCACACTTGGCGCTCGGCGACACCTCTGAAAGCCTGAATTCGCCCCTGGCATACTGGTTGCTGCGCTCTCCAGATCTTCTTTTCGCTGGAAAACGGCGGGGCAGCGGCAGATGCCGAAGACGCAAGCCAGAGACGATCTTGCCCTGGCTGCTCCACGTTTTCCCGTCTTTCCGAACCACCGATTGCCTGCGAGGCTGGAGATTCATTGTGCGCAAACAGATTCATGCATTGGGAACAGTCGCGGCGCTTCTGGGGGGCGCCGACGCAACGGCAGCCGTAAACTTCGTCGAACTGCAAACCAACCTTGGAACCATCGAAGTGGAGCTGTTCCCCGCTCAGGCGCCGGTGACCGTGAACAATTTCCTGACCTACATCGGCGAAGGTTTCTACCGGAATACCCTGATCCACCGGGTCGTCGCCGATTTCGTGATCCAGGGCGGCGGCTTCGACCTGCAGGGCAAAAGGAAATCTACTCACGAACCGATCCCGAGCGAAGCCGCCAATCAGCTCAGCAATCTGCGCGGCACCATCGCGATGGCGCGCACCAATGACTCGAATTCAGCCACTTCGCAATTTTTCCTCAATACCAAGGACAACCCCACTCTCGACTACAACGTCCAGACCGGCAACGCCGGCTATGCGGTCTTCGGCAAGGTGATCCGAGGGCTGGTCGTGGTGGATCAGATCGGAAAACTCCCGACCTTTCAGGAATTTCCCTTCACGTCAACGAACTCCACGGTCTTCATCGAGGCCACTTACACGAGCGAAACGCAGGATCCGAACAATGCCTACGCCAGGGTGCTGCTGGCCGGCACGGGCAAAGGCCGGGTCACCAGCGATCCGCAAGGCCTGGATTGCGGCACGAACTGCAGCGCCGCCTTCACGGCCGGGACCAACGTCAGGTTGATCGCAAAGGCTGCCAAAGGGTCCGTGTTTTCCGGCTGGCGAGGCGACTGTCAAGGCCCGGCAGCTCGAATCCCTCTCGACTTGAGCGCCAATCACAACTGCGCGGCCGTCTTCACCCGAAGGAAGTAGTGCAGGCCATCCTGCAGACTCGACCACCTCTGCAGTAACGGCGGCCCCGCGCGCGGCCGGGTCTGTGACCCGGCCCGGAACGTTTGCGACACATCCACCGCAGGTATCACGCAGGATTCTCCGCCGATCGCCAAAGCTTCCGGACGGCGTGGATGCCCCGTCCGGCCTGCGGCAAATGCCGCAACGTGCCGGCAAATGCCGGACCCACCCCGCGGAGACCAACCGTAATCCTTTTTACTTCAATACGTTATTTATTGGCACAGCGTGTGCCTATCCATTAAGCGGATCAAGATCGTCCTCCTGCGAGGGAACGGCGGTCGAGGAGTGCGACGGCGAGGGACCGCCGTCGGACAGGGATGTCACTTTTTGCCTGTGTCGATCAACGAATCTTGCCACACCCGCCGCGAGACGGGGTCGGAAAGCCCAGGGTCTTGAAGGAAGACAAGACGGCCAGGTTGCCTCCCACGTAATGGGGAGTCGATGCCAACTGCGCGCGGACGCGCGGCGCATCGGGCTCATTGCATTGTGACTGCAAACTCCTTTCGGAAGGGCAAAGCCCGCGGCTGAAAATGCATCGCGGTCGAGCGCTTCACGATGGGACGGCGAGACCCTCAGCCGGGCGTGGCTGAGTGTTCCTTCAATGACGATTGTTTGGGGATGACATTATGATGAGGAAGACAAAACTGGCCCATGCCGTGGCCCTGGCGATGACCGGCACAGCACTGTCGCTGGCCGCGGTATCCAACGCCTCGGCGGCGAATGTCCATTACAACACCTACGGTGCGGGAACACCGGTTGGCGCGTTGAAAACAGACGGCTGGGTTTACGGCAACGCGACTTGTTTTGGGGCGGTGAGTTGCACTGATGCAACAAATACGGGTGTCAATCCAACGTCGTTTACAGGCCTTCCGGCAGGGACGCTGCCCCTCGGTTACAGCGGCCGGGGTATCGTGAACTGGGCCACGGAGATGGCAGCAGGTGAAAGCGTCGAACTCTCGCGCGCGAACTCCGGCATTGATGCCGACATGGACATCGGTCGCGGTGCCTGGCAGGATACCGGTTTCGGCAATCCGGCCAACGCACAGGGTTGGGCGCACAACACCGACATTGGCCTGTTTCGCTTGACCCAAACTACCAATGTAACGTTCACACCGGAGCTGACCACTGCAGGACATGACCCCAATGCCGTGTTCGGTATCACGCTGTTCAACGGATTCGATACCGGCACCGGTTACACGCACCACATCAGTTGGAACGCACTGGCGAGCGCTCCCGGTTCTTATACGGCGTCGAATCCGTTCGGCACGACCGGCGTCACCTACTTCGATCACAACAACAACATCACCTCAACCAGCCCCTGGACCGTCACCTTGCCGGCGGGGGACTATTCGGTTTATGTCGGAGGTGTCGGTGGCCTTCTCTGGGCCGCGCAGTTCGAGGGTTACAAGCTGGGTATCGAAACTGCGCCGGTTCCGGTCCCGGCTGCCGTCTGGCTGTTCGGCTCGGCACTGGCCGGGATGGGCGTGATCGGGCGGCGCAAGGAGCGGAAGGTCCTCGCCTGAATCCTCTCGCGGCATATGGTTGGTGGCCAGACGCCCCAATGCCTGCCTGGCGAAAGCGGAACATCGAACCCCGCTGCTGCACGAACGGCGCGTCCTAGTCATCAACGGCCCACCGGGCGGCAAGCCGCCCGGTGGGATCTTCTTTCTCATCGTGAGGACTCCCGCGAATCTTGAGCACGGCGACCTTCAGCGCGATGTGACCACGGTCGCCCCTAAGCCTTCCGGACGCGGCACCGACCCCGTCCGGCGGCAATGACTGGCGCGCAGGTGAAGCCAAGCACCCGGTTCATCACAAGAAGCGACGTCCACCCCCACAA
>CAZXXC010000066.1:12883-22394 GCA_964644665.1 uncultured Methylococcaceae bacterium
CGCAGGTGAAGCCAAGCACCCGGTTCATCACAAGAAGCGACGTCCACCCCCACAAGGTGATCTCCTATGAAACGTTTGAATGTCAAAAAAGCGCCAATCGCTTCTTCGTTGTTGCTATCGGCATCCATGTTTTGCGCAGATTCCCAGGCGGCACTCGTCGACATCGGCAATGGACTGATTTACGACGACGTATCCGACGTGACCTGGATTTCCGATGGGTATGCGTTTACCAACAACATCGCAGCCACCACCGCTAACGCTGCCTCGGACCCCTACACCGGACCTCTAGTGGGTGAGGTCGTGACACCATTGGGGGGCTCTCCTCATACGATCGCCGCCAACGATCTCAGTTACCAGACGGGACTCGGTCGCTGGGTGGGAAGCTGGTGGGCAGCCACCGCCTGGGCCGATAGCTTCACCTACCAGTACGGCAGCCAGACCGTCTCCGATTGGCGGCTGCCGACCAGTACCGAAGCCTCAAACCTGATTGCTGCACTAGGAGCCGGGGCCGGGGCGAAACCCCCGTTTACCTGGGTGCCCCCCTTCTATTGGACATCGAGTCTGACCAGTGCCACGGATGCCTATGTCGCGCGACCACTCACCGGAACAGTCGACAGCTTTTCACTGACGGTCAACGACGCTCCCCGCTACAGTAATGTCTGGGCCGTGGTGCCGGGCAACGTCGCCGCCGTGCCGGTCCCGGCCGCCGTCTGGCTGTTCGGCTCGGTGCTGGCATCGATGGGCATCGTCAGACGGCGGAGTCATGTGACAAAAGCTCAGGCGTAGGTCAACGCGGCCACTGGCGGCCTGCCGCGCCGAGAATAAGCCAGATATTCGGCGGCGAGCGCCTTTCGCGCGGCTGCTGCCTCGGATTCGGACAAATACGACCCCTCGCAGTGACGAAGCAAACCGGGATGGACCGGAGGAGACATGGCCGCCATCGACTTCACGGAACTCGGGCTCCACAACCGCGACCCTGCCAATGAACCATTGGAGACGAGCACTCGGCTGGCCGCCAACGCGGTGCTTCTGGCGCTGGCCCGCGCCGATCATGTTTACACTGCGGCCGAAGTCACGGCCATCGTCGAATTCTGCACCAAAGCCTTCGCACTACCGGAACGCCAACGGCTGGACCTGTTGCTCGCCGCCGGTCACCTGATCGAAGAACCGGGTCATATCGAGCAGGCCTGCCGGTTGCTTCGGGAAGACCTGACCATCGAACAGCGTGAGACCATCGCGCGGCAGTTGGACACGGTCATGCTGGCCGATGGCAAAGTCACGCGCGAGGAGGAACGGCTGTACCAGCGAATCCTGCTGCAACTCGCGCTCAGTCCCCAAAAGGAACGGTCGAAGCGACGGCAGAACCGCCCTTGACTCACCGCAGGACGGGGGTTGCACCCCGTCCCCGGCTCTCGGCGAGCAGGGACGCAACGAGCCGGGAACATTCCGGACACTCATGTTACGCTGTGTTTTCAAGAGCCGACACAGCGAGAAGGAGTTTGAACCCCGCCCCCGCAGTATGGTGAGCACCGAACGGACCAAGCCGGCAACATTGGGAGGGGTACACGCCCCGTCCAGTCGCGAGACCGCGAATGAGGAAGCACAGAGCATGTCTGCCGTAACCACCACGCGCCGCTACAGCATTGAGGAATATCTGGCGCTGGAACGCCGTTCGGAAACGAAATGCGAATTTCACGACGGTGAAATTTTCGCGATGACCGGCGCCAGCAGACAGCACAATCTGATTGCCGTGAATCTGGCCGGGGAATTGCGGAATCAACTGAAAGGGCGTCCCTGCGAAGCCTATGCCGCCGATATGCGCGTCAAGACAGCCGAGTCGCGCAGTTACCACTACCCCGATTTCGCGGTGGTCTGCGGCGCGCCGCAATTCGAGGACGACCATCTCGATACGTTGCTGAACCCGACGCTGGTGATCGAAGTGTTGTCGCCATCCACCGAAGCCTATGACCGCGGCGGCAAGTTCGCCAGCTACCGCAGGATCGAATCGCTGCGCGAGTATCTGTTGGTGTCCCAGGATACGCCGCGAATCGAGCGTTACCGACGGACACCGGAGGGCTGGGTGCTGACCGAGGCCGAGGGCCTGGAAGCAATCCTGCCGCTAGATGCCATCGACTGTTCGCTGGCACTGCGGGAGGTGTTCGACAAAGTGTTCTCCGCCACGGAATCGTGATGGCGCCGCTGACCGAACTCCTTTACGCACAGCGGGACGGGGTTGGAACCCCGTTACCGACGTTTGACGGATACCGAAACGCACCGAGCCAGGAACCTTCCGAACGGGGGTGAATCCCCCGCCCGGCCCACCGTCTCCAAGTTCGCTTCTCCGTAGCGACACAAGAAGTACCGTGAGTTGGTCCGCTCTCCCCGGTTCACCACCTGGCACATTGGCACGGAGCACCCGCGAGCCCAAAATCCGCCCCCCCGCAGACAACTTCGACAAATGACGAACGCCATACAGCGCGGCGCCGCCGCGATGCAATCCAGGAACCTCCCCGAAGCGCTGGCCTGGTTCGAGAAAGCCGCGACCGAGAACCCGAAGGACGCCCAGGCCAAGGCCTGCGTGGGGCAGACCTTGTGCTGGCTCGGCCGGCGCGAGGAGGGCTTGGCTCATCTGCGCCAAGCCGGCCACCTGCTGGTCAGGAAGGCCCGCAAGACCCGCGACACCGCCCTGCTGCTCGGACTGACGGAGCAGCTTCAGCACTGGAATGATTACCCGGGTGCGCTGGAGCTGGGCCGGCAGGCGGTACAGATCAACGGTGCCGATGTACGCGGATATCAGTTGCTGGCGTTGACCTATTCGCGGCTGAATCAGAAAAAGTCGGCCCTGGCCGCCGGGCGTCAGGCGGTGCGTCTGGCGCCGCACAGCGCCGTGCTGCAAATCCTGCTCGGCACGCTGGAAGCGGCCGAAGGCTTGAACGAGGACGCCAAGGCGCGCTTTACCAAAGTCCTGCAGCAGCCGCTGAGCACGGAGGAGGAGTTCCGCACGCGCAAGGAACTCGCCCGCCTGCTCGACCAGATGGGGGAATATGCGGGTGTGTTTCCGCACCTGCATGCGGCCGGCGAACTCTCGGCGGCGCTGCCCGAAGTCCGGAAGCAGAGCGCTGCTCTGGTCCCCGACATGATCCGGACCAACACCGCCCGGTTCGACCGGGAACTTCTGGGACGCTGGTCCGGCGCGAGCTTTCCGAACGACTGCCCGGCACCGATCTTCCTGCTGGGATTCATGCGATCGGGGACGACGCTGACCCAGGAGGTGCTCGGCGCACATCCCGACGTGTTGGTGGCCGACGAAAGCGATCTCATCTACAAGGTCGTCACGGAACTGGAACGGATGGTGCCCGGCGAACCCAGCACGCCGGAACGGCTTCGCCGGGTCGACCGGCCCGGCGTGCTGTACCTTCGGAACCATTACTGGAAGCAGGCGCGGCTGCTGTTCGGTGCGAACCTCGACCAGCGCCGGTTCCTGGACAAGACCACGATGAACACGGTCGATCTCGGCCTGATCAACGTGCTGTTCCCGGACGCCAAGGTGATCTTCGTGATGCGCGACCCGCGGGATGTATGCCTCAGTTGCTTCATGCAGACGATGATCCCGACGCCGTCGACGATCCATCTGCTGACATGGCAAGGCACGGTCGACTTCTACGCCCAGGTCATGAACTGGTGGATGACGATCAAGTCGCGCCTGTCGCTGGACTACATCGAATTCCGTTACGAGGATGCCGTAACCGATTTCGAACACACGTTCAGGCGGATCTTCGACTTCGTGGGGCTTTCCTGGGACCCCAGGGTCACCGAATTCCACAGGAATGCAATCGGCAAATACATCAGCAGCCCGAGCCATGCGCAAGTGGCCCAACCGCTGTATCAGTCTTCTGTTGCACGCTGGCGGCGCTACGAGGAGGAATTCACCGCCATCCAGGGGAAGCTGCGGCCGTTCATCGACGCGTTCCGTTACGGCGCCTGAATCCGGACGGGCACATCCATCGCGGGCCGGGGTATCGTACCCTGGCCCGCGCCTTTGCCCCGACTCTTTACCCAGCGCAATACCCTGGGTAGCAAGCGTGGCATCCGCCATATACCGCTGAGGGATTTCCCACACCCGAGCGCACAAACGACCCCTCTCGGACATCGGGCCACCAAATTTCCGGCGCACGGAACAGCGGTTTGGCACCGCTCCGCCGATGAAGGCAGCCGCCCGTGCCAACGGCCCGCTTCCGCCGAATTCCGGGTGTACCGAAGCGTCGGCGGCAACGCTCGGCCCCTGTGTCTCTGGATACCGGAGCGCGCAATACTTACTCGGGCACGGGTATTGCTGCCTTGCTCGGCTCAAGCGCTGTGCAACACAGCGAAAAGCAGCCGGCAAACCACATCCCATACCGAATTTATTGGAGCTTAATCGATGAAACGCAACCTTCGCAAAGCCATCCTGTCCGCGCTGGGCACCGCCGCCATGGTGACTCTTTCGACCCAGGCGAGCGCGTTCGAAGCCCATGATTTCGGCGTCCTGACCGGCAAGGCATCGAAATCGCACAACGACCTCGTGCCGTTCAAGGCCTATACCGATTACCAGGCGCAGAACCAAGGCTGGATGCACACGGCCGATTTCCACATCTTTACCCTCGGCACACCGGAGGAGATCGCAGCCGGAATCCGCTATGATGTGGCGATCACGATGAAGGCCCGAGGAACCGGGCAAGACGGCGCCCAGGGGCCGCTCGACAACCCCGCCTTTACGGTCTGGACCCTCGGCCAGAATTCCTACCGCCCGGTCAGTGCAACGCATCACGGTTGGGCGCAATTGCGCGGCCCCAACGACGACGTCGCCAATCCGCGCAGCAACAAGCCGGGCAAGCTGCCGAATGGCGAGGTGGTGATCGCCAATAACGTCGACAACGGCGACAGCGCGGGTCTCGGCGACAATGGCGGCGCGACGCCCAACGGCATTCCCGACGGCGGGTTTCTGGCCATGGGCGTAATCGATGGCCACGACGGCTGGATCGGCTACGCGCAGTCCGGCCCCAGCGTCACCGTCGTCTATAACCTGGATCCGTTGAATTTCAATCCGCAAACCAAGCTGGGCACCGTTGTCACCGACGAGCTCCCGTTCGGGTCCTACGTCAACCGCAAGTCTCCCTACGTGAACGGCAAGAAATCGAAAGGCAAAGTCACTTCCGGCAAGGCTCTGGATCTGGCTCGGCTGACATTGAAGCAGCTCAAAGCGGGAACCTACCTGATCGGCTCGGGCGGCAGTTGTGGCACGGTCGAACCTATCGCCACTTGTACGCAAGGCCAAGCTTACCGGCTGACGATCGCGACCAAGCCGCTGAACTGACTCGGCGAAACTGATGGCAAAGCGGGACCGGGTATATCGTACCCCGCCCCGAGCGTTTGCCGCGCATCGGGGGGATCATGATCGAGACCCGTGCATCGGCAACGGTTTCGGATGGGGTACACAACTCGTGCGGCACATGGCGGTGCTTCAGTGCCCGGCGCATGCCCGAGCCGCCACCCATCACTCATCAAACCAGGGCGCTACCAGACACGCACGGCCACCGTTTCGCTCGTCGTCTCGCAACCGACTAGGTCAAATCCCACACCCGCTGTGTTTTCCCACACAAAATTCGGGTGATTTTTTCGGCCGTACGCGAGACGAACCTACCTCCCGCGGGGGCTCGGAAGAACGGGCACGATAATTGGTTACAACAGGCGAAACGGTGTTCGGCCGTTGACTAAACCTACCGATTTTGGAGATTCGCCATGACCAGCACCACGCTACCTGCCGTCAGCCGAGAAGCTGCAGACCGTTCATCCGACTCGGCGAAGCTGCTGCTCGGAACCGGTCTCGTGTTCGCCTCGCTGATTCTGGTCCCCGCCTTCGCCGCACAGCTCGGCCTCGGCTCCAGCCTGACCGGCGCACTGCGGATCGCGTTGATGCGCGCATCGGCACGAGCGGTCGGCGGCAAATCGGAAGGCTCCGAAGCCGCTGCCCCCATCTGCTGCCACTAGCACGGAAACCGACTCTTCACCAACCGACCAGTGCGTCGCGACCGAACCACACGATATGAGCTTGCCCGGTAGTCACCCGCTCCTGATGTTCGGCTTTGGCGTGATCCTCGGCTATCACATTCGCAAGTACCGCCGGGAACTCCTCGCGGAATCCGGCGGGCGCGATGATCAGCGCGTTGCCGGGTCCGGAATCCTCGCCGCCATGCACTCCGGCGTCCAGCAGGGCGCGCGTGATGCGCGTCGCCGTTGATCCGGTCGGTCGGCTGGATCTTCCTCGGCCGCGATCGCAGTCGGGCGCCGTCGCGCATCGCGCGGCCGGACACCGGATCGCCGCGCGGCGGACCTAAGCGGCCATGCCGAACATGAACAGCACGATGCCGGGCAGAAACAGAGCGGGGCCCCACCAGAATCCGGAAACCGTCGCAATCACCGCCAATACCACCAGCAACGTGGCTGTAGCCTTCAGCTTGCCGGCGAAAGTGCGAATCGCCGGTGTGCCGCCCGCACGCGGCGCGTTCGATCTCCCGCATTTCGGACATGCGGCAGCCTGATCGGACATTTCGGCGGAACATTCCGGACAAGTGATCAGTGTCATCGTGAATTCTCCTCCTCGGTATCGTACAGTCGGGACCGGCAACGTCCCTTGATTTTGGTTGACTGAACATTCCCTGCCCTTCCTCCGCCCCCGGCCGCCAGGGAGCCGTCTAGCTCGATACGAGCGCTGCCGAAAACGAAGGACTCCAATTCTGCATCGTATCCGAAATCGCGAGACCTGCGTATCTCCGGCGACCCTGCGCTGCGTCGCGGCGGCGAAACCTTGCCAGCGACCGGCCGCCGAAAACGGGTATCATGGTCGTTCTTCCAAACTGTCATTCAGGATTTGCGATGCTCATTTCTTCACACAAGGTCGTTCATCTCCACTACACGCTGACCAATGAAAGCGGCGAGGTTCTCGACACCTCGCGCGGAGACGAGCCGCTCGCCTACATCCACGGAATGGGCAATATCATTTCAGGGCTCGAGGAGGCCCTTACCGGACACGTGGCGGGGGACCGCTTCCAGGTCAGCGTCCCGCCGGAAGAGGCCTACGGAATTCGCGACGATGCATTGATCCAAGTGGTTCCGCGGAGCGCCTTCCCGGGCGTCAACGAAATACGACCGGGCATGCAGTTTCGGGCCGAATCGCCGGACGGCGTTCAACTCGTCACGGTGATGGAGGTCGACGGTGATGAAGTCACGCTGGACGGCAATCATCCGATGGCCGGCTTGACGCTGAACTTCGATGTCGAGGTCACCGCCGTGCGTGATGCGACGGACCACGAAATCGACCACGGTCACGTGCACGGGCCGGGCGGCCATCACCACTGATCTGCCTTGCGGGCGCCGGCATGCGTCCCGCTACTGCCCGAAGAAGGGCACGCTGGACCGGCGGATGCCCGGAAGGGTGTCGCGACGCGCCATTGCCACGGCAACCGCCGCTGCGCGCGGCGGCGATCCATCAGGCGATACGGTGCGCCCAAAGATCGTGTTCGTCGGCCTGTTCGAATTCGACGCGCACCAGATCGCCGATTTTCAGGTCGGTCGCGCCGTCGATGAACACCTGCCCGTCGATGTCCGGTGCATCACCCATGCTGCGTGCGACGGCGCCCTCGGCCACCACCTCATCGACCAGCACCGTGCCGATACGGCCGACCTTGGCCGCCAGCTTCTCTGCGCTGATCCGGGACTGCGTTTCCATCAGTCGCTGATAACGCTCTACCTTCAAGGACTCGTCGACCGGATCGGGCAGGTCGTTCGCAGCGGCGCCGCTAACCGGAGAAAATCGGAAACAGCCGACACGGTCGAGCCGCGCCTCCTCCAGGAACGCCAGCAGTTCTTCGAAATCCGCTTCGGTCTCCCCGGGAAAGCCGACGATGAAGGTGCTGCGCAGCACGATCTCCGGACAAATCTCCCGCCAGCGGCGGATACGCGCCAGATTGTCCTCGGCGGCCGCCGGCCGCTTCATGCGTTTCAGTACCTCCGGGCTGGCGTGCTGGAACGGAATGTCGAGGTACGGCAGGATCCGGCCCTCGGCCATCAAGGGGATGACATCGTCCACGTGCGGGTATGGATACACGTAATGCAACCGCACCCAAATGCCCAGTTCTCCGAGTGCCGCCGCCAACTCGAAGAACCGGGTCTTCAATGGCCGGCCATCGTGGAAACCGGTGCGATAGCGCACATCGACTCCGTAGGCGCTGGTGTCCTGGGACACCACCAGGAGTTCCTTCACGCCGGCGGCTACCAGCCGCTCGGCCTCCTCCAGAACCTCGCCGATCGGGCGGCTGACCAGATCGCCCCTCAGCGACGGAATGATGCAGAACGTACATCGGTGATTGCAGCCTTCCGAGATTTTCAGATAGGCGTAGTGGCGGGGGGTTAGCTTGATGCCCTGCGGCGGGACCAATGCATCGAATGGATCGGCTGGCGGCGGCAAATGCCGGTGCACCGCGGCAACCACCTGTTCATAGGCATGCGCCCCACTGATGTCGAGTACGTTGGAATAACGGGTGCGGATCTCCTCGGCGCGGGCACCCAGACAACCGGTGACGATCACCCGGCCGTTTTCGTCCAGTGCCTCGCCGATTGCATCCAGCGATTCCTCGACCGCACTGTCGATGAAACCGCAGGTATTGACCACCACGAGGTCGGCATCGCGATAGGTGGGCACCAAAAGGTACCCATCGGCGCGGAGCTTGGTCAGGATGCGCTCGCTGTCGACCAGCGCCTTGGGGCACCCCAGACTAACGAAACCGACCCGCGGCCGCTGCATCACCGCCGACCGCCCAAAGCCTGCCGCCACACCCGACCAGCCGAATGCCGCAACCCACCCCTGCGCACTTGCATGCCCGCTAGATCTCCAGAATTTCGAGTCCGGCATTCCGATCGACACCCACCGGAGCCGAGTTCCTCAGCGCTTCGAGCCCGGCGAAATCAAACCAGCGGGAATCCGCCAATTGCGACGGCGCAGCATTCTGCAGCGCACGAAAGATGTTTTCGACGCGTCCCGGATGGCACTTCTCCCACGCCCGAAGCATCTCCTTCATCGCGCGGCGCTGGAGGTTTGGCTGCGAACCGCACAGATTGCAAGGAATCAGCGGGAAATCCTTGATCCGCGCATACTCTGCGACATCCTTCTCGCGGCAGTATGCCAGCGGCCGGATCACGATGTGCCGCCGGTCGTCGCTCAATAGTTTCGGCGGCATCGCCTTTAGCGTGCCGCCGTAGAACAGATTCAGAAAGAAAGTTTCGACAATGTCGTCCCGGTGATGCCCCAGCGCGATCTTGGTGATGCCGTTCTCGGCCGCATAGGTATACAGCAGGCCGCGCCGCAGGCGTGAGCACAGCCCGCAGGTCGTCTTGCCTTCTGGAACGATGTTCTTGACGATGCTGTATGTGTCCTGTTCGATGACATGAAAAGGAACCCCCCGGCTGGACAGATAAT